>NZ_OY763930.1:155000-455000 GCF_963667685.1 Maridesulfovibrio sp. | reverse complement strand
TATGGAGTCTTTTTTGAGTTTCGACCAGTTTAAATTTGACATGCGCCTTGTCTCCGGCATTCGCAGTGCCGGGTATGAGGAACCGACCCCGGTACAGCTGAAGGCTATTCCCGCCGTACTTTTGGGGCGCGATGTCATGGGACTTGCCCAGACAGGAACGGGCAAGACCGCCGCTTTTGTTCTACCCGTGCTGCAACGGCTGCTCGATGCCGAAGCCGGTAAACGCGGTCCGGTTCGTGTGCTGGTACTTTCGCCTACTCGTGAGCTTGCCTTGCAGACCCACGACAGTTTTATAGAGCTGGGCAGGCAGACCGGAATTCGCAGTACCGCCGTCTATGGCGGTGCAGGTATTGCAAAGCAGGCTAATGAATCCAGAAAAGTTACTATTGTTAATGCCACTCCCGGCAGGCTGCTTGATCTTCTTGAGCGGGGGGAAATTGATCTTTCCGGTGTAGACACCCTTGTTATGGATGAGGCTGATCGTATGCTCGATATGGGCTTCATGGAAGAAGTGCAAAAAATATTGGCAGCACTTCCCGCCAAGCGACAGAACCTTATGTTCTCGGCTACTATGCCGGATGAAATCAGCAACCTTGCCCAAAATATTCTGAGTGATCCTGAGATCATTCGAGTGGCGGTAACGGTAAGCGCTGACGGGGTAGATCATTTTTGTTGTCCTGTTCCGCTGCATTTGAAACAGAGTTTCCTCAAAGTTCTGTTGGATGAAATTGAATTTACACGAGTACTTGTATTCGTGCGCACCAAACGCTGGGCCAGAAGGCTCGCAGGTCGTCTGGCCAAAGGTGGGCTGGCTGCTGCTGACCTGCATGGCGACCTTTCCCAGAGCAAACGTAACCGCACCCTTAACGGTTTTAAATTCGGAGATTTCACCGTACTGGTTGCTACAGATCTTGCAGCGAGAGGCATTGACTGTTCAAATATATCCCACGTTATTAATTATGACATGCCGGACAACGTGGAAATTTTCGTTCACCGTACCGGAAGAACCGGACGGGCGGATTCCAAAGGAACAGCATATACTTTTGTCGCAGATGAAGATAAGCCCCGGCTGGCTGAAATTGAAGAGGAGCTTGGTTACGGGCTGGATATTTTTTATCTGGATAAATTCAATTACAGCGCACCCAAGCCTGACTTCGCTTCCCATTCTGAAAGCAATGGCAGTAAGAAACGTAACTCCCGGTCAAAAAAGAAATATATTTAATATCTGTCGGCTCCATGGTAAATGAAGCCGATAATATGGACATGAAATGAAAAAATTCTGGATTACCACTTTAGGTTGCAAGATCAACCAATATGAAAGCGAATCTGTCCGAGAACGCTGGCTGAGCATGGGCTATGAGCAGGCTGCAAATGACGCGGAAGCCGATGAGATTGTAATCAATTCCTGCGCGGTGACTGCTGCGGCCCTGAGCGATCTGCGTCAGACTGTACGTGCTATAAACCGGCGCAATCCCGAAGGAAAAATAATTATCGCCGGTTGTGCGGCGCAGGTCTTTGCCAAAGAACTTTCAGAACTCCCCGGAGTGGCGGAAGTTCTGCCGCAGGAACGAAAGTACGAACTTCTCAAGCTTGATAAAAAGCCTGAAGCCACTGACGGTGAGACAATTTTTCAGCCTTTTGAAATTGATGACTACGAGCGGTCCAGAGCTGTCGTCAAAGTTCAGGATGGATGCTCACACCGCTGCACATACTGCATTGTCCCTATTACAAGAGGCCCGAGCGTTAGCCGTGAAGCTGATGACGTGGTTCGTGAAATCAGGCGTCTGCTTGATGCAGGATTTCGAGAAATGATAATCAGTGGTATCAACCTCAGTCATTACGGACGCGGTTTTGCTGATAGCTTTGATTTTTGGGATTTAATGGAGCGTATCGAAGATGAGTTCGCTGCCGAATGGGGTGGTCGGGTCAGGTTGCGGATCAGTTCCCTTGAGCCGGGACAGCTGAATGAGCGTGCTTTGGAAGTCTTTTCCAGGTCAGCACTTATCTGTCCGCAACTGCATCTTTCGTTGCAAAGCGGTGACCGTCAGGTGCTTAAGCGCATGGGGCGGGGCCATTACAAACCGGAAGACGTGCTGGTCTTTCTGGATAAGCTGAAGGAAATATGGCCAGTTTTCGGCCTTGGAGCAGATATCCTGACCGGATTTCCCGGTGAAACCGTGGAAGAATTTCAAAATACGCTTGAATTTTGCCGAAAACTTCCTCTTTCTTATGCGCACGTTTTTCCGTACTCTATTCGTCCGGGAACCGCAGCCGCAGTAATGAAAGGTCAGTTGAATGGAAAGACTAAAAAGGAAAGAGGCCGGATTCTGCGTGAACTTGTTGAAGAAAAGAAGAATTCTTTCTTGCAGAAAGTTTTAGAAATGGATTCCCTGAAAGTCCTTTTCCAAAATAAAGCAAAGGGCATCTGTGAGTTCTATTCCACATGCATTCTGGACGAAGGATTCGAAGAGAAAGTGCCCCGAGATTTAGTAGAAGTAAAACCCGTAGCTGTTAAGGACGGCTGCTTGTTGGTAAAAATAAAATAAATTTAAAAACCTCCAGGCGAAACTCAAAAAGCATTGGGATTCTTAAACCGCTTTGTAAAAAGCTTTAAGGTTCCCGCAAGATTCGCCGAAGGCAAGGAGATATATCAATGCCCATAAGTATGACCGGATTTGGTCGCGCAGAGATCACCGAAGATAAATGGAGCCATGTTTGGGAAATCCGCAGTGTGAATTCCCGTTTTCTGGATTTGAAATGGCGTCTGCCCAATTCCCTGCGCGGTTATGAATCCCGCTGGGAAAAAGTTGTCCGCAAATACGGCTCTCGTGGCCGTGTGGACCTCTCCCTTAATCTGGAAGTTTTCAGCACCGAACTGCTGGGAATCAGCCTGAATCAGCTTCAGGCCAAGGCTATGATTGACCAGCTTAAGGATATGGCTGCTGCTGACGGTGTGGAGTTTACCCCTGATTACAACCGCTTGTTCACTATTTCCGGATTGTGGCGTGATGCTTCAAGCGAACCTGATCCGGATATGGCCGAATCAATCAGTGAAGGGCTTGAAAAGGCTCTGGCTAATTGGCGCGAATCAAGAAAGGACGAAGGTGCTGACCTTGTTCGTGATCTTGAAGAGCGTTTTACTCTGCTCAAGGAATATACTGAAAAAATAAAGGTAAGAATTCCTGAGATCCTTGAAGCAAAGCGTGAAGCCCTAATTGAAAGAGTGAAGGGTAATATGGAAAACCTAGGCGCCGAATATATTGAAGACCGCATGGTGCAGGAAGTTTCGATTCTTACTGATAAACTGGATGTTTCCGAGGAAATAACCAGACTTGATGCCCATCTGGAACGTATTTTTGAAGTTCTGCGCGGTAATAAAGATGCCGGCAAGCGTCTTGACTTTCTGTTGCAGGAAACTTTCAGGGAAATCAACACCTGCGGCAACAAGTGTCAGGATGTTGATGTGAGCAGAATAGTGGTCGAATTCAAGGCAGAACTTGAAAAGTGCCGTGAACAGGTTCAAAATATTGAGTAATTCGGTAAAATGCAGAAGCAGACACTATTAAATATCGGTTTCGGTAACTTTGTAGTTTCCAGCCGGGTAATCACCATCGTAAACCCTTCCTCTTCACCTATGCGCAGACTGCGTGAGGATGCAAGGCAGGAAGGGCGTCTGGTGGACGCTACTCAAGGGCGAAAAACACGTTCCATCATCGTTACCGATTCCAACCACGTCATTCTTTCGGCTATTCAGGCGGAAACAATCGGACATCGTTATACATCCGAGGAGAGCGAAAATGAGTGATGTTTTGACCCCGGGGAAAAAAGGGCAGGTGCTGGTTCTTTGCGCACCTTCAGGTACCGGGAAAAGCACCTTGGTAAAAAAGCTGCGTGAAGAGTTTCCGCAGGTTGGTTTTTCAATCTCCTGCACCACCCGTGAGCCACGCGCAGGCGAGGTTGAAGGGGAAGATTATTCTTTTCTCAGCGTTGAGGAATTTAACGAGAAGCTCGAAGCAGGGGAATTTGCTGAATGGGCAGAGGTTCACGGCAATTTCTACGGTACCCCTAAAAAGCCGGTTGAGAAGATGCTCTTTAAGGGCATGGACGTCCTATTCGATATTGATTTTCAGGGATGTATGCAGCTTATGGAAACCATGCCGGACGGGATTTTTGTTTTCATGATGCCTCCTTCTTACGGCGAGTTGCGCAGAAGGCTTGAAGGACGCAATACCGATACAGAGCATGTCATTAATCGCAGAATGATGAATGCCATGAAGGAAATGGCTTCCGCCCCCAAGTTTGAGTATTGGATCGTCAACGATGATCTGGATAAGGCTTATGGGGAGCTTAGAGCTATTTATCTTGCCGGTAAAAACCGTCCCTGTAGCAACCCGGGACTTCTGGAAAGTATTTTAAGCACTTGGGAGTAATATGTCTGAATTAGTCGTTGCCCTTGATTTTAAAGATGCGCAGAGTGCCATTGAAATGGCTGAAAAAGTGCGCGGTGTGGCACCTTGGGTAAAAGTTGGTCTTGAACTTTTTTGCGCCGAAGGTCCTGAAATTATAGTTCGTTTTAAAGAAATGGGCTTTAAGGTATTTGTGGACCTGAAATTTTTCGATATTCCCAATACAGTAAAAGGCGCGGTACGCTCTGCGACACGTGCCGGGGCTGATATGCTCAGTCTGCATGCTCTTGGCGGGGAACGTATGGCAATTGCCGCCCGTGAAGGCCGTGTTGAAGGTGCAAACGGCACTGATGGCCCATTGCTCATGGCGATCACCATCCTGACCAGCATGGACGAAGACGACATTCCTTTCCCGGTTCCTGACGGACTTGGTTCCGCGGTACTTGACCTTGCTCTTGCTTCTTCTCAGGCCGGATTGGACGGTGTGGTTTGCTCCGGTCTTGAAGTTGAAGCTATTAAGGAAAAATGCGGCAAAGATTTTCTGGCCCTTACCCCGGGCATCAGACCGGCTTCCGTTTCCGATGACCAGCGTAGGGTTGTAACTCCGGCTCAAGCAGTGGACCGCGGTTCCAACTTTCTTGTTGTTGGCAGACCGATTACCGGAGCTGATGATCCTGCCGAGGCTGCCCGCAGAATTGTTGCCGAAATGGAAGGATAGCGTTTGGGAAGATGGCTGTAACTCTTGCTCAAGGTATATTTTCCTCACGTACCGGGGATTTTAAACACCGGGGTGATGTGCAGAAATCATATTGGGCTGTTCAGGAGTTGGAGAGTGGGGATGTTGAAGTTCAGGCTTTGAACAATCATAACATCCCTACCGGACCTAAACTCCTGATACCCAGAGAAAGATTTTTGTCCAATTATCACCCTGAGCCTGAGTTTTATGCCAACACGGTCCTACCAAACCTTATGCGTCAGAATGAGCGCATAAAACGAGGAGAAGGGCATCGTAACAGGGAAGAAAGTTATAGTGCAGAGTATGAGTTCAGTTCTGCTGTTGCTGTAGATGAAGAGAATGTCCGGGCCAATTTCGGATTGGGGTTGACTTTTCTTGAGCGCGGTGAAGTTGAACGGGCTGAAGACGTTTTCAAAAGATTGGTCAGGCTTAAAGCTATTTACACTGCTGAACACAAACACCTGTTTAATGAGTTCGGCATAAGTATGCGTAAAAACCGTATGTTTGATCATGCGCTTAAATATTACCATAGGGCTGAAGAGCTTTGCGATGACGATGAAAACCTGTGCTTGAATATTTCGCGGGCATATTTTGAAAAGGGAGATATCAGGGGATGCATTGTATACCTTGAAAAATCCCTGTCATTGAATCCTTCCTTTGATGAAGCCGGTTTGTTTAAAGATTTTCTGCTGATAAATGGTTTTATGAACGATAATGGTGAGGTAGCAATCGCTACTGAAGAATTCGAGCAATCTCTGGAAAAAGAACCGGAGCGGCTAAATAAGACAGTTGAATTCGGTAAAGTGATAATAGATGATGTTCCTGAGTTTGATGATTCAGAACTTGAACCGGAGCAGAGTTCTGAGCAGGAACAGCGTTCCTGTATGAAATCAAAGCTTATCCAGTTGGATTTCTAGTCAGGAAGCAGTGTTAATGAAATTGTTATCATCTGGGTCCGTTGTCCGGGCAAAGCGGTTCAAAGTTTCGTTGCCGGAATGAATTGTTAAAAAGGGGTTGTTATGGCTGCAAACCGAATTTTTGGGGTTTTTTCCTCCAGAAAAGAATCAATAGTCGGGACCGGGACCACAACCCGTCAGACCATGCAGAAAACATACTGGTTTGCACAGGAAATGGATAATGGAGCCTTGGAAGTGCAGCCTTTGAACAATAACAATGTTCCCGCAGGACCAAAACTTACTGTTGAGCGTGATACCTTTCTTGATAATTACCACCCCGAACCGGAGTATTATGCTGAAATAGTGCGCCCGAGCATGGATGCGCTTGAAGGATCAATTTCCCGTGGAGAAAAGCATCGTGCAAATGGTGAAGGCTATAGCGCAGAGTATGAATTCGGGCATGCAATTGATGTAGACGAAGAAAATGTGCGAGCCAATTTCGGACTCGGTCTGACTTATCTCGAGCGGGGGGAAACCGGGCGAGCGGAAGATATTTTTCGCCGGCTGGTCGGCATCGGGTCCACATTTGAGCCGGAGCATAAGCATCTTTTCAATGATTTCGGCATCAATCTGCGTCGAAACGGAATGGTTGATCAGGCCATTGAATATTATCTCAAAGCCGAAAAGATCAGCAAGCATGATGAGAATCTGTGCTTGAATATAGCCCGTGCATATTATGAACAGGGTGATTTTGAAAACTGCATAAAATATATAAAAAATTCTCTTGAACTGAACCCCAATCTGGAAGAGGGGCTTTTGTTCTGGACCTACCTTAAAAATAACGGCTATCTCTCAGAAGAAGATTCTACTCTGACTATAGATTTGGAAGCCTTCGAAAAGAATCAGAAGAAAAATGAAGGTCCCATAGCCGACCTTGATATTGATTTTTAGTCTGGAAAACACGGAGACTCTTTTGCCCAAAATCTGGAAGATGAGAAGCGAAGAAGATTTGCCTTCTTCCCTGCCTGCTATTGCGTCTGAATTAGGCATAACTGAATTGCTTGCTGAAATATTGTGGCATAGAGGCTTTCAAAGCCGTGCCGATATGGATCTTTTCCTTTCGCCCGGATTGCGTAACCTATGTAATCCGACGGAGATTCCAGGCCTTGAGCTTGCAGCACAGGTTTTGGCAGATGGACTTAGCCAAGGTAAGAAAATGGCGGTTTGGGGCGACTATGATGTTGACGGAGTCACTTCCACAGCCGTTGTGAAATCTTTGCTCGCCGATAGAGGATATGAATGCGAGCATTATCTGCCCAACCGTCTTGAAGAAGGCTATGGCCTGAATGTTGCGGGTATTAGGAAACTGCATGAACAGGGCATTGAAATGCTCCTGACAGTTGATTGCGGCATTACCAACAATGCGGAAATTGCGGCGGCCAATGAACTTGGCCTGACTGTTGTCGTTTCCGACCATCATTTACCCGGCGAAGAACTTCCCCCGGCCGCAGCTATCTGCAATCCGCGTCTTACCGAATACAATGGCCAAACTTTTGAAGATTGCCAATGCGCCACTCTGGCAGGTGTCGGTGTTGCTTTCATGCTCATGGCACAGGTCAACAGATTGCTGCCCGGTGAGCTGGTTGACGTGCGTGCCTATCTTGATCTCGTAGCTCTCGGGACCATTGCCGATGTTGTTGAACTTCAAGGCCCGAACCGTATTCTGGTCAAGAACGGTCTTTTGCTTCTTAAGGAAGCAAAGCGTCCCGGTCTGGCTGCGCTAAAGGTTGCCAGTGGATATGATATGTTTGCGGCCATAGGTGCTGGGCAGGTCGGGTTCGGACTTGCCCCACGTATCAATGCCTCAGGCCGTATGGGTGATCCGGGGCGGGCACTCCAGTTGCTGATGGCTGAAGATATGGAAACAGCAAGGCCCATCGCAAAGGTACTTGATGAACTGAACTCTGAACGTAGAGCAGAGGAAGACCGGATTTTACAGGAAGCCCTCGCTCAGGCCGAAGAGCATATCAAACGTGACAGCCGTGCCGGGCTGGTGCTTTTTTCCAAGGACTGGCATCCGGGAATTATCGGTATTGTAGCTTCGCGCGTAGTTGAAAGATTTTATTGTCCCACGGTTATGCTTTGTGAAGATGGGGGAATTGTCAAAGGGTCGGCTCGTTCCATCAAGGAGTTTCACATCCATGAAGGTTTGACCACAATGTCTGAGTTGTTTTTAAATTTCGGTGGGCACAAACTGGCAGCCGGTATGTCATTCAAAGCAGAGCATCTTTCTGAATTTCGTGAACGTTTTGATCAGGCCGTGATCGACAAGATCGGCAAGAAGCCTCTTAAAGCCTCGCTTAAGGTCGACCGTGAGCTTCCTCTGGAAGACATCGACTACGTGTTGCTCAAGGAGCTGGAGCTTATGCAGCCCTTCGGCATGGGGAATCCGGAACCTGTTTTTATCACCCCACCGGTTGAAGTGATGGAGCGCAGACCCATGGGCAAGGAGCATGTAAAGCTGACTCTCACCAACAAGGACAAGACCCGTAAGATGCCAGCCAAGGCATGGCGTATGGCTGACGAACTCGGTTCCGAGCTCATCGGAGCCACTATGCGGTTCGCCTTTTCGCCGAAGATTGATAAGTTCAACGGTATCCCGACCATTGAACTTACCATCCGTGATTATACTCGAAAAAGACAGTGATCACAGGTGGTCAGCTAAGTCTTTCTATATCGATAAATTCCGTAGTGGCGGTGTGGATCTTAAATTTGTGCCCGTTTATCTCGATCAACGGAGTGCCAAGTGGTATTTCAACAGTCTGCCTGTGAATTACTTTTGGACGGCTGCCACCTTTTAAATGGCGGATTTCAAATAGGATTGTCATCCCTTTTTTGCCCAAAAATTTGATTACATAATTGTGTTCCGTACCCGGGATGACATTGGTCCTGATTACCTTTTTGAACTTCAGGTTTTTAGGACTGATTTCCGCTTGTACTTTTTTAAAAACATCTTTTCTGTCAGTAGGCAGCAGCACAGTTTTGGAAAGCGTCTGGTCATCGTTCAACGTCCCGTAGAATGAATCAAGCAGGATGGCCCCACCGGGGAGGGAAGATTCCATCAATTCATATGTTACGTTGGAGTAACCGCTAACGGTCAGCGGGGGATTCTGGTCCCGTGTCAGCAGCAGGATATTGAAATCCATTGTACTCTGCATTTTAGGCAGAGTGATTATTTCTTCGTCATATTGCAGGAAACGCAGGATATCCGCACCAGTCGGATAAGATATACGGGTCCCTGTCGGCATGCTTTGGGATCTAACTTTACGAACTTTGCGCTGATCCGGAAGGCGAGTCAATTTTATATCCATATGGATCTCTTTCCTGCCGAGCGGAGCCTTTTCCCGGACAATTTCAACCGGGAGTGGTGGGGGCGGGGTTATAACAAGTTTTGGCTGCTTCTTGCATCCCGCCAGCATGGAAAAGCAGATGGTAAGTATGAGTATAGGCAGCAATGGGCGCAGTTTATGATCCGAAATTGTCCATAGCATATTGAATCCGTTGTTCTTCTGTGTGCAGTGATTGGTATATTTCATCAACCTTATCCAGTCTGTGCTTCAGTCCGCACCTGTTGGCAACTTGAATTGCAAGTCCGGGACGGGCATTAAGTTCAAGTATCAGCGGTCCCATATTTTTATCGAGCACAATGTCGACACCCAGATATCCCAGGCCGGTAACACTGTAGCCCAGTGCCGCCTGCTTAAGCAGTTCCGGCCAGTCCGGGATGGCAACGCCTGCAACCGGGTGCAGGGTGTCCGGGTGATGCGTACAGTTATCATTTTTCCAAACTGCGCTAGTGGTAGCACCGCTCCGCATGTCTATTCCACATCCCATAGCCCCCTGATGAAGATTGGCTTTGCCGTCCGACTCACGAGTAGGCAGCCGGAGCATTGCCATGACCGGGATGCCCTTGTAAACGATAATTCGTATGTCCGGTACTCCCTGATAGGCGATGTCTTTAAATATCGGAGCAAACTGTACACAATATTCAACCATGGCCTTATCCGGCATACCGCCAAGGCTGTACATGCCGCTGAGGATGTTTGAAATGTGAAAGGATATTGCGTCTTCGGCAACCAGCGAATCATCCGGCTTACGGAAACGAGGACCCAGCTTGCCGGTAATGACTAAAATTCCATTACCCCCTGCGCCGCGCGCAGGCTTAACCACGAATGAATCATGTTTCTGAAGCAGGGCGGGAAGTTTCTTGAGTTCATGCTGGGCTTGAAAAACCCCGTATAGCTCCGGAACATTTAATCCGGCCGACTGGGTCAGCTTTTTGGTTGTGATTTTATCATCCACCAAAGGATAGAGCTTACGCGGATTGTTTGGCAGTACATAAGACCCATTGCGGGCATTGAGTCCCATGACTCCGAATTCTTTGAGTTTGCCGAACCACTTCATCCTAACTCTCCTTGAGGAATGCGCGGAAACGCATCAAATCAAGCAGACGGAATCCGGTGTATCGCCCGATCATCAAGGTCAGGCCAAGTAATACGAGGAACAGTTCCGGGAATACAAAAATGAGGTGTTCGATAAGCAGGTTACTCATGGCTATGTAGGCAAGTACTGCTACGGCCATGGAGCCGATAATCTGTTGAATGGCTTTTCCGGCGCCAAGCTCATCCCACATTACCGATATCCGTTCAATGGTCATACTTAATATGACCATGGGGAACAGACTTACTGAGACACCGCGTGGGAATCCCAGTTTGAAGCTGATGATACTGATGCCGGCCATGAGTAAAACCACTACAATAAGCACACATGCCAGCCTTGGAACCAGCAATAATTTCAGATGCTCAAGGTAAAGTCGCACAGCCAGTCCGAGGATTATTACAATTGAAAACAGGCAAAGACCCCAGAGTAATTGTGTTTCGCGGAAAGAAAGGGCTATCAGCACGGGCATAAATGTACCGAAAGTGGTGATGCCGATTACGTTGCGCAAAAAAACAAGCAGCAATACGCCGATGGGAATAAGCAGGATTATCCGGTAGGTGGCCTGTGCCTGTACCGGAAGATTAAACAGGGAAAATTCCAGAATGGCCGGGGCTGTTACTTTCAGTCGGTCAACAACATTACCCATGGCCCGGACTGTAGCCGGAACGACTGATAGAGTCACATTCAGGTTGCTCCCGCCACTGACAGTGGCCAGAGGCGCGTTTCCGCGCCACCATGCAACAAAGTCGACCGGAGTCCCGAAAGTACCTGTGGTTACATCAAACATGTGCCATTTTTCGTTGTGATATAACTCCAGCCAGTGTTTGATTTCTGCACTGTTTGAAGTGGACAGGGTTATTCCATGTACGGACTGGGCCGGAATACCGGAAAAGTGCAGCAGTCGGACGGCCATGTTGACCGCGCCCAGAACATTTTTATTATCGCGGAGCAGATATGCGGCATCCGTACCTGTAGAAGGTTCCATGAGCCGGTTCATAAGCTGTGGGACGAAAGTTTCAATGTCAGCGGATTCACTGCCCACTAGGTTAATAAGCGAGTTTGCTGCCAGCTGTTCAGCCTCAGTGAATTTGGGGTCTATCAATTTGGGAATTTCTGCGGGGTGGACCCAGGTTTCCTCTCTCTTGTTGTTGTTGGGGCGCAACCGGGCGGAATAGAAAAGGTCCTGCTTTCCTTTGGCGGATCGCTTGGACCAAGTTGCGGCGACATTATCTGGAGTCCTGCTCTTTTGCGGTGTGCCGTCAGCAGATTGCAAAACATGCAGAAGACCGTAATCATCCGCAATGTAATATTCGTCAGTAACCGTGTATTGTGGCAGTCTGTTCAGGGTTTGAAGGGTTACCTTAACCGGTGCGCCCTTTGCTTCATAGGAGACGTGTGCTTCCACGTTCCAGATTTTGGTATGTTCCTCAGGTGTGAGGGGGAAACCCAGCACAAAAGCTTTGTAGCTGAATAATCCCAGCCCTGCGGTAAGCAGCAGTGCGACAAGTATTTTAAGCTGTATAGAATTCATGGCGGAAACTCCGAAATAAAGAACAGTGAATTTACTGTGCTTCTGGACGGCTCAGGCGATGGTGGCGCGAGGAATCAATAAGTATGCCGTGACGTAATTCTTTCCTGCCGACCAGCATTTTGTATGAAAAATGGCTGCGGTCGGTGAGGTTTACCAGGGCATCAAATTCTTTTGCTCCAATATGAAGCTGTACCGGTATTACAGGCCTTCGCTGGTAACCGGACGGCCTTTTTTTTATGCGCACTATTCTGGCATATGGGCAGGTAATGCGTTGGCTCTTGCCGTGCTGGTCGGTTATGGTGAATGAAGTTGTTTTATTGTTTTTGTCAATCGTAATATCTGTGGCATGCAGGGAAGAGCTGTCCGCTCCGGTATCCATCTTGGCTTCAATCGTAATCGGGGTTTCGCGGTCCCAAATTTTAATGGAAACGTTCTCGATATAACCGGCAACAATATACTTTTGGTGCTCGGAGTTATTTTCAGTTTGATCTTTGGCCGCTGCAATGCTTGGCGGACTTGCCATTAGACAAAGCAGTATCGTGATTAAATAATATCTAAGGCGCATTGTAATCCTCCATTTTCCTGTAGAATCACGTTGCTAAGGCGGGATTCGGACGGATTCATATAGATTATATATATTATGACCATAAAATTACCAAATCCGACCCTTGCAAAGCTCTGCAATAATAAATCGTAAAGGTCAAGAGAGCTTTTTTAACCCCTGAAGGCTGAATATAGTCGTGACGCCTTATATTCAGCTGGGTAAAAGGCAGGGATCACGGAATATATAATTCTGCCAGAAAAATCATAATTTTATTCTTATGATCGTTGACAATCTCGCAGGTGGTTTGTAATCAAACCTTTAAATGAAAATGACAGTCGTTTTCAATAAAAAATGAGGACAATTATGATGAAGAAAACCGTTTTAGCAATGGTATTGGTCATGGCTTTCGCCTCTATCTGCTCAGCCCATGATATGTGGTTGGAAAATAAGGGCCGCAAGGTCTTTCTTATGTATGGCCATCCGGGTGCAACAGATCCCTATCCTCTCAGCCGCATCACTGCAATGACCGGTATCAGCGAGAACAATTGGAAGACCAGTCTTGAACCTGTGTATAACAAAGGTGGAGCTTTTGCATGGCTGGATGATGATTACACCATGCTGACCGTCGAGTTTGACAACAGGTACTGGTATCATACTGAAGAAGCTGGATGGGAGAATTTTGATCTTCCAAGACATGTCTGCGGAAAGGTTATCGATGAAGGCCGGTCATACAAGCTTTCTAAAACCATTATCAAGTGGACACACGGTATGGATAAACCCATAGGCCAACGGGCTGAGATAGTGCCTCTCAAAGATCCAACCAAGCTTAAGGAGGGAGATTCCCTCCCGGTTATGATGTATTTCGAAGGAATGCCCATGCCGGCCGCTGGCGCGCGCATTTCCGTTAGTTCAGACCGAAATATTGAGCACCCTGAGCTGGTATCACTCAAAGAATCCAAACCTGTTAATGTGAAGATCGGCCCTGCAGGGCGGCAGGTGATCATCGGGAAATATGAAAAACGCATCGACGATATCCGCCGTGTTTGGTATGCCTTCTCATTGAGCTTCAGGACCGGTAAGTAGGGTTGTGGACTGGATGAAAGTTTGATTTATTTGCTCCCCTGACTTGGGCAGGGGAGTTTTTTTATGTATCGCAAAAACATAAAAAAAAGGAACTTCCGTATCGGAAGTTCCTTTTTTACGAATTGTTGTTAATCAGTATTTTAAAGTCTATCAAAAGCCTCAGCAGCGTTAAAGCTGGAGCGGACCAGTGGCGCGCAGAACATATGCGGAACACCGAGTCTTTTGCCGTAGTCTGCGTATTCATCAAAGACTGAAGGTTCGACGTAGCGTTTGACGGCAGGGTGCGCTTTTGAGGGGCGCATGTACTGGCCTATAGTGATGATGTCACAATTAATGGCCGCGAGGTCGTCAATAACCTGCCGGACCTGTTCGTCTGTTTCACCGAGGCCGACCATGAGGCCTGATTTTGCGTGAATATCGCTGAATTGTTTGACTCTTTCGATCAGCTCGAGGCTCTGCTGATAATCAGCCTGCGGGCGGATTTCAGAATAAAGAGCGGGCGGTGTTTCCACGTTGTGGTTAATAACATCCGGCTTGGCGGCAATGACGGTTTTCAGCGCTTCCAGATTGCCTTTGAAATCGGGGATGAGCACTTCCACTTTACATTCCGGAAGTTCAGCGCGTATGCGTTCGATTGTCTCGGCAAAATGGGCAGCACCGCCGTCAGGAAGATCGTCGCGGGTGACGGAGGTAACTACGGCATATTTGAGTTCCAGTCGCTTTACGGCCTCGGCCACCCGGCGCGGCTCGTCCGCATCAAGAGGATCGATGCGTCCGGGGGCGATATTGCAGAAAGCACAGTTGCGGGTGCAGTTGCGGCCCATGATCAGGAAGGTGGCCACCTTGCGCGAAAAACAGTCCCAGCAGTTGGGGCACTTGGCGGACTGGCAGACTGTATTGAGATTAAGATCTTCCAGCATTTTGCCGGTATCGTTGAAAGTGCGTCCGGTGGGCAGTTTAACCCGCAGCCACGGTGGTATCCGCAAAAACTTTTCCGAATTCTTTTCTGAAGACATTTTTTACTTCCTCGGTAGAAATTTCTTTGCCAGCTTCCCGTGAAAGGGAGGTGGGGTGCGCGCCATGCAGACCGCAGAGGGTTATGGCGTCGAATAGTTTCATGTCAGTGGAAACGTTGAATGACAAGCCGTGGTAGGTGATCCACTTTTTGACACCGATTCCAATGGAGCATAGCTTGCCCGGGCCTACCCATACACCGGGGCGGCCTTCGCTTCTTGCTGCATCAACGCCGAACCGGGCAGCGGTTCGGATAGCTGTTTCTTCCATGTCGTGGAAAAATTTCTTGATGCCGCCGCGCCTTTTTTCAATACGCATGACCGGGTAAACCACCAACTGTCCGGGGTAATGGCAGGTAATATTTCCGCCTCGGGCGGTCTGCACCACTTCAGCACCCATGGCTTTCAAAGCTTCCTTGCTGATCAGCAGGTTTTCCAATCCGCCCTGGCGGCCCAAAGTAACGACGGGAGGATGCTCCAAAAGAAACAAAGCATCTCCCGCTGTGCCTTCCATGACCTGGCCCAATCTTTCCAACTGAATCTTTTCTGCTTCCTGATGGGAAATTAATCCCAGATCTATAAATTCCATAAGGTTATTAGATACGCTTCGCGTTTTATGAATTGGTTTCCCTTCCCCAGCCCCATCCAATCTCTTTCAAAGACGTTTTGTAAGATTCGCATATAGCGCACTAAGATTGTCTTTGAAGAAAAAGATGACGAAGCCTTGGCAAAAAGGGTTAAAGGCCCCCGGCATGGTTGCTGAAGGCCTTTCAGGTGTCTTTATTTCTTACGTTTATCGCTTTCCCTAATGGGCAGTGGTACAATCAGCGAGCCGGATTTTTCATCCCTTTTTTCTTCTTCGGGGATGGGCATGCCGATGAGACCACCGGGGTACAATGTTTTTGCACCGCCCTGTGCGAAAAGCAGAATCTGTCCCTGCGCGGCACAACCGTACTGGCCGAATCCGCCCTGATCAAGCCTGAAGGATTCGGACACAGCGCGGATGAGCATTTCCCCTTCGCGGGCGCTCTCAACATCTTCCTTGCGCAGTCCTACATAGAGGAAGCTTAGGCTGACGTTGTCTTTTTCCAGACGACACTGTGCAGAAAGTTTCTGCAGCCATGCGGGAGCGTGGTCGGAATCAAAATTGAAGTGACACCACGCCTTACCCTGTTCTCCGTTCATTGGGCATTCTTCCACGTGGGTGCAGGGGCCGAGTATAGGGAATCCGGCATTCACAAATTCCTGACGTATAACGGAGAGTACGCGACCGGAGCGGCGGATACCCGGCTCAATAATTAGTATGCGTCCTTCCGGTGCCAGTTTGTGAACCATGGACAGACAGAATTTTTCCGCCCAGACCGGAAGCGGAATGCGTGTTCCGGCGGAAGCTTCATTGACCATGTTTGCAGTGACCAGCAGATGTGCTTTTTCGCGGATCTTGGAAGTTGAGCCGCCCTTGACGTTTACCATGCGCCACGGGGATTCTTCCCCGGCCAGTGCAGTGAAGAGTCTTGCTCCTTCACGCATGGGTTTCGGGGTACGGTCAACATTGATGAAGGTCAGCTTTTTTTCGCGCAGGTCCGGCCTTGCGATCCAGAGGGCCTGAGCCACGGTGAGCGGTCCGGCACCGAGGTCCACCACTATGCCGTTATCGGGCAGATTTATATCCAGTCCCTGAAAGAGACGGGCCATGCGGTAAAGGTTCCAAGGCAGAAAATAACGCAGGTATGCATTCAGGCTGCGCGGATCGCCCATGTAGTCATTGGACAGGCTGGAACGTTCCCCGGTCAGGTCGCGGGAAAGGTCACGAATGGCGTAAGGCAGTTCATGACTGTACTTGCTTTTAAGCGGAACTGTTTTTTGTAAAATTTTTATGTAGTTATCCAAAATTTTGGATACATCCTGAGTCGGTAGAGGGAAAAGTGAACTTACTTTAATAGACATATTTGAAAATCATCCTCTCAAGGTATTTCCGGCCGAAATCATCACTTCCGGCGAGCTCCAGCACTCTGGAGCGTCCGGGCAGACTGGCGGCGAAATCCCTTGCTTCTTGATTGTGAGTTAAAATTTTGGCTCCCTCAAGGGAGGTATTACCGGCGGCGCGTGTAATCACAGCGATTCCGGCAGGAATGAATCCGGTAGCAACCAGATCATTAATATTGACATGTTGGCCCATGGCCCCGCCGAGGACCAACTCATTGAGATCGGATGGCGCCAGCCCGGCTTCACTCAGCAGGGCGGACATAGCGAGGTTGAAGGCCGCTTTTACTTTTAATATTTCTTCCACATCCGAGGCCGGAAGGGTTAATCCTTCATGTCCCAGATCAAGGACCGGGGTTCCGTTTATTTCTGTTAGCCTGTTTGCCAGTTTTGCGGCAAAGGGAGTGCTTCCGGAGGAAAAGAGGCCTTCACTGGTCAGTACGCCGGACTTCAGCAGTATGGCGCAGAGAGACAGATAGCCTGTTCCGGTTATGCCCGGTTTTTGTTTCTGCCCGGATTCTTCCGTTTTGATCACTGACGGTGAAAGACCAAGTGGAGTCAGTGTGAAAGCGGATATGGCGCCCGGTCCGGCAGTGCGTCCATTGCTCATGCCGACCCCTTCGAGGGCTGGTCCCATAGGCACAGACGAAACTATATATTCATCCTCTGAAAGGCAAAGGACGAACTCTCCGTTTGTTCCGAGATCGGCGAAGAGATACGGCGGTTGAATTCCGGTTTTCGAAAAATTCAGGGCCACAATCCCGGAGGTTATATCTGCACCAACGAACGGAGCCAGATGTGGCGGGATGTACGCTTCAGGCAGGTCTTCGTCAAGATTTACTTTTTTCCCGCCGCCATCCGGCAGTGAATAGGGTGCGCTGCTCAATCCCCGCACATCATCCTGTGCCAGGATGCTGGTCATGGAAGGGTTGCCTGAAATTACCAGTTCTTTGATCTGTCCGGTCTCGGCAATGAGCGTTTTAATCCGGCTGGTTACCAGTTCAGATAAGATTTTGCGCTGTTCCGGTTTTGCCGCGAAGGCGAGTCGGGACATGACCTCACTGCCTAGTCCGATCTGCGGATTCAGCTCCTGTCCGGATTTTACCGGGGTACCGCAGAGGGTAAAAGCCCAGTGCAATCCTGTGGTTCCGAGATCTACGGCCAGCGCCAGTCCTTCCGGCAAGTTGTTTGAAAATTTATTGCTAACTCTTGGTACAACTCGCTCCGGCTGCGGCAGGAAAATGGACCCCCCTGTTGCCTGATGAAGGCAGGAAAGCCGCCATCCGGATTCAATTTCAGCGACAGTTAATTTTTGCAGCTCTTCCCTGCGCGGTTCCGGCGGACTCGTCTCAAAACGAATTTTGCACAGTCCGCAACGGCCCATACCGGAGCAGAGGGGGACCCCTTGAAAAGCTCCGTTCAGGAAAAGGGATTGGGCTATATTAAGCCCGGCTGTCGGTGCTAGTTCCATGACTGTTCCGTCATGTCTATGCACGGTGATTTTTTTTGTCATCTTTGTTGAATAGCTAAAAAGATTAACCGCACCAACATAATGTATATGCGGTGCGGAGTTCAATCAAGCAGCAAATTTTTAAGGTTGCATTACGTATCGAGCTGATCGATCGCTTTTTTCAATTTATCCATCCAACGCCGGGCAAATATGTCGAATTCCCCGATTCCCTTGGCAACCGGAATAGCTTCAATGTCCCGAGAGGCAACTATGTTTTTCCACGAACCTTCATGCTCACCTGCCATGTCTTTTTTTACATGGTTCCCGGCTCCGAAAAGCAGGGGCAGTAGGTATGCCTTTTTCAGGCCGGAAGCTTTGATCCTGTCACTTATTTTTTCAATGCCTTCTTCGGAATTTAGTTTACCAAGATAGGCATTGCTGTCTTTGGCCTCAAGGACTTCTTTGAATTTATCGTACAGGGAATTGCCGCTGTCGGAATATTTAGAACCGTGGGCGACTAGAATCAGGGCTTCTTTTTGGGGATCACGTTCTTCCAGCAGGTTCAGGATGAGGTCCGAAATTTCGTCTATTTCCTGATCATTTGTGAGCAGAGGTTCGCCGATAATTGCTTTTTCAAATTTGATTTCACCTTTCTCAACACGGTTCACAAGCCTGCATGTGTTGGTGTATTCCGTTCCGGGAATAACATGCAGAGACTGAATGACTACGTGGGTGAAGCCTTCTTCAGAAAGATTTTCAAGATTCTGTTTTACAGTGGGCAGCTTCTGGCCCTGTTCCCGAAGTTTTTTTAGGATATGCCCGGAAGTAAAAGCACTGAAGATCGGAATGTCGGGATAGGCTTTTTTTGTCAGTTTTAAAATATTTCCCAAGGCCGAACTTGCGGCCCTGTTTTTTGATCCGTGTGCTGCAAAAAGAATTGCTTTTTTCATCTACTGTTTTTCCTGCGCTGATTGTTTTTTGCTTGAACACGCATGCATAGCAGACAAATTCGGTAGAGAAAAGTTTTTCCTGCCAACCGCAAAATTATGCAGATGCCGGACTTGTCTTTGTTAGACTGGATCGTCCATGTATGATGCTATCAGGGTTTCAGTGTCGACAACCAGAGCGTCATGTTCCCCCATCATGCCGAAGCCCAGTATCGGAAGTTTGTATATGGTGTTTACCGGCAGAGTGAATCCCGTTACCACGGCTTTTTGCTGGCGCAAAACCTCATCTACTAGAATCGCCGCTATGGTGTCCCCCAGCTTTACAAGAATGACTTTGGGGATGATATCTGCTGCAGGTGCAGGGAGGTCAAATACCTTGTACATGCGGATAAGAGGACGGACTTTACCCCTGACGGAAACTGTTTCCCGGCCATCAGGCAGATCTGTGAATTCCTTTGCCACCGGTTCATAAACCTCAAGAACTTCCCGGCTGGGGAAGATAAAGGTCTCCGGACCGACTGTGGTGACCAGAGCATCGACTATTCCCTCATTAACCGACCTGCTCAGTGGAATGGCGATAGAGAATGTGGAGCCTTCACCCAATTCACTGCGAATGGAAATTTTTCCGTCCAAGGTGTTCTGGATGGCGGCAACCACTGCGTCCATGCCGACACCGCGCCCGGAAATATCTGTAACCGCGCTCGCAGTGGAGAAACCGGACTGGAGGATGAACGCGTAAATTTCTTCCTTACTGTATTCTGTGTCCGGGGAGGCCAGGCCGCGCTCAAGTGCCTTTTTGAGTAGAACGTCAGCGTCAAGGCCTTTACCGTCATCGGTTATTTCGATGTAGGCGAATTCTCCTTTTCGGAACGCATTGAGATGGACACTCCCCATTTCATCTTTGCCGTACATCTGGCGGTCTTCAGCAGATTCGATTCCGTGGTCCAGCGCATTACGCAGCAGGTGTACCAGCGGTTCGTTGAGGCATTCCACTATGGTCTTATCGAGTGCCAGTTCTTCTCCGGTGATAGTGAATTTGATCCGTTTATTAAGCTTCTGCGATGTTGATTTGACCAGTCTGTGCATAGGCATGAAAATCTGTTTCAGCGGCACAAGTCTGATTTCATCAACCTCTGACTGCAGGTTGCGGATTACTTTATCCAGCTCCGAAAGGCTGGATGAAATTTTGGAAATATTCTCAGCTTTGGTTTGTGCAATAACCGCATAAGTAACCATCAGTTTACCGACAAGTTCAATAAGGGAATCCAGCTGTTGTGTGGATACACGGATTGAGGATATAGCCTGAGAGTCCTTCTTTTTGGAAGGTGCAGGTTGTTTGCTGACTATCTCTTCGTCGGAAACTTTTTTTGCCGCAGCGGAAGTTTCCATTTCAGGATCGGATGTTTCTTCCGGTTCTTGTTTGATTTCAGATTTTCCCGGATCTTCGGTCCCCAGTCCTGTCGGAGTTTTATCAACCTTTTCCCAACCGTCGCTCGGGTCCGGGCTTTCTCCGGTCATGGCCAGCATTTCGGCCATCATTTCCTGTTCGTATTCATCCAGTTCAATAGAGCTTGCGGAAGCTTGATTCTGAGCAGGTTCTGTCTCCTTCCGGGAATCGGCAGCAGCTCCGCCCTTATCCAGAAGGCCGCCTATGCAATAGAAAAACTTTTTCTGGGCTTCAGAAATATCCAGAAGGGAAGTTACCAGTTCCGAGCTGATAGGTGTGATTCCATCGCTCAGCATATCCATGAGCGCAATAATCTGGGCAGATCTCATTTGAGCATTATCAAGCCCCATGGCTTTCAAAATAGCATTGATATCACCGGAACCCTGTTCAAGTGCGATGATTGATTCTTGGAGCTGGCCTATGCAGCTGGAGATACTGTCCTTCATTATCCTCAAACTCCGGTGTTGCTTAAGAAGTCTTCCCTGTTTTTAAAGACAGAAAAAAAGCGCTGGAAGCCCCACGAGTAGAAAGTTCCTGTACAGTGGCTGTTCATTCCGGCCATACATATTTCACAAGAGTCGGCATAAGATGCGACCAGTTCAAAAAAGGATGAAGCAACTGAAACAGCTGTTTCGAAATCGAAAAGTACTGTGTTGCCTGTGTTGATTGTCTGTAGACTTTCTTCAACCATTTTTAGTTGTTCGGAGCTGTATATCCGGCTCACTTTGATAGTGAATATCTGAATGTCAGGAAGATTTTCTATTTCAAGGGGATTAAGCCCGGATTCATCTGCTGCATGGCTCTGCTTTCCGTCTCCTGAAAGCCTTGCTTCAATATCGTCAGTCATGCTTTTGTCGAAACTGCCGGATTCCCGCAGTTGCTCAATTAGCATGAATATGGTGTTTACTGACTCAATGGCGAGCGCGATCTGCATGAGATCGTGCGCGACTTCGCCTGCCTGCATTTTCTTTAGGTAATCTTCGACCTTGTGAGTGAAAGATGATGCGGGTTCAAAACCGGACATGAATCCGGTTACGCCCTTGATGGTGTGCAGTGGACGTGAAAGCACCTCGATCCCTTCCTCGATGCGCTGCTCATCCAGAAGGTCGATCCCTTCAAGTACTTGCGGGTAGTACTTGTCATTCACTTCGGAGAAAAATTCTTCAATAAGGGAATCGTCTTCACTCATCAGCGGTGCTCCATAATCCGAAGGTAATTATTTGTTCATGAGCCCGATTTTTTTGAGCTCGGCGTATAATTTTTCTCTTTCCACGGGCTTAACTATAAAACTGGATGCCTCCACGTCATGAAAAGATCGTATTACTGTTTTTGGGTCATCAAGTGCGGTGGTCATGATTACCTTACAACGGCCAGTATGCCCTTTTCCTTTCTCAAAAGCCCTTATCTCTTCAAGTGCGGAAAGACCATCCTGTTCCGGCATCATTATATCCATGAGTATCAGTTTATAAGGGTTGTCCTCTTCATAGGCCAGTTTGAACGCTTCAACAGCTTCTCTCCCGTTAACAGCGACATCAATTACGAAAAGCGGGGCAAGGAAAGTTGACAGCAGTTTTCGGCCAACAAATTCATCCTCTGCAATCAGCGCGCGCATTCAGTCCTCCATAGATAAATATCATCTGAATTAATTACATATCATCTTTTTGAAATCAATAAAACGTCCATATTAATATTGAAGAATATTTAAATGGAAAAGAGTCGTTCTACTGCGCTTGCAAACTTGGCAAAGGTTGGGTACGCAGTACGCCATGGAAAGACAGAGAACACCACAAAGAGAGGCTAGGGTCAGGGAAGTACTGGCAAAGCGCCAGAAAGATTTCACCCTCATTATCGATAATGTATGGGATCCCCATAATGTGTCGGCAATCCTCAGGAGCTGCGACGCTTTCGGAATCTATGGCATTCACCTTTATTATACCGTTTCAGAATGGCCGGAGCTGGCGAAAAAATCTTCAGCCTCCGGTAAAAAATGGGTGGAGTGCACCAAACACACAGACCCTGTAAAAATGGTCAGCGGTTTACGCGATCAGGGCTATCAGGTTTTGCGGACCGGTTTTTCAGAAACAGCAAGACCGCTTATGGATTTTGATCTTAGCACACCATCAGCTGTAATTCTCAGCAACGAGCATAGCGGAACAGCACCTGAACTGGCCGAACTGGTCCCTGATGAAGTGTATATTCCGATGCAGGGCATGATTCAGAGCTTCAACGTTTCTGTTGCGGCCGCCTTGATTCTTTATCACGGATTTTCACAGCGTTTTGCCAAGGGAATGTACGATACTCCTTCTTTCTCTCCGGAAGAGATGGAGAAGCTCACAGCCGAATGGCTTGCCAGATAGCTTGTAAAGCACCATCGGCTTAATCGCTGTAGAAAGAAACAGAAAGTTGCCTCTGACGCGTTCTAACTTCTCTGATTCTAATATAAATTTTCAGACATTTCTTTCCATTTGGAATGGGTGTCTTTCCATAGCTGGGTAAGGTCCTGAGCAAAAAGCTTGTTCAGGTCCTGCTCGCTGTATTTGCTTTCCAGCTTTATCTTGTTACCGAATACCTGCGCCATGGAACGGACATTCGCGGCCTTTGCCAGACTGGAGTGCTGGATGTGCCCGATGCGCATCTGTCCTGCGTAAACATGCTTGAATCCGCCCAGCGCAGCCCGCAGGTCTCTTTCAAGGTCGTCGAACTGTGTGGGGTTGAAGCGCACGTCAAAGTCACCGCACTGGTGGATGGCTTCCATATTCAGCATGTGGCAGCATCCTGAAACATGGAGGGCCGGACGGGTGTATGAAAACTGTCCGTAATCAAAAGCATTGCGGCAGCTGTCAAAAATTCTGACCTGCTCGCTCAGTCCTTCGATTTGTGAAGCTCCGTTTCCGGGCGGGAAAAGATGGTAATCAGCAGATTGCAGCGAACGCGGTGTTCCGGTGGAAGTTATACGGCAGCCGACCGCTCCGGGATTGCCGTAACTTTGTGCGGTGCCCAGCAATTCTTCCAGCCAGTTTTCTTCCAGTTTGACATCATCATCCAAAAACACAGCCCACCGGGATTTCCGTACTTCCGGTTTCGCCAGCAGCCAGTTCCTTGCCGCTGGTGCGCCTACATTCACCGGTAACTGTATCCCCTTGTAATGTCCCTCTTTAAAAAGAGCCTGAGATTCGCTTACAACCTGTCCAGTGCTGTCATCAGAACCATTGTTCAGGGCGAATACCCTTGCATTTCCTATGTTTGAAGCCGCGACATTTTTGAGCGTGTTCTCGATTAATTTCCCATTGTTCCAAGAGTATAGCAGTATTGCTACTTCTCTTGAACGGCTCAGGGCATTGGTGGTATCGACAGGATTAAGCAGTCCGTGCAGCTTTTGGCCCCAGTTCAGGTTCCAGATATTATTTTTCCATAGTTCGGCCAGAATTTCCCGACCTTCAACTGTTTCTCCGGTGCGCAGGAGAAGTTCTGAATGGATATAGTCCTTCCATAAGGACCATATGTCATGATCCAGATCTTTAAGTGTTGTAATTGCTTCCTCTGAAGGGCGGTATAAAAAATTAAACTGGGCGTTAAGTCTATGTTTTAGCTGGATGTTATTTTTATCCCAGCGAACCAGGTTCAGTGCGTTTTCAGCTAGTTCTGCATTTTCCAGGCGCAGAAGAGTGTCCCATGAATGTGCCAGCCATATCAATCCGCTGTTTCCACGCAGCAGTGGGAACAGGTGACGGATTATCAGCGCCTTGTCCCCGGCATGAAGCAGGTTTTCAAGATCCTGTGTCGGTATTTCAGTTTTGGTTGTTTCTATTAACCAATTAAGAAGATTACATGTTTTGTCTGTTAATGAAGAATTGTTCAATTCAAGACAGCGCTTTGCAGCCGAACGGTTTAGGGGATTTTGTTGCCAAGCCAGCAGGGAGAGAGCTGCGCTTGCCTCGGAAAGCTGATCCGTGGCGCCGGAAAGATATTCGAAGGTATTGATAAGACCTGTCTGGTGGGAAAGTTCTTCGGTTCCCAGAACCCATAATGGAACTGAATCTTTTATCACGGAGAGAAATGAATCTATTTTTTGTCTGCTGAAATTTTTTGTACCGGCAACCATCTATTGTCTCCCTATATTCATATGCTGATTGCATTTTATTTATGCCAAAGCGCTGATAATGTCATGCTGCTTCTAAGTGATTGTTTGTAGTTTCTAAATAATGATATTCGCGACATTGCAAAAGGTTCTGGACATGGGGCTGAAAGTTGGTATTAATAATCGCTCTGTATGCCGTATTGTATTGGGAGTGTTAAGTATGAGTGAGCAGGAAGCTGTAAATATCATCAGGACCGGAGGGGTCTTGGTCTATCCCACGGAGACCCTTTTTGCTGTCGGCGCCGATGCTATGGACGAAAGGGCAGCTAACCGTGTTGCGCGTATTAAAGGACGTCCGGTGTCCAAGCCTCTACCGCTGATTATCGGCAGTATTGAACAGCTTGATCTTGTTACTGAAACAATTTCACCTGAGCTTCTTAGATTGACCCGTCATTTTTGGCCCGGACCGCTCTCAATACTGGTTAAAGCCCGTGAGGAGCTTCCCTTCGCAGTAAAGGATTCCCGGGGGTACACCTCAGTACGTTGGACAGAACATCCTCTGGCAGCATCGCTATGCCTTAAGTCGCATTCCCCGCTGATTGCGACCAGTGCGAATTTAAGTGGTAAACCTGCTACCGGCTTAATAGAAGAGCTGGATGAGGAATTGACCATGGCTGTAGAAGGTGTTTTTGACGCACAGCCCGGGCCCAAAGGCGGAGATCCATCAACAGTTGTGGAACCTTTACGGGGAAATAAGATCAAGGTTTACCGTGATGGAGTTGTCTCAAGGTCGGCTCTCGTCAGTGCCGGATTTGTAGTGGTCGACTAAATTCTTTCTGTAAATATTTTTGGACCTGCTCCTGTAACGGGAGCAGGTCTTTTTTTTGCTTGTTCGCGGTAAAAAATATTTAACCCAAAACGGTGGTTTTAGGCGTGATTTAGTTATGCGGTAAAATTTATTGAACTGTTTAGTCAGTGTGTTACTTAGAGCTTATGTTGTTAAAAGTATAAATATATCAATGTATTAATTGGGTTTTACTGTGTGTTTGTTCTTTTGGCACGTAGGTTGCTAGATAGAAAATACCTTCAAACTTTTGCTGAAAAAAAATGCTGAAACGGGCCTCGTCGGAAATTCCGACGAGGCCTTTTTCATTTTGCGCCCTTATACAATGTCCAAATTGTTTGGCTGTAAGTCTTTACTTCAAGCTCCTTGAGATGGGTGGGATATATTTGGTACCGGTTGGTCGCGGTAAAAAATATTTAACCCTAAAGGGCGGTTTTAAGCGTCATTCAGTTATATGGTAAAATTTATTGAACTGTTTTGCCGATGTGTTACTTAGAGCTGTTGTTATGAAAAGTGCAAATATATCATGACCTTGATTGGGTTTTGCTGTGTGATAATCTTTTTGGCATGTAGGTTGCTAGATAGAAATTACCTTCAAACTTTTGCTGAAAAAAATGCTGAAACGGGCCTCGTCGGAAATTCCGACGAGGCCTTTTTCATTTTGCGCCCTTATACAATGTCCATATTGTTTGGCTGTAAGTCTTTACTTCGAGCCTCTTGAGATGGGTTGGATATATTTAGTACCGGCTGGTCGCGGTAAAAAATATTTAACCCTAAAGGGCGGTTTTAAGTGCTATTTAGTTATACGGTAAAATTTATTGAACTGTTTCTCTGGTGTGTTACTTAGAGCTGTTGCTGTTAAAAGTGTAAATATATCAATGTCTTGATTTGATTATACTATGTGTTTTGTTTTTTGGCACGCAGGTTGCTAGATAGAAATTACCTTCAAACTTTTGCTGAAAAAAATGCTGAAACGGGCCTCGTCGGAATTGTCGACGGGGCCTTTTTCATTTTCTTTACATGAATTTTACCGGAGGTTTGAAAGGAGTTTCGGCGAGTGTCCGGCCTTAAGCGGCTGTCCGGCAGTGATAAGCCAGAATATGCCTGCTTCTTGTCGGCTGGTTAAATATTTTGCACCGAATTATGGCATTTGTATGGACTTTGAGAAAAAGATTCGTATTTCCTTGTAATGGAATTTCATTCGAGTTATTTGTAGAAACTGAATATCAGTTGTCATTGCTATATAAGATTATTGTATTTTCCAATTGTAACGAAAGGCTGCTGCAAATGCTTGGTTCAAAACCTTGTCCCCATTGCGGAGGGGATGTTGTCCATTACCGCAACCCAGTCCCTACTGTTGATATTATTATCTATGATCCTTCATATGGTGTAGTACTCATTGAACGCAAGAATCCACCCCTCGGATGGGCGTTGCCGGGAGGGTTTGTGGATTATGGGGAAACCCTTGAGCACGCTGCTGTGCGTGAGGCTAAGGAGGAAACAGGTCTTGATGTGGTTCTAACCGGGCTGGTTGGAGTTTATTCCATGCCTACCCGTGATGACCGCCAGCATACGATCAGTATCACTTATAGTGCTGTTTCCCGGGACGTTGAAGCTTTGCAGGCCGGTGACGACGCTGGCGGCGCGCGTTTTTTCAGGTTAGATGATCTTCCTGATCTGGTTTTTGATCATCGCGATATTCTCGGCGATTTTTCATCAAAGATAATCCGCCTGTATGAACATGCCGCAGTCGGTGCTGACGGTTAATAAGCTGCTAACAAGAATGGAGCCTTCCAGTGCATGATGTTCTTTATGTAACTTCGGAGATGTATCCTTTTTCCAAGACTGGTGGTCTTGGTGATGTCATGGGTGCCTTGCCGCCGGCTATACATGCCAAAGGAGCGAGCACAGCTGTTATCACCCCCTTTTACGGGCGTATGAATCTAACCGGGCATAAGTTACGGTTGATTTATTCCGATCTTCATGTCGGTTATCCGTGGCCTTCGACCACCGCAGAGATTTACCAGACCGATTATGATGGGATCTCCGTCTATTTTGTGGCTCGTGGTGAATATTTTGACCGCCGTCATTATTACAATACCCATAATGGCGATTATTTTGATAACTGTGAGCGTTTCATTTTCTTCTGCAAGGCCGTACTTAAATGGGCCCGTTTGCTCCCCAGCGCACCTTCTGTCGTGCATTCCCATGACTGGCAGTCTGCTTTGGTCCCGCCATATCTGTATTTTGACAGGCAGGTTGATTCTTTCTGGCGGAACACAAAAACGGTGACCACCATCCACAACCTTGCTTTTCAGGGACGTTTTTCGGAAAGGCTGTTCCATGAATCCGGTCTGCCTACTGAAGCTTGGTCCATGCATGGGGCCGAGTATTACGGCGACCTGAATATGCTCAAAGCTAGCATTGCCTACAGTGATGCCGTAACCACGGTAAGCCCGTCCTATGCCAAGGAGATTCTTGGACCTGAGTTCGGTTGCGGATTGGAAGGGTTTCTGAATACACAGGCCCATAAACTGCACGGTATTCTCAATGGTGCCGATTACTCTGTGTGGGACCCAGGCGAAGATAAGTTTCTGCCCTGCTGTTACAGTGCGGACAACATTAAAGGGAAGCTGGAGTGCAAGCGCAGTATGCTCCGTGATTTTGATCTGTCGGATCAGCTGGAAGATAAGCCTGTGCTCGGTTTTATCGGCCGTTTGCGGGACCAGAAAGGAATCGACCTGCTGATTGACATCCTGCCGAGGCTGATGGAGAAGGATGTAGGTGTGATCGTTCTTGGGGAAGGTGATCTTGGGTACGAAGCTCAGTTGCTTGAATTCATGGAAGAATATCATGGTCAGTTCAGTGTGCAGGTAGGCTATACCGAAGATTTGGCCCACGGCATTCAAGCCGGGTCTGATATTTTTCTGATGCCTTCCCGCTATGAACCTTGCGGATTAACCCAGATTTATGCCTTGCGTTTCGGGACTCCTCCGGTTGCTACGGCGGTGGGAGGTTTGCGCGATACCATTACCCCTTACCCGGCGGCCGATGCCACAGGTTTTACCTTTGCAAAAACAGATGCTGACTTGTTTTACGGCGCGGTAATGCAGGCTGTGGATGCATGGTATGACCGGGAGGAGTGGAATAAAATGGTGACGCGGGCCATGCGTAAAGAATTCACCTGGGACCGCTCCGCAGCAGAGTACATAGAATTGTATCGCGAGTTGGGCGCCAGAATTTAATAATTTTGATTTCAATCAAGTTTAAAAAATTATACCGGCTGCTTTTAGGAACGGAAATCACAGCAAGCCAGAGGACTAGACACTAATGCCAGAAACTTTACCTGTTTATATTGCCCCTTTTGACCTGTTTCTGTTCGGTAAAGGGGAACACTGGGATTTGTATCGCATTCTCGGAGCGCATTTTGAGTTGAATGAAGGGCACGAGGGGTATCGTTTTGCCGTATGGGCGCCAAATGCCCGTGAAATATTTGTTGCAGGGGATTTCAACGGCTGGGATAACCGGGCTAACAAACTTATGCCTGTTGGGGTTTCCGGTATCTGGGCCGGTTTTATTCCTGATGTGAAGCCCGGACAAATGTATAAGTACCATGTGGTGCAGAGTGACGGACATGAGGTGACCAAGACCGATCCTTTTGCTTTCCGTACTGAAATGCGTCCCGGACATGCTGCGGTTACGTGTGGTCTTGAAAATTATGAATGGCGGGATCATACATGGATGACTGCCAGACGCGAAACAGGTCTGCCCCTTGATAAGCCGATTTCCGTTTACGAGGTTCATCTCGGTTCCTGGCGGCGCGAGGGGTGGGATTACCGTAACTACCGCCAGTTGGCCGAAGAGCTGATTCCTTATGCCAAGGACATGGGCTTTACGCATATTGAATTGATGCCCATTGCCGAGCATCCTCTCGATGAGTCCTGGGGGTATCAGACCACCCACTATTACTCGCCAACTTCGCGCCATGGTTCGCCGGATGATCTGCGATATTTCATCGACAAGTGTCATCAGGCCGGATTAGGTGTTCTTCTAGACTGGGTCCCGGGTCATTTTCCAAAAGATGATTGGGGATTAGGTCGTTTTGACGGTACTGCCCTTTTTGAACACGCCGATGCCCGGAAAGGCGAACATCCAGACTGGGGAACCTACATTTTCAATTTCGGGCGCCATGAGGTCTGCAACTTTCTGTTGGCCAATGCGCTTTACTGGTTGAAAGAATTTCATATTGACGGGTTACGCATCGATGCTGTGGCTTCCATGCTTTATCTCGATTATTCGCGCCGTGAAGGGGAGTGGATTCCTAACGAGCATGGCGGCAATGAGAATATCGAGGCTATTGAGCTGCTAAAAAAATTGAATACCGTTGTGCATGATCAGTTTCCCGGAGCAATAATGATTGCCGAGGAATCCACCTCATGGCCCGGTGTTTCCCGTCCGGTTTATACCGGTGGGCTTGGTTTTACTTTTAAGTGGAATATGGGGTGGATGAATGACACCCTTGATTACATGGAAAAGAGTCCGATTCACCGTTCTTACCATCACAACAATCTGACCTTTTCCATGATTTACGCCTTCAGCGAAAATTTTTTTCTGCCATTGTCGCATGACGAAGTTGTGCACGGTAAAGGTGCTTTGCTCTCCAAGATGCCCGGAGACATGTGGCAGCAGATGGCCAACCTGAGGCTTCTTTTCAGTTACCAGTGGGCTCATCCGGGCAAGAATCTGCTTTTTATGGGGTGCGAGTTCGGACAGTGGAATGAGTGGAATTGCCGTCAGGAGCTGGATTGGTCGCTGCTCGGTTTTCCTTCCCATCAGGGATTGCGCAATACGGTTATCGATTTGAACCGGGTTATGCATGAGAACTCGGCCATGTATAAGCATGATACCGACTGGTCCGGCTTCGAGTGGGTTGATTTTAATGATTACAAATCCTCGACCATAAGTTTCCTGCGCAAGAGCGAAGGGGATAGCCCTGTCCTCTGGGTGTTTAACTTTACCCCGGTGGTGCGCACTGGGTACTGCCTCGGTTGCCCGCAGGGTGGTGATTGGGAAGAAATTTTCAATTCCGATGCTGAAATTTACGGCGGGTCCAATGTAGGAAATATAGGCAAGGTCAAGGCCCGCAAGGCCGGAGATCTCGGTGTTTTCCCATATTATCTGGAGCTGACCCTGCCGCCTCTTGCTGCTATTGCACTTCGTCCTGAGCAGGATTAAGGTTGCTTCCGGCGGCTGGGGACGGGGAGAAACTTTTTTGTTAACGCCCAAAAAGGTTTCTTCCCGTTCTCAGACCACATCTCCTCTTTTAAAAAGACGTTTTAATTATGCTTCGCAAGTAGTTTTTGGTGCGATTTTTACATCACTGGCCGTAAGAACTTTAGCAGATATTGCGCTGTCTGTTCTTGAAAGAATATTTATTCGGGGGCGGCGAAGCCTAAATAAAATTTATGGAATTCTTAACCCCCTTTTACGGCAAGAGTTTAAGGCCCCGGCTGGGGTGCCGAAGGCAAATCTTTTATAAAAAGCGCGAAGCGCATCAAATAGGTTTTCATTATGAAAAAAAATATATGCATTACATTGGGGGACCCTAATGGATTGGGCCCTGAGCTCGTTTGCAGATTGCTTAGCGAGCGTAAGCCTGAACGTGCATTTTTGATGATCGGTCCTGAAAGCGGTTTGGAGTACCATCTGGACAGACTGGGACTGGAAAAATTTTATACAGTTCTTGAAGACCCGGAGCAGGTTGTTGATGCCGCACCGGGTTACTATCTTTATAGTCCTGAAGTTTTGCATGACTTCGAGCTTAAGATAGGTGAAGCCGACCCTGAAGGTGGACGTTGCGCCGGGGAGTCCATGGAAGTAGCGATGGACTTGTTGAACAGGAAGATTCTAGCCGGGCTGGTCACCTGCCCTTTGCATAAGGCTATGTTGCAGCTGGCCGGTTTTGATTTTCCGGGCCATACTGAATTTCTGGCAACCCGTTCCGGTGTCGGGCGGGAAAATGTGTGCATGCACCTTGGCGGTCCGAAGTTGAAAGTCAGTCTGGTGACAACCCATCCTCGTTTTGTGGATATTCCGGGGCTGATTACTAAGGATCGCATTTTGCGCTGTATCGAGTTAACTGACGGACTTGTGAAATCTTTGGGCCTTGATAAACCAATAGCTGTCTGCGGCTTGAACCCGCATGCAGGTGAGTCCGGGCGCATCGGTGATGAAGAAATCAAAGTTATTGAGCCTGCAATAGAGGAAGCCCGTGCCAGAGGATTTGATGTGCAGGGTTCAATTCCGGGTGATACCGTTTTTTATTTTGCGGCACAGGGGGAATTCAGTGCAGTTCTGGCCATGTATCATGATCAGGGGCTTGCCCCGCTAAAATTGCTACATTTCAGTGAGGCGGTAAACATTACCCTTGGGCTTCCTTTTCCGCGCACATCACCGGACCATGGTACCGGGTACGATATTACCGGGACCGGAAAAGCATCTCTGGACAGCTTTGAGGCTGCTATGGATTGTGCAGAAATGATGGTTGATAATGATGGTTGAAGCTGACAAATTTTAAAAAATACTTATATTGTATTTAAGACATCGTTTTGATGAGTTTTCAGGAGGAGAAGTTCAGGGTATGGTTTACCATTCCCGCATTGCCGCGGTACTATTTTCTTAATTCAGAGGAAGCGGTTGCCTGTTCCGGGCAGGAAGGCAGCTGAACTTTTAAGGGTTTCCACTCTGTTTGAGGTTACTCGGCAGGCAGTACTGATTATGGCCGGAAATTCACCGGCACAGACAGCTATCAGTTGCAGAACTTCTTTCGTGAAGCTGAGTCGCGGTACGAATTCTCCTCCTGTTTACATAAATTAATGTTGTGGTTAGCTGAAAATGTGGTACGCATGGCGTACCACATTTTCTTTTTTTTGAGGAATACCCCTTGCCCGGCTAGTTGAAAAAGTTCATATTAAAGCAAATAAATATATGGGGTACATACATGCTATTCCGGCATATAAGAATATTAATTTTAATATTTCTGCTTTTGAGCATTAATGCAGCTGGTAAAGCTTATGCCGGACAACCCGTTTATCTGGCTTCGCTTGAATGGCCACCCTATGTGGGTAAAAATCTTCCTGATGAAGGAAGCAGCGCCCAGATTATCCGCAAGGCTTTTGCAGCCATGGGTTATGAATTGAAAATTCTGTTCATGCCGTGGAAAAGGACCATGCGCATGGTTGATACAAATCATAAGATCGTCGGTTATTTTCCTGAATATTATTCCCAAGAACGAGTCAAGCGCTACATTTTTTCAGAAAGTTACGGTTGCAGCCCTGTTAGTTTGCTGGAGCGTAAGGATAAGCCTATTTCGTGGGAGAGTGTTGATGATCTTGCAGCCCTGCAGGTGGGTTTTGTTGCCGGATACGTGAACACTCCAGAGCTTGATGAAGCTGTGGGTAATGGTACAATTAATGCTGATTTTGCTCCGACGGATAAAAGTAATATTATGAAGGTCATGAAGGGGAGAATTGACTGTGCTGTAATTGATCCTCTGGTATATGGATATTTAGCCTCAACTGATAAGGATATAGGCCAATACAGTGACACGGTCCAGATTGAGCCGCGCGCATTCGGGGTGAATGAGCTGTATGTTGCTTTCAGGAATGATAAGCAGGGACTTTATTATTCCAGGATTCTTAATGAAGGTCTGCGTAAAGTAAAGTATGAAAAGTCCTGCAATAATTAAAACTGATATCTGAGAAGGGGTTGGTGTATGTCAGCCGGAGAAGTTTCCCTGCCAGATTTTGAAACGCCAGCTCTTTATCTGCTGGCCCTTTTGCTTGATCCAGACGGCTTTGATGGAGAGATCGCTTTTTCTTCCGGTTTCGGGACGCTTCGTTTCTGCCGCATGGATCTTCGTCAGGAGAGGGGGCGTATCCCGCAACTGGTTATAGATTTTGAATTGGATGGCGGTAAATTTAATGCCGCATACTTCGGGCATGTCTCTCCGTTCAAATTACATTCTGCCGAGATTGTCTGTGATGGTCTGCCTGTGCAGAAACATATTTTCTCTGAAGGAAACGAAGTTTATATACCCATGGCTGCCGGTGTTTATGATGGAGATCTGCCATCGGGAGTTGATTGGCGGATTCTGGCCGGGAGCCTTTTTCTCTGGCGATCATGTCTCGGTTTGCCGAATGCATGCGATGAATCTTTAGGCAAATACTTTTCTAAAATGAAGTTGGTTTCCAGATATCAATGGATTAATGAATGTTACAAGAGGCAGGGTGAGAATATTTTAGAAACGTGGACGTCGATTGTTCCATGTAGTGGCGGTGAGAATCTTAAAATTTCCATATTATTTGTTGATGGTCTTATTTCAAAAATCGAGTTCTAGATTGTTTCAAAATTAATTTTAAAAAATATACTTACTTAGTGTGAAATGCTGTAAAGCTTGACTCAAAACGTTTTCATGGGTACATCTGCTCCTCGTTTTTATCTCGGGGGGAACGTGGCTAAGCTTAGTTTTTGGGGTGAGTTTAAAGACAGCATCCTTGAGGAGTCTTTTCAGAGGGATAAATGGCCTTCTGTACGGTTCAGACTCCTTTTTGTATATTTCGTAACGATTTTAGTTGTCTTGTCCAGTCTTTATAGTGACTATGTGGTCCTCGGTCCAGGAACCGGGTTCCATATTGTTTTGCTGGGCAAGATTGTTCCTTGTCTATTGAGTGTTCTTGCATTGATTCTGCTCCTGACTGATAAAGTCCGGTTAACGGTACAATACGCAGTAATGGCAGTAGCAATGCTTTTTGGTTTGATTTCGGAATCAGTTGAATTGCTTGTGAAGGCTTTTGATATCGGAACACTCAGCGTACCGACTGCGGTATTCATCGTTTTGGCCTATTATATTCTTCTGTCTCCGCGGGCAATTCCGCCGTTCATCGCCGCTGTATGCGGTTCCTTTGTTTATCTCTGTTCATTATCCGTTGTCGTGCCCACCTCGTCCGGTACATTTGTGAATTCCGCGATATACATTTTACTTGCCAATGTATTCGGCTGCTTCTTTCTATATACTTTCGGCAGGTCTTTGCGCAGGGAGTATGCAGCTATTCAGAATTTAAAACGACTGGTGGAGTTTGACGAGCTCACCGGAGTATGCAGCAGGCGAAAAGTCCTTGAGGCCGGAGTAGGCCTGTTTAAGTCAGCACGGCGATTTGACAGCAAGCTGGCTGTGCTGGTCATGGATATTGACCATTTCAAGAAGATCAACGATGAGTACGGGCATCATGTCGGTGACGAGGTTCTTAAAGAAACAGCGAGACGTTGTTCAGATGTTCTGCGTGAAGTTGACTATTTCGGGCGGCTTGGCGGCGAAGAATTTGTGGTAGTCCTGCCCCATTCAACCCTCTACGATGGGATAAAGGTGGCGGAAAGGTTGCGTATATGTGTCCGGGAGCGGATGTTTAAAGTTGATGAGTCCTACCTGCCATCATCAGTAAGTCTCGGTGTTGCAGAATTGCGTGAACATGAAGATTTCGCCTCTTTGTTGCAGGATGCTGATGAGCAGTTATATCGCGCTAAAGCCTGTGGGCGTAACCAGGTCTGCCCGGCCATGTTCAGGGTTGTTAAGCCGGCGGTCCGGAAAATATAAATTTGTTGTGAGTAAAAAAGGGGAAGAAAGCATGCTTTCTTCCCCTTTTTTTTATCTGGTGAGTCTTCTGTATTTGATGCGGTGGGGCTGGTCAGCATCTTTGCCCAGTCTCTTTTTGCGGTCTTCTTCATACTCTGAGTATGATCCTTCATACCAGTAGACTGAGGAATCACCCTCAAATGCGAGAATGTGGGTCGCGATGCGGTCGAGGAACCAGCGATCATGAGAAACAACCAGTACGCAGCCGCCGAAGTTGTTCAGCCCTTCTTCGAGGGCACGCATGGTGTTGACGTCAAGGTCGTTGGTGGGTTCGTCAAGCAGGAGCACGTTGCCGCCTTCTTGAAGCATGAGCGCAAGATGGACCCTGTTGCGTTCACCACCGGAGAGAACCTTGCATTTTTTCTGCTGTTCGGAACCGGTCAGGTTGAATTTGCCGACATAGGCACGGGCGTTGATTTCACGGTCACCGAGTTTGACGAATTCATTGCCGCCTGAAATTACATCATAAACTGACTTCTCAGGGTCAAGGGCGTCGCGATGCTGGTCAACGTGAGTTACCTGTACGGTTTCACCGACAATGACTTCACCCTGATCCGGCTGTTCCTGACCACTGATCATCTTAAACATTGTGGTTTTACCGGCTCCGTTGGGACCGATAATACCTACAATTGCACCTGCGGGGATCATGAAGCTGGCATCTTCAAGAAGCAGCTTGTCCCCGGCCTGTTTATGCACGCCTTTGAATTCGATTACCTGTTTTCCGAGGCGCGGTCCCGGCGGGATGTAAAGTTCCAGATTGCGTGAGTATTCATCGGACTGCTGGTTGGCGAGGGATTCGTATGCGCTGATACGGGCCTTGCTTTTGGAACGTCTGCCCTTGGGGGACATGCGTATCCATTCCAGCTCTCGGGCGAGGGTCTTACGGCGTTTGTCATCAGACTTTGCCTCGTTGGCCAGCCGTTTTTCTTTCTGCTCCAGCCATGAAGAGTAGTTTCCTTTCCAGGGAATGCCCCGGCCTCGATCGAGTTCCAGAATCCATCCGGCTACATTATCAAGGAAGTAACGGTCGTGAGTAACAGCTATGATTGTTCCGGCATAGTTCTGGAGGTGTCTTTCCAACCATGCAACGGATTCAGCGTCAAGGTGGTTGGTGGGTTCGTCAAGAAGCAGGATGTCCGGTTCCTGAAGCAGCAGACGGCAAAGCGCAACGCGGCGTTTTTCACCTCCGGAAATAACGGAAACAGGGGTATCTCCGGGGGGGCAGCGCAGGGCGTCCATGGCCATTTCAAGTCTGGAGTCGAGGTCCCAGGCTCCGCAGGCATCCATTTTTTCCTGCACTTTGGCCTGACGGTCAAGCAGGGCGTCCATTTCGTCCGGTTCCATAGGTTCTGCGAATTGGGCATTGATCTCGTTGAATTCATTGACGAGAGCCACTACATCCGCTGCACCTTCTTCCACTACCTCGCGAACGGTACGAGTTTCATCAACCAGCGGTTCCTGTTCAAGATAACCGATGGTATAGCCGGGGGAAATATGGGTTTCGCCCTCAAAGCTTTCATCAACACCGGCCAGAATTTTCAGAAGCGAACTCTTACCGGAACCGTTCAGGCCCAGCACTCCAATTTTCGCTCCATAAAAATATGATAGGGAAATATCTTTAAGAATGGGTTTCTTGTCGTAGTACTTACTTACCCGGACCATGGAATATATGATCTTATCAGGTTCGTTGCTCATATTTATTACCTCTTTGGTTGCTATTCGCTTTTGCGTTTTCCACTTGTGGCAGAAAAAACGTTCTCAGGCAATATTTGAGTGAGGATGGGTAATTTCGAATCGACCTGGTGTAATTGGTGTGAAACATTTTACAATGGATTACTGATTGTATGTTGCACAGAGGTTATGCTAGAAATCAATTGGCTGCTAATAAAGATATGTAGAGAGTGCTTTTCATTAACCTTTAATGCCGGGAAGAGTATTTATGAGGGTTAAAAGTATTAATTTTGTTGTTGCGGTTATTATTGTTGTTTTGATTACTCTAACAGTTTCAACTGCCGTTTGGTGGGTGGCCGACAGTACTTACAATGCGGTATTTACAGAACAGAAGAAATCTATGAGTTCCATGGTTGACCAGTCTGAGAAAGCCCTTGAACTATACATTAGTCAGACTTCAGACGTTGTAAAATTGATTGCAAATGGTCAACCGGCCCATGATGCTCTAATTAAAGGTAACAGCGCACCTGCCGCACAACAGATGAAGGGGGTCATAGAATCTTCCGATGCATATTGGGCGGCTTTTGTATTTGATGCTGAGGGTAAGGTTGTAGCCGGTTATAATGCCAAGGGTAAGGATATGACCGGGGCGGACCGTTCTTCGCGTTTATATGTTAAAAAAATTCTTTCGGGTACCGAATTTTATATTGAAGATAAAATTCTTATCTCCAAGAGCGGTGGCGGAATTATGATTTATGCCATTGCTCACGCTATCCGTGATTCGTCAGGAAAGGTGGTTGGCGGTATTGGTATTTTCCCAAAATGGGGGAAATATACAAACAATTTTATTGATCCTTTCCGTATAGGTAAAGAAGGCTACTGCTTTATGCTGGATAATAAGGGCAGGGTCATTGCCCACGCTCTTAATAAGGAACTCTATCTAAAAGATGTTTCCGAGTATGATTTCGCGCAAATCGCTCTTTCCAAAAAAGAAGGCGAACTTGCCTATGAATGGGAAGGACGTAATAAATACATGTTTTTTAAAACAATGCCCGAGACAGGCTGGGTAGTTGTAGTCAGTGCCTATGAGGATGACTTGACTTCCGCGGCGACCCACCAGCGAAATGTGCTTTTAGCAGGGGGGGCAGTGGTAGTATTTTTGTTAAGCGCAGTGATGGTGTTCATCATTAGGAAACTTGTTCTAAATCCGGTGGACAACATACTTGAATTCGCGACGGAAGTTGCCGGGGGTAATCTACAAGCTAAACTGAAAGGAACATACAGATATGAATTTGAAATTCTGGCAGAGCAGATTAGTGTCATGGTCTCGGAGCTCAAGAACAAGCTCGGTTTTTCAGAAGGAGTGCTTAAAGGTCTGACCGTGCCTTGCGGCATTGTGGGTCCTGATGCCTCCGTTATTTGGGTCAACGATAAAATGTGTGAACTTATTGAAAGTCCGTTGCTTCCTGATGAAGTGCCTGGAATCCTGGCAGGTGAATTCTTTTGGGGGGATGCTTCAAAGCCGACTTTATCTGAAAGAGCGCTCAGTGAGCGGCAGTTGGTTGAAGTTGAAGCCGAGTACCGGACCCATAAAGGAAACTTGCGGAATATAAAAATGGCATCAACCCCGTTTCACGATATGGATGGAAATCCTCTAGGTTCCATTACCATAGGAATTAATATGACTGATATCGTGCAACAGGGGCTGGAAATCGAGAAACAAAATAAGCGTATAACTGTCGCTGCTGCCGATGCGGAGCAGATTTCGCACGCTCTTTCCAGCGCTGCGGAAGAACTTTCCGCTCAGATTGACCAGTCCAACAGCGGGGCTCAGGAACAACGTGACCGCATCGCTGAAACTTCTACCGCCATGGAAGAAATGAATGCCACTGTACTCGAAGTTGCCCAGAATGCCGGGTTAGCAGCTGAAGATGCCGACAATGCACGTAGCAAGGCTCAGAATGGTGAGGAACTGGTGCAGAAGATGATTGAATCTGCTGATGGGGTACGTACGCAGGCTGATGCTCTTAAAAAATCAATGGAACAGCTTGGGGTGGAAGCGACTGAAATAGGTCATGTCCTCGGTGTGATTAACGATATTGCCGATCAGACCAACCTGCTGGCGCTCAATGCCGCTATTGAAGCCGCAAGGGCCGGGGAGGCCGGACGTGGATTCGCAGTGGTTGCCGATGAGGTCCGCAAGCTGGCTGAAAACACCATGTCTGCCACTAAAGAGGTTGGAAATGCCATCATCAAGATTCAGGATATGACCAGGAAAAATATTTCTGCGACTGAAAATGCTGCTGAATCAGCCCAGCGTAGTAGTGAATTGGCTAATGAATCAGGTCTTACTCTGGCTGAGATCGTCAAGTTGGTAGTGAACGCTTCTGATCAGGTCCGGGCTATTGCGACTGCAGCTGAGCAGCAGTCCGCAACCAGTGAGGAAATTAACCGGGCCACCGAGGATGTAAGCAGAATCTCTCTTGAGGCATCACAAGTCATGGGTGAGTCGGCCAAGGCGGTTCAGGAATTGGCAGGCATGGCCTCCAGATTGAACCGTGTTATTGAGGATATTCAGCCCGCGAAATAGAATTTTTATTAATAATAATCTGAAAATCCCCTTGGTACAGCCTTGTGCGCCAGGGGGATTCCTATTTTCAATTAATCTTGCAAGCAGAACGGGGCAGGGTTAACATCTGGCGATTATGGAGAAAGTTATGAATGATAAACAAAAAGAAAAACTTATAAGTAAAATTAAAACTGAAATTGCTAATCTTACAAAACAGGTAAAAGAGATGGAAGGAACAGTTGATCCCGTCAAACCTGATGCGGCCATCGGCAGGCTTTCCCGACTTGATACCATGCTTAATCAGGGAATTAACAAAAGTTCTATTGCGCAGTCTCGGCAACGTATTCTTAATCTCGAAGATGCCCTGAATCGTTTGAAAAGAGATTCTTTCTTCGGTGAATGTGAAGAGTGTGGGGAAGATATTCCCCTCGTTCGCCTGCTGGCGTTGCCCGAGAGCAGGTACTGTGTGCATTGTGCTGAGCATTTGGGTGAATAAGCGGGAGACTAACTGTGGGAATTGCTTCTGATCTGGTAATTATTATTGTGGCTGGCATGCTGGGTGCTCTTATTGCCCGTGTGCTGCGTCAGCCATTGTTGCTTGGTTATATTATTGCCGGGGTTCTGGTAGGGCCGCATACCGGGGGAATAACTGTCTCCGGAGTGCATGAAATTGAGTTGCTGGCTGAAATCGGCGTGGCTTTGCTGCTGTTCACCCTTGGAATTGAATTTTCCATCAATGAACTGAAACCAGTACGGCATGTGGCTTTGATCGGTACACCATTGCAGATTGTCCTGACCATGACTTTCGGCTGGGCTGTCGGACAGTTCATGGGCTGGGATTCCCATCTGTCAACATGGTTTGGGGCCTTTATCGCGCTTTCCAGTACCATGGTTGTACTCAAGACACTTGAAAGCAAGGGATTGGTCGGAACCCTTTCCAGCAGAGTTATGCTGGGAATGCTGGTCGTGCAGGATATTGCCATCGTGCCTATGCTGATCATCATGCCGCAGTTGGGGTCAGAGTCCTTCGGCATGCAGGAATTAGCTTATGCCGGTGTAAAAACTGTACTTTTTCTTGCTTCTATGTTTATTCTCGGTTCACGGGTTATCCCCAGATTCATGCGAATTGTGGCCGGTTGGAATTCACGTGAACTGTTTATGCTTACATGCAGTGCCATCGGTCTGGGAGTTGGTTACGCAACCCACTCTCTAGGGCTTTCGTTCGCATTTGGTGCTTTTGTGGCCGGGATGGTGCTCAGTGAATCACGTTACGCGTATCAGGCTTTAAGCGATATACTTCCCCTGCGTGATATTTTCAGTCTTATTTTTTTTGCGTCAGTAGGGATGCTCATTGATCCTTTTTATATCTGGGATCATATCGGGACCATCTTAATTTTGGCTATGGCCATTCTTGTTGGTAAAGGCCTTGTCTTCGGGGCCATGGCCCGGCTTTTCCGTTATCGAAATATCATCCCGCTGGCTCTGGGGTTCGGGATGTTTCAGGTCGGTGAACTTTCTTTCCTGCTTCTACAGCAGGGAGCAGAATCCGGCTCATTTCCCAAAGAATATTTTCCTCTTTTCATGGGTGTCGGTATTGTGACCATGCTGCTTACTCCGGTAATGGCTTCCTGTACCGGACCTATATATTCTCTGTTGCGAACTCGCAGCAATACTGATCCCTTGCAGACTGTAAACCTGCCGGAAAGCGAGTTGGACGGTCATGTTGTCATTCTTGGATACGGGCGTTTCGGATCATATGTTGCCGAGTCTCTGCGTGAGATTGATATCCCCCATGTCGTGGTGGAGCTTAATGCCAACAAGGTTGAAGAAGCCGCAGAAGCCGGGAGGGCTGTAATTTACGGTGATGCCGGACAGGAGATAGTTCTCGAAGCCGCACGCGTATCCCATGCCCGCATGGTTCTTATGACCATACCGTCTGTTCGCGGTTCATCCTCCGTGCTGGAGAAGGTTTACCACATGGCTCCGCAATGTCCGGTGGTTGCGCTTTCCCGCAACCCGGAACATCTGGAAGTCCTCAGAGCGCTGGGAGCACATCATATTATTATGCCGGAGTTCGAGACCGGCTTGGAGATGGTCCGCCAGACACTGTTCAATTTTTGTATGTCGGCGGTAGATATTCAAAATGTAATGGATTCCATGCGTCGGGAAAGGTATACTACTGACTTGGAGTTTAATTATCCCAAAGCTGTCCAGCTTTCCAGACTGAGCAGGGCTGCGGAGTCTATCAACCTGAATTGGGTTGAGGTTGATTCTAAAGCAGAGATTGTAGGCAGAACCCTGGCCGGAAGTAAAATTCGCACGGTAACCGGGGTCTCAGTGGCCGGAATTCTGCGTGAAAATGATTTTATCCAGAATCCTGACGCAACTTTTAAATTTATGGCCGGTGATATTGTAGGTGTTCTCGGTGGGCGCCAAAATATCGAGAGTTTCAGATGCCTTGCAACGTCCACGCAATGCGAACTTAATGAGGTTTAGGATGATTTCAAGAAAAATTTATGTAGCGTTTATTCTTTTGCTGTCCGTCATTTTTGCCGGATGTGCTAAAACCAGTATACCCGATCCTCACGGTTTGGGTTCTGCACCGCGGAAACTCCGTGGGCCAGTTGATGTTCTTAATTATTTTGAAGGTATCCCTTACCGGGTGGATGCAGCAGTCAATCACAATGGAGACTTTACCCTTTTTGCCCATCCGGAAACCATTCTGGAAAAGCCGGGTTTGAATTGCAGCGGTTTCACGGTAGCCGCTTCCCGTTATTTTTTTGGGCGTAACTTTTATCTTTCCGATACCAAGTTAGATCGTCTGGGGGACAGTGGTCCCGATTCTCCTTATGGTCAGGATTGGGATTTTGGGTACGATCTTATTCTGAACCTTACAGAGGGGTTACAGCGCAGAGCGGTTCTTCCTTTTGGCGAAACTGCCGTGATTGAAGAAAGTAACGGTATGAGTCTGCGCGGATTTGAGCTTAGTGACCGTGCAGCATGGGCGGATGTTCTCAAACAGATGATACCGGGACGGGTTTATCTTTTTTCCATGAGTAAGCCCATAAAGTTCAAAAATTACCAACTGCTTCATTACCATGTAGGGGTTATTGTTCCTGACGGCAAAGGGCATGTCTGGCTTTGCCACGCCACAACCAAGAGCGGGGTTAACAAGGTTGATCTTTTGAGTCCCGAAAATCTTGAGGCTATCATCAAGGCCAATCCCGATACGGAGTTGGGACCGCGCAAGATCCTGATTGTTGAAGCTCCGCTGAAACTTTAGAAGGTAAGGTGCTCATGTTTGCTGATAATGCTTTGTTCGCCTTCGGTTTGACTGCATTTGCCGGTCTTTCCACTGGCATCGGTTCAGCTTTGGCTTTTTTCGCTAAACGGACCAATCCTCAGTTTTTGTCAGTATCATTGGGTTTTTCTGCCGGGGTGATGATTTACGTTTCATTTATGGAAATCATGGTCAAAGCAAAAGACGCCTTGCAGGGAAGCATGGGTCTGGTGGCCGGGACATGGGCTGCCGTGCTGGCCTTTTTTGGGGGAATTGTTTTTATCGCCCTTATCGATAAGCTTGTACCGTCCTATGAAAACCCGCATGAAATGCACCGTATCGAAGAGATGAATTCAAAAACACTGGCACAGGAAGTCTTAGCCGGACAGGGATTAGCAATTGAAAGTGCCGAGAGCAAGCGCAAGCTTTTACGTATGGGCACCATGGCCGCTCTGGCTGTAGGTATTCATAACTTTCCTGAAGGTCTGGCCACATTCACTGCCGCGCTGAGTGATCCTAGCCTCGGTATCGCCATCGCCGTTGCTATTGCGATCCATAACATACCGGAAGGTATCGCGGTTTCTGTGCCAATCTATTACGCTACCGGCGATAAGAAAAAGGCTTTTTTATACTCGTTCCTGTCCGGTCTGGCAGAGCCTGTCGGCGCTACAGTCGGTTACCTTTTGTTGATGCCTTTCATGTCCAAGACCGTATTCGGAATTATCTTCGCAGGGGTGGCAGGAATTATGGTTTTTATTTCACTTGATGAACTGCTGCCCGCTGCCGAAGAGTATGGCGAGCATCACCTTTCTATCTATGGATTGGTCAGCGGTATGGCTGTGATGGCTTTATCTTTGCTGCTCTTTCTGTGATTCCTGAACTTCGCGGAGAATATTTTCCAGCACCTTGTGCGTTTGTTTTAGTCGGGCTTAAATATTTTTAAGCACAATCAGGTGGCATTCAATTTTATTTTATGGAATTGTTAAGTCCTGCTTATTGTTTATACAGGAGTTCATAATGGCTAAGAAAAATATAGGTATTCAAGGTTTTACCATGCCAATGCCCCAAACAATTCTGGGCACACGGTATGAAGGACGTAACAATTTCATGGCACTGGCATGGGTTTCGCGGGTCAACTACAACCCGTCATTGATGATGGTTTCAGTGGGCAAACGTCACTTTTCCAATCAGGCAATCAAGGCCAGCGGGGAATTCAGTGTGAATATACCGTCAGTTGATATGGTCGAGGTCACAGATTTCGTGGGCCTTGTTTCCGGAAGCAAGCTGGATAAATCGGCTCTTTTTGAAGTGCATCCCGGCCTGTTGCAGAATGCCCCTGTTATCAGCAGTTGTCCTGTCTCAATGGAATGTAAAATCTTCGACTCGATGGAATTGCCCAACGATACTCTTTTTGTCGGTGAAGTTGTCGCTACATGGTGCGACGAAGAAGTTCTTACCGATGACATTCCTGATCTCAAAAAGGTGAATCCCATCACCCTGACCATGCCTGATAACCGATACTGGGGAGTAGGTAATTGTGTCGGGAGGGCATGGCATGACGGAAAGAAATTGAAATAAAACAAAGGGGGGTGTTAAACACCCCCCTTTGTTTTATTTCATATAATGTTTGTAACAAGCCAAAGCGTTCATGGCGAAGAGTGAAGTTGTGACCTCACTGCCTACGATGATCCTAGTGGGATGGCGGACCATTGTCCATTCGTATGCTTTGTATGGATGCTTGAAGCAGCCTTCACCTAGGTGGTCATGTAAAACTTTAATACCCCTTTCAATCAGCCCGTCTCCGCGGTTAGGGTAGCGCAGCTGGCAGAGTGTCGCCACTGCGAGCGATGCATCAAAAGGGTTAAGGGTCGCGCCGAGCATGTCGTATGCGCAGTAGTGCATTGCTACTGCCCTAATCTGCTCAACTTTACATTCTGGATCAATGAGCTTTCTTTCATTTTCGGGGATGGTCTGCCATGTATCGTAAAGCCGTCCGGCATAGCTGACATAAATTTCAGGCAGATAGAAACGTACTGCACTGTCGTGTTTGAAATTGCCGCTGATGAACGCATTATGATGAAAAGTCAGGAATCTTTGAAGGGTTGCCAGATTTTCACCTTCAAGTGCTTTCCACTGGTAACGGTTGGCGAGGATGGACTCAAAGATATCCATGTTGTGTCCCGGGCAGATTTCATTGCCCAGCGTCTCGCGTACAATGCGCCCATCTTCTTTGTATTTTTTGAATGGCTTGTCGAACCAGAGCGGTACGGAACCGAAATAATCCAGCGGACGGGTCATGGTTATAGTTGGCGGATTGGTCTTGTTGCCGCCGCCGATCTGATATTCGTTAATAATTTCTACCCACGGAAAATCCAGAAATGCTTCTGCTGCGCGCAGCAGTTCCTGATTAGCGGGCAGGTTTTTCTCTTCTACCAGATCCAGCCACTTGCGTGACATGGCCAAAGCAAGAAAGGTGGTGTCTACATCGGGAACGTAATCGTCAAACCCAAGTTCTTTTTTGGCTTTCCAATCGCGGGGTTTGAGGTTGCAGAGCGGCTGTCCGTTGCCGTCCTTAGGAAGGCATGTGATTGCCGGATGCCTGATACCGGAGCTTGGCGCATTAAGCCATTCCATGCTTGTCACAATCAGGAAATGGAGGATGGACTCGAGCATTTCCTTAAGCTTTTCCTGTTCGGGGTCGGGCAGTTCTTCCAGAATGTAAAGATTGTAAATCTGTTCCCAGAAAATATCGTCGTAAAATGCGGTGCGGTGTGTGATCCATGAAAGACGCATGGAAAGCGGTTCGGCGATACCTTTCCACGGACGGCGGAAAATTTTCAGTGCAAGTGGATTGGAATGCAGGAAACAGCGCATCAGCCCGAAGAGCAGGTTGATGTTCTGAAATTCATATGATCCCAATCCTGTCATGATATTCAGGAAATTTTCACCATCGCAGATAGAATCTCCCGGCATGAGAACCTGTGCAGACACCGGGAAAAAAGGATCTTTAGGATTTTTATCCCAGACCCGGATAATATCGGAAAGGACTGCGCCCAAAATTTTGTTGACCTCGGCCTCGCGCATGCGCGGCGGCAGGGTATCCGTTTTTTCGCGGATACGCCATTGCGGTTCATAAATTCTATCCAGCAGACCGGCCAGCGGTTTGAAAGTTGTTTCTATCCAATCTTTATCCTGCCAATTTTCATAAGTGGCCTGCATGGCCGCTTCCATCATCTGCTGGTATTGACCTACCTTGCTTGGAAAAATTGCAGGATGGCTGCACCAGCGCAGAATAAAATGTTTAAAGAGAGGATTACCGAAAAGTTTCTTGTAGAGTTTTTGTAAATTTTTACCGGGCGCAGTTGGATTTGCAGCGTTTAAAATCGGCCCATCACAAATGTCATAGATAGTTACGTTTTTCAATTGAACTCCATTGTTAATACGAAGCGGTAAAGTTGTACTAAAAAGTTTTGCGGAAATAGCGGCTAATGCATTAAAAAATTCACCTACCAAAGTGGGGCGTGCCTTGCAATCCGTTCGGGCAGCATGTAGTGTCCTTTTTAAGCCTTGAAATGGTTGCGATGATTAGATGATGATATGATAAAATACAGCTATGACAGGATGTTGTGTTGTATTGATAGATAAGTTGATCAATAAATGATCAAGATGGGGACGAACGGTAGACCATGGAAAGATTTATAGCCGACCTGCATATCCACTCAAGATTTTCACGTGCCACCAGTAAAGCTTTGGACCCGCGTCTTCTGGCTGCATGGGCGAGGGTTAAGGGCATCGACGTCATAGGTACGGGGGATTTTACCCATCCGGAATGGGTGGCCGAGATAGAGGCTCAATTGGTTGAAGACGGTTCCGGTCTGCTGTCTCTGCGTGATCCGCGGGGTCTGGAGGAAACCATCGACTGGGTGGAAGGGCCCTTCGCGGGGCAGACGCGTTTTATGCTACAGACCGAAATCAGCTCCATCTACAAAAAATACGGTAAGACCCGTAAAGTCCATAATCTTGTCTACATGCCCGATCTTGAGTCGGTGAAAAAATTTAACGCCAAACTTGATACAATCGGCAACCTTAATTCGGACGGACGGCCAATTCTTGGCTTGGACAGTAAAGATCTCCTCGAAATAGTCCTTGAAACCAGCGATAAAGCTTTTCTTATCCCCGCACACATATGGACCCCGTGGTTCTCGCTCTTCGGCGCTAAGTCAGGATTTGATTCTGTCGAGGAATGTTACGGCGATCTCGCCTCAGAAATTTTCGCCATGGAAACCGGGCTTTCTTCCGACCCGGAAATGAACTCGTACATTTCTGCCTTAGATAAATACCGCATGGTCTCCAACTCGGATGCACATTCCGGAGAAAATCTCGGGCGCGAAGCCAATATTTTCAGCGGGACGATGTCCTATGAAGGAATTTACCGCGCTCTGCGTGGCGAAGGGCTGGGTCATAAATTTGTGGGAACCATCGAGTTTTTCCCCGAAGAAGGGAAATATCACATGGACGGACACCGCAAATGCGGAATAATGCTCGACCCCCATGAATCCCAGATGCGTGGCGGAATTTGTCCGGTTTGCGGCAAACCTTTGACCATGGGTGTGTACTCTCGGGTTATGGATCTTGCTGACCGTGAAGAACCGCAGCAGCCTAAAGGGCAGCCCGGTTTTGATTCGCTGGTTCCGCTTAAAGAGCTTATTTCCGAAGTGGTGGGAACAGGACCGAAGACCAAGAAGGTACTCGGTGTTTATGCCCCGCTTATTAAGGAATTCGGCTCTGAATTCACCATCCTGCAGCAGGTTCCAGTCGAGGACCTGAAGCGACACAATGTGCATCTTGCCGAAGGTATACGCCGTATGCGTGAGGGGCAGGTTATACGTAATCCCGGATTTGACGGGCAGTACGGAACAATTTCAGTTTTTTCCGCACAGGAGCGTGATGAGATTCTCAACGGCGTAAAGCTGATGGTTCTTCGCAAACCCAAAGGTGATCTTGATGACCGCGCCCCTGCGGCAGAGGTGTGCAAGGTCTCTAAAGCCAAAGTGGAAGAAGAATTCGGTGTTGTTCGTTTCAACAATGCCCAGAAACAAGCTATTGAATCCGGTCCTGAACCTTTGCTGGTAATTGCCGGACCGGGAACAGGCAAGACCCAGACTCTTATGGGCCGCATTAAATATTTACTGGATCGTGGAACCCGGGCCCGCCGCATTCTCTCTCTTACATTTACACGCAAAGCCGCCGAAGAAATGAACGAGCGCATGAAGGAAATGCTCGGTGAGGACGAAGTCCTGCCCCGTGCGGACACATTGCACGCTCTGGCTCTTGAATACTGGGCTTCGGCTTTTGATAATGATCCGATTATCTTGAATGAGGAAACAGCCCGCCGGGTATTTGCCCGCGCCAATCCTGAATTGAACGGGGCTAAACTCAAATCAGCCTGGGATGCCATCAATCTCTGTCGTGAGACTTTGGAACCGCTCAGCGAAGGCCCTGCTGGTATTCTGGCTAACTATACCCGCCATAAGGATCAGTTCAACCTTGTGGACTATACTGACCTGCTGGAATTCTGGCTTGCTGAACTTAAGTCTGACAAATACGTGCGAACCTTCACTCATGTTCTTGTTGATGAAGTTCAGGATCTTTCTCCTTTGCAACTTGAAATAGTGCACCGTCTGGCAGGAGAGGATGGTGAAGGGCTTTTCGCCATCGGTGACCCTGATCAGTCAATTTACGGATTCCGCGGTGCTGCCGGGGATGTGGTCAACCGCTTCCGTGCTTTCTGGGAAAATCTTGTTCAGGTTACTCTGGAAGACAACTACCGTTCTGCTCAGGAAATTCTTGATGCTTCGGCCTCGGTGCTTGCGAACCCTCCCCGACTGAAAGCAAATAGAAAATTCGATTCCGAAATACATCTTTTTTCCGCTCCTGACAGTAACCGCGAAGCTTCGTGGATCGGGGAACGCATCAAACAGCTTATAGGTGCTACCAGCCACAGCCTTGCAGATGCTGGTGAGGTCGGCACATTGAGTCCAGGTGATATTGCTGTGTTGGTCCGTTTCAAAGCCTTGATCGGTCCCATTGAATCCATGCTTAAGCGACAGGGTATCCCTTGCAGTGTGCCGGAAGCCGAAACTTTCTGGCATGATTCACGGGTAGAGGTGTTGCTGGCTGCTGCGCGCAGAATGCTCGGTTTTGCCGAAGATGCTGATGATGAAGTTCCGGAAGTGCCGGAGAAAATTATAGCTCAGGGACCTTTGGGGCTTTCTGCCTATCTGAATGACATGCCGCCCTTTGATCCTCTTTTCTGGGAAAGCAAGCCGTTTCGGGCCATGGTCAGGGGATACAAGGAGAATGGCGGTTGGTCCGGTTTGCTGAACTGGATTCACATGCAGAATGATTTGGATCAGGTGCGCAGCAAGGCTGAGAAAGTCCGTATCATGTCTATGCATGCGGCTAAGGGATTGGAGTTTGACGCGGTATTTTTAGCCGGACTTGATGACGGTATAGTTCCGTTTGCGGGGCCTGATATCCTTGCCGGGAAGATTTCCGGGGACGGACCTCTGGTTCAGGGGGACTCTGAAGAGGAATGCAGGCTGCTTTATGTGGGAATGACCCGCGCGCGCAAAAGTCTTTATATGTCACATGCCGCCAAAAGGCCGCTTTACGGGCGGACTTTGATGTTGCCTATTTCTCGTTTTTTGAAAAATTTGCCGGATGGCGTTAAGAAGTCAGCGATGGTTGCACGTAAGGTTCAGAAGGAGAAAAAAATCAGCCTGCTTGATATGTAGGCTTTTTCATTCCATTCTGCGAGTATTAAGTCATATGTGGTATGGTTAATTACAGTAGAAAAACTTTGTAAACTACCTTTTCATATACCATCGACATTCTTCGGGCAGCTATGACGCTTAAACCTGCACCACGGAGCCGGCAGAAGATGTGCAACGGATTGAAGTGGTGTTGGAAAAAATTCCTTACCCTTTTCATCTTTTTTCTCCTGACATAGTTGAATATGTTTTTATTTCAGCAATACTTATGCCGTTAATAGAAATGGTTTGCAGTTCGGCTTGTTAGAGAAGTGAGCACTCTGATGATTATAGTTTTTATGAATGCAGGTCGGCAAAAATGTCCAATTTTTTGAATAATATTGAGTTCCCTTTTCAATTAGCAGCGCCTTCATGGGTTATTCCCGGAACTGTTGCTGATAATTGCAGGTTTCTGGATGGTAAAGTGGATGAAGTGGCTTTGCTGTTCTTTGAAACTGAGTCATGTCTTGCCTATAATGAAGATGACCTGCCTCAGGAATTGTCAGATTACCGACTGTCATTCCATATCCACCATCCACTTGATCTGCCTTGGAACGAAGGCGGAGAGCGCGTGGCGGAGATAGTGCTGGCCCTTGCCGCAAAGGCCGCACACCTGAACCCGAAAACGCACGTCATTCATCCCCCGTCGGCAGGGAAATACGCAGCGGGATTGATACTAGATTTTGCGGGTGCCATAGCCCGGAGCGGGGCTGCACCGGGAAATTTTCTGTTTGAAAACATAAAAAATAACTCTTTGCTCGGATTAACAGACACCATCGCTGAGTGCGGAATGAACATATGCCTTGATCTCGGGCACATACTGGCTTACGCACAGCATGACCTGCTGCATGAAGCTGCTCTTGACGGCATGGTCAGCATGCTGCATCTCAACGCACCGGGACCTAAAGGTAAACATTTGGGGCTCGACCACCTTGATGCTGATGGGCTTGAAATCATGGGGGTTTTGCTCGAAATGTTGTCTGAAGACGGGGTGGTTACTGTTGAGGTGTTCGAGGAAGTGCCCTTTTTTAAGTCGCTGCAATTATTAGTTGATTGTTGTATTTAAAGAAAATATTGACTAACAGCTTGTGAAATTTTTCATGTGGTTGCAGGTCATACGATAAATAGAGTACGTAAAGATAGTTTTCCCGTTCTTTTGTATTCATGTACTAGGAGAAATCTTGATTACATTTGTGCTGGGGGGCAATAAGTCGGGAAAATCAGACTACGCCCTCGACCTGTTTGCAGAATATTCCGGGCGAAAATGTTTTATTGCCACCGGGAAAGCCCGTGACATGGCTTTCAGGCAGCAGATTATGACACACCGGATAGAACGTGATCCGTCCATACCTGTTCTTGAAGCAGGGGCGGACTTGCAAGCAGTGTTGCTTAGGGCTAGAGAAGGGTATGACCACCTGCTGGTGGACAGTCTGGATTTTTGGTTGTTCTCCTGCTCCGAAGCAAAGGACGGAGAACAGCAGATCGGGGAGGTTGTCCGGCTTCTATCTGAATGGAAAGGGCCGGATGTTGTTTTGGTGTCGTGCGAGGTTGGGCTTGGCCCGCTTGCGATGACCCGTGAAGTCCGCAGCTTCGTGCGAAGCTTGGGATCACTCAACCGTACAATGGCCGCAATCGCAGATGAAGTTTATCTTGTGGCCGCAGGGTTGCCCCTTACCCTGAAGAAGTAACTATGGCTTATTTTAAACAGCTTGAAGATCAGCTTCAGGATTTGCTCGCCCTTTGCAATAAGGATGAGCGCTGGCTGGTGGTGGTTAATGCAGATCCGGATTCCCTTGCTTCGGCAATGGCTTTTAAACGTATCATCGGCCGCAGGGTTTCCGAAGTGGGTATCGCCCACATCAACGAGGTAAAACGCCTCGATAACCTAGCCATGATGCACTATCTGCGCATTCCGGCCCAGCGGATGATTCCAACGCTTGTTGCCCAGTATGACAAGTTTGCAATTCTCGATTCCCAGCCGCATCATCATCCAGATTTCGATGATTTGAAATTTTCAGTGATAATCGATCATCATCCGCTACCGGCGGAACCTTATACAGACGCTGAGTATGTGGACATACGTCCTAAATACGCCGCGAACTGCACCATGATGACCGAATATCTTTACAATTTAAAAATCCGCCCGGCCAAACTGCTGGCCACCGCACTGCTCTACGGCATAAAGACCGACACACAGAGTTTTGAGCGGCCCTTTATTGATGACGATGTCAAGGCCTTCAGATACTTGACTAAATATGCGGATATGGATCTCATTAAGCGTATCACCCGCAGTGAAATACATCCTGACTGGCTGCGCTACTTCTCACGCGCTTTTTACAATCTGCGCCGAATCGGTCTTGGCCTGTTTTCCCACATAGGTAAGGTGGAGAACCCCGATACACTGGTGATTCTCGCTGACTTCCTCATGCGGGTTCACGGCGTTTCATGGGATGTTGTTTCCGGCATATATGAAGATACCCTCGTGGTTATTTTCCGCGGCGACGGCATGCGTAAGGATATGGGAAAAATGGCGGCCAAACTTTTTAATGAAATCGGTTCCGCAGGCGGTCATAAAGCCGCTGCGCGGGCTGAAATCAAATTGGAAGCCCTCGAAGATGCCGATCCGGAATCCTTTGTGCTCAAGAAATTGACCAGAGGAAAAAAGACGGTCAAACGGATCTGATCCCTTTCCTAATCACAAATTGCAGGGTTTGAACCCTAAGGCATATAATGGCACTCAAAGATAAAATTAATTTTGACGGCGATCCTCTGTATCTGATTGACGGTTCTGCATTTTTTTACCGTGGTTTTCATGCCTATCCTGACCTGAAACGTTCTGATGGAACTCCTACCAACGCACTGTTTTTCGTGCTCCGGGTTTTACTTAAGGTAATCAAAGATGAGAACCCTAAATATCTGGTTTTCATGCTCGACGGTAAGGGAAAGAATTTCCGTCATGAACTTTACGACCAGTACAAGGCTCAACGTCCGCCAATGCCTGAGGACCTGCGCTCGCAGATTGAGCCGCTTAAGGAGGCTTTGAAAGTTATCGGTGTCCCGCTGATCGTTTCCAACGGGGATGAGGCCGATGACTGCATCGCTTCTCTTGCTGCCCGTTATAAGTCCGAGCGCCCGGTAGTTATTCTTGGCGCCGATAAAGACCTCAAGCAGTGTCTTGATGAAAATGTTTTTATGTGGGACCCGGCAGGGCGTAACGAAAAGATAACTTCTCTGGCTGACTTCCGCGAAGAAACTAAGATGGAACCTGAGCAGTGGGCTGATTTTCAGGCCCTTATTGGTGACTCTGCCGATAATATCCCCGGTGTGCCGGGTGTGGGTAAGGTTACTGCCACTAAGATCATGGCTGAGTTCCCAACCCTTGAAGATATTCGCGACAATTACGAGAAGCTCAAACCGGCTATTCAAAAAAAGATGAAGGATGAGCTGGAGAATATTTTTATTTACCGCGAATTGACCCGTATGCGTCTGGACAGTTGTCCTGAGTGTGATCTGGCTGAATGCAAGTTGCGTCCGGTAGATTCTGAACGTGCCGTGCAGTTCATGACTGATTATGAATTTCGTTCCCTCGTGCGCGATGTCAAAGCTCTTTTTCCCGCAGCAGAAAGTTCCGCTCCTGTCCCGGCTGCCAAGCCCAAGAAGGCCGCGTCCGGCGGCCAGCTTTCATTATTTGGTGAGGAAGCGCCGCCTCCGTCCGGACCGGAAAGCCGTATAGCGTTAAAGAAAGCCTCTGAAGTATCTGAACTTCCAGATTTTGCTGGTAAGGAAGTAGGGCTGGTCCGTGACGGTAAAGTCTTTTTTGTAGGCCTCGATGGGCAGGAATGGATGTGTAAAGTTTCTGCGGCAGAGCTGGTTGATGCATTGCAATCCGCTCAGACAATTGCCGTGGCAGATGTAAAATCTTTCCTGCGTGCCGATCATGTATGGGCAGAAATTCCGCTTTCCCGCTGGTTTGATCTGAGCCTTGCCGCTTATCTGCTTAACCCTGAAGAACGCAATTATGCTTGGGACCGCTTGCGGGCCATGCTTTTTACTGCTGATGAATTGCCTGAAGCCATAGATGAGGTTCATCCCGATGCGCAGGGTCTGGCCGCGCTTGCCCTCATGCATGTTCTGGGACCGCGTATAAAGTCCGCAGGTCTTGATGAGCTGATCGTTGAGCTGGAGACACCGCTCATCCCGGTTCTGGCTGATATGGAAGAGGCTGGAATCAGCATTGACCTTGATGCCTTTGCGGATTTTCTGACCGAGGTAAGTGAACGGATAGATGAACTTACCCATATAATCCACGAGCGTGCCGGAGAACCTTTCAACATCCGCTCCAGCCAGCAGATGGCGACAGTTCTTTTCGATACTCTCGGGCTTAAGCCCGGCGGAAAGACTCCCAAAGGAGCGCTTTCCACTGCTAACTCCGTGCTTGAGAAACTTTCCGGGCAGCATGAGATCGTCACCGATATTCTGGAATACCGGAAGATGGAAAAATTGCGTTCCACATATCTTGAGCCGATGCCTAAATTAGTCGGTCCAGACGGTCGTATTCATACGAATTTCAACCAGCTGGCTACTGCAACCGGACGTCTTTCAAGCTCAGGACCGAATCTGCAAAATATCCCAATTCGCGGGGATCAGGGTAAGCGCATGCGCGCCTGTTTTACTGCCGGGAAAGGGCTGCGGCTTGCAGCGGCCGACTATTCGCAGGTTGAGCTGCGCGTACTGGCTCATTTTTCCGGCGACCCGACCCTTGTTTCTGCATTTGAGCAGGACGAGGATATTCACTCCCGTACTGCGGCACTGCTGTTCGATCGTGATCCGGCAGACGTTACATCCGACGAACGCCGAAATGCCAAGACCATCAACTTCGGTTTGATTTACGGCATGGGACCGCAGAAGCTTTCCCGTGAACTTGGTATCACAATCAACGATGCCAAGGAATTTATCGCCAAATATTTTGAAAAGCTGGGTGTGCTCAAAGAGTTTTATGATTCCATAGTGGAAAAGGGCAAAGAGCACGGCTACGTGACCACTCTTTCAGGGCGTCGCCGTTTGCTTCCTGAGCTGTATTCTACCAACCAGCAGGTTCTTTCACAGGCCCGCAGGCAGGCAATCAATACCGTAATTCAGGGCAGTGCAGCCGATATCATCAAAATGGCCATGATCAAGGTGGCTGAGGATGCTGAAATCAAGCATCTCGGCGGCAGGTTGATCCTGCAGATTCATGACGAACTGCTTGTCGAAGGCCCTGAAGAAAACATCGAAGAAATCGGTAAGCTCCTACAGCAGGATATGCAGACTGTAGCAACTCTTGCCGTGCCTCTAAAAGTAGATCTCGGCTTAGGCCGAAACTGGGCACAGGCACATTAAATTAAGCCTTTGGATATTATGCCGGGACCTTAAAAGGTATTAAGAGTCCCAAAAATTTATATTGGAGCATCGCCACTTCGCGTGTGAATCGTTCCAAACAACAACACAGCGATATCTATAGGGATATTGCTGTGTTGTTTTATAATGTGTTTTTTTAGCTCAAAACGAGGCTTATTAAAAATCGCTTTATTTCCTTGAGCCGGCGGACTCAATAAAACACTTGAATCTTACGGGTAATGTTTCTAAACTTCGTCAGATTATTTAAGGAGTTTAATTATGTCTGATAATAAAAAATGCGGTTGCGGTAGCGAATTTGCCAAAGATATGCCTATCCCTGAGGTTAATTTTTCTTCATTTGTGATGTCCATGAGCTCTTCAGCCATGGTTCACCTTGGCGAAGTAGCAGATCCCTCAACCGGAAAAATTGAATTTTCTCCTGTTCTTGCTAAACAGTCCATTGATGTGCTGGCAGTGATTGAAGATAAAATCAAAAATGGCATGACTAAAGACGAAGAACGCCTTCTCTGTGAATTGCTTTATAATCTGCGCATGAAGTATGTGCAGAAGACCAAGAAGAAGTAACCTTACTTTTTCATTTTTTTCCTGATCTCAGATGATTTTAATAGCTTTTATTAGATGTGCAGACCTGTGCATTTAGTTCAATACCAATTTTATTTAAGGATGGATGATTATGAATGCTGTCGCTGTCGGACTTGTCGGAGTCACCGGATATACCGGGATGGAATTGACCCGTATCCTGAGTAACCATGGCGGGATGAAGCTGGTCCGTGTTACCTCCCGTGCTGAAGCCGGGAAAAAGCTGGCAGATATCTATCCTTTTCTGAACTGCATGGAGCTTGGCGAACTTGAAATCACTGCTCCTGATGTTGATGATCTGGCCGAATCCTGTGATCTGGTATTTTTGGCTGTACCACATAAAACTGCTATGAATATCGGCGGACAGCTTTACGACAAAGGTATCAAGGTCGTGGACCTGAGTGCCGACTTCAGGATTCGTGACCGTAAAACTTATGAAGAATGGTACAAGGTAGAACATACCCGTGAAGATCTTCTGCCCAAAGCTGTTTACGGCCTGCCTGAGTTTTACCGGGAGCAGGTTAAAGGAGCCCGGCTGGTAGCCAACCCCGGCTGTTATCCGACTTCAGTTATCGTCGGGTTGACTCCGGCCCTGCGTGCAGGATTGGTCGAGACAACTGATATAGTAATTGATTCAAAATCAGGCACTAGTGGGGCGGGACGTAAAGCAGGCGTAGGAACACTTTTTTGCGAGGTTGCTGATTCTTTCCGCGCCTATGGACTGACCACTCATCGCCATACTCCAGAGATTGAGCAGGAACTCTCTGTTGTTTCCGGTGAAGATATGATCGTGTCTTTTAATACCCATTTGCTACCAATCGATCGTGGTATCCTTTCTACAATTTACACCAAGCTTAAGCCGGGTGTGACTGCCGCTGATGTGCGTGCTGCATATGAGAAGGCTTACGGAGATGAGAAAATGATCCGTTTCCTGCCTGAAGGTCAAATGCCGGAAACCCGTTGGGTTCGCGGAACCATATTTTGTGATGTCGCCGTTGTCCCTGATGAGCGCACTGGCCGTTTGATTATTATTTCCGCTATTGACAACCTTTGCCGTGGTGCGTCCGGTCAGGCTGTGGCGAACGCGAACCTCATGCTGGGTTTTGATGAGACCGAAGGTCTTTCTCTTGCTCCCATGATGCCATAACCTGGACATTAAATTTAGTTGCTCATTGTAATTGATTTCGTGCTAAGTTATGCTCTTCTATATGACTCTAAACGGAATTAAAATGTCTTTTGGGGTGAGTTTTCTATGGGAGAAAGTTGCGATCTTTTTTTGGATTCTTTTTTTGTAGCCAGACAGCCTGTTTTCGATGCTGATAAAAATATCTGGGGATACGAGTTGCTTTTCCGAAATTCAGGGGGGAGTAATTTTGCAGATGTCAGCAATGAGGATGCAGCAACTTCGCAGATTATTGCGGATGGTTTCGGTCTGATTCAGGAAGACATTGAAGAAGGTCAGCGTTTGCTGGTCAATTTTCCAAGAAATATGTTGCTGGACGGTGCAGCAGATTTCCTGCCGCCGGATGTCTGTGTTATTGAGATTCTGGAGCACGTGCAGCCCAAGCAGGATATTCTGCAAGTCCTCGCGGACCTGAAAGGGGACGGCTATACTCTGGCTCTCGATGATTATATTGGCCAAGAAGGATTCGAGCATTTTGTTGAGCTGGCTGATATCGTAAAAGTCGATTGTCTTGGTCTTGATCCTGATAAGTTGGAGGACATCGCTCAGACTTTGGGTAAACTGAACGTGCAGTTGCTGGCCGAAAAGGTTGAAGATGATGCAATGTTCAACCGCTGCCGTGAGCTGGGCTTTGAATTGTTTCAGGGATTCTTTTTCAGCCAGCCGGAAATTATCCCCGGTAAGAAAATTTCCAGCAGCAATATCAACCGCATGCGTCTGCTTGGTTCAATTTCAAGTACCGATTTTGATGTCGAAGATATTACAAATGCAATAAATTCGGATGTATCGGTCAGTTATCGGTTACTAAAATTTATAAATTCACCGACCTTCGGCTTGCCTAACAAAGTTAATTCAATTCAGCAGGCCATTGCTTTGATCGGTCACAGAAAGCTTGCCGGCTGGCTGCGTATGATTCTGCTTTCTGATATGAGTGCAGGTCCTACCGGCGATGAGTTGGCATTTTTGTCTATCAAACGGGCTAAATTTTTGGAGCTCCTTTCCCGGGAAATGGAATATTGTCCGCTATCTGCTGAATCTATGTTTATGCTGGGGCTTTTTTCTCTGCTTGACGTCTTTCTGGGAAGATCGATGGAAGAGCTTATGTCAGAGCTTCCGGTGGATAAAGATATCATGGATGGGCTTATTGATAGGGAAAGCAAACCTGCTGTTTTTATTAATGTTGTAGAAGCGTTGGAAAAGGCAGATTGGGATAAGCTGGAGTCTCTGGTCAAGGTTAATAATATTAATCCCCTATATGTGTCCCGTACCCACCTTGCTGCCATGCAGTGGGCCAATGAAATTGTAGCGATGAACAGATCGACCGCTGATCCTGATGTAGAGTAGGGTATGCCGTGAGCAGGGATATTAAGCTGGATAGGAATGATTTTGAATTATTACGTAAGCAGATTTACCGTATGTGCGGTTTAATCATTGCTGATGGTAAGGAATATTTGATCCAGCACCGTTTTAAAGCTCTTTACAATTCCCGGGACTGCCGTTCATGGCGTGATTTTTACCAACTGCTTGTTTCCGGGGATGAACAGTTTAAGGAAGAAGCTGTTTCAGCTATCAGCACGCATGAAACCAGTTTTTTCCGTGATAATCACCCCTTTGTTTTTATCCGTAATAAAGTCCTTCCCAAGCTTCTTGAAAACAGGAGATTTGGCAGTAAGATAAAAATATGGTGTGCCGCTTCATCTACCGGTCAGGAGCCGTACTCTCTTGCCATGTTGATTCACGAATGGGCACGTATTGTTCCCCGTGCCAAGGTGAGCCCGGATGATTTTTCCATACTAGCTACGGATATATCCGGGGCAGTGATTGATAAGGCCAAGGATGGGTATTTTACCAATCATGAAAAAATGAGAGGACTGCCGGCAGGGTACGATAAATATTTTGAGAAGAGCGGTAATGGCTGGATGTTGCAGCCTGCAGTGAAGTCACTGGTCACTTTCAAAAAATTCAATCTGCTTGATTCCTTCCGGCCTTTGGGGCTTTTTGATTTTGTTCTGTGCAGAAATGTTTTGATTTATTTTGACGATGCCACCAAGATTAACATAGTCCACCGCATTCATGATTTGTTGCCGGACAAAGGTTACCTGATGCTCGGGGCAACTGAAACATTGGTGGGCCATACCGACCGTTTTGAAACAGAGCACGAAGGGGTGGTCATTCTGTACCGCAAAAAGAGCCGCAAAAAATAAACCGCCGAGCCCATTAAGGGAGCAGGCGGTTTGTTCTATTCAGTTGTTGGTGCTATATATCGTATTTTGTTCCGAATAATGTTCTGATTTTTTGAATAAACATATCCATATCTGCCACAGGCTTAAGCAGTACGTTGTCGGATGAAATTCCATAAGCACGGACATCAGGCGGTACAGCATAGTCAACCGAGCCTGTGTGGATGATGAAGTCCATATCCGGGTGCAATTCCTTGAGGTGGATGATGAGATCATTACCGTGCATGACCGGAAGACGCATATCTACAATGGCTATGTCTGCATTCTCAGTTTTCATTAGCGTGAGGGCTTCCTCAGCGCTTCCAACCGAAATTACATCAAGGCCTTCGTCTTCAAGGTAGTCGACCAGGTTCTCCCTGACCATCTGTTCATCATCTACAACCAGAATTCGCATATCTTCTCCATCTCATGATGCTGTTGTGAACATGAAATTGAATGAAATCAACCTCAGATTTATCATGTTTTCATTATCAAGCATAATGCAATGTATTTTTGTTGGCAACGAAAATGAATGCAAAGTTTGCTTGGTATTAAAATAAAAAAGGAAGCTTCTGGAAGCTTCCTTTTTATTGTCGTTCTGCCGCTTTTATACTTAACAGCAGAAAGTATTGTATACCTGTCGGTCTTTGTATTCGGCTTTCTTGCCCGCGTTCCATTGTTTGACCGGGCGATAGTAACCGACGATACGTGTGTAAACTTCAGACTCCGCTCCACATTCCGGGCAGCTGTGGTGCTCACCGCGGATGTACCCGTGTTCTTTGCATATGGAGAACGTCGGGGTAATGGATAGGTAAGGAATTTTAGTGTTACGGAAAGCTTTAATGATGAAGCTTTTGAGTGCTTCCAGGTCGGTAGTAGACTCCCCGAGAAAGGTATGGAATACCGATCCGCCCGTATAAAGCGGCTGGAGTTTATCCTGATGGGATAAGGCCAGAACAACGTCATCGGAAACTCCTACCGGAAGAGTGGTGGAGTTAGTGTAGTAGGGGGTTCCGTTACCGGAAGTCTTAATGTCGGCGTAAAGGGCCTTGTCGATCTTTGCCAGCCGGTAGCTGGTCCCTTCAGCCGGTGTTGCTTCAAGGTTATAGAGACTGCCTGTTTCTTCCTGAAATTGCGCCGTAAGGTCACGCAGATGGTTGAGCACTCTGGTCATAAGCCTTATTCCGGAAGGCGTCTCAATTCCTTTGCCCAAAAGATTGAGGCAGGCTTCGTGTCCACCGAGCAGTCCAATGGTTGAGAAATGACCTTTGTATCCGTTCTTTAGGTAACGGCGCGACCAAGGGAACATGCCGTTGTCCAGATTGGTCTGGATCAGTTTGCGTTTGAATTCAAGGGAGTTTTTAGCTTGAATGGCATATTCTTCGATGAGATCAAGAAAATCCTCTTCGCCTTGCGCCAGATAAGCGAGCTTGGGGAGGTTCAGGGTTACAACACCGATTGATCCGGTCAGATCACCTGCACCGAAAAGGCCGCCTACTTTATTGCGCAGTTCGCGCAGGTCCATCTGCAGACGGCAACACATGGAGCGCACGTCTTCTGGGTTCAAGTCGGAATTAATAAAATTCTGGAAATAGGGGACTCCGTATTTGGCGGTAAGGCCGAGCAGAGCTTTACCGATCCGGGAATCCCATGGAAAATCTTCAGTTACATTATAGGTCGGAATGGGGAATGAGAAAATTCGGTTGTGCTGATCCCCGTTAACCATAACTTCAAGAAATGAACGGTTAATCATATCCATTTCTCTGGCATAGTCGCCATAAGTGGAATCCTGTAGTTTTCCACCTATGATTACCGCTTCATTAGCAATGTGTTTGGGGGGTACAAGGTCAAACGAAAGGTTGGTGAACGGGCTCTGGCCACCCCATCTTGAGGTTGTGTTCAGGTTAAATACGAATTTTTGCATAGCCTGAAGAACTTCTTCGTACGAAAGACCGTCGTGGCGGATAAACGGAGCTAGATAGGTGTCGACATTGTTAAAAGCCTGTGCTCCGGCCCACTCATTCTGAAGTGTACCGAGAAAGTTGACCATCTGTCCGAGCACAGCGTCAAAGTGCCTTGCGGGTCCGGCACAGGAGCGTCCTTCAAGGTTGAACCCTTCAAGAAGCAGGTCGCGTAGTGACCAGCCGGCGCAGTAACCGGCGAGTCCGTAGGAAAGATCGTGTATGTGGAAATATCCGTGCTCATGGGCCTGCCTGATTTCTTCAGGGTATTTTTCCAGAGCGTAACGGGCCTGAATTGTTCCGGAAAGATGAAGCATGAGACCCTGAAAAGAGTGGGTCATATTGGCATTCTCAGCCACACGCCAATCGCTTTTTTCAAGGTATTCGTCAATGGTTTCCTTGATATCCAGATAGGCGTCTTTTTGGTTTCTGAGTCGGCGGCGGCTGTCGCGGTAAAGGATGAATTTTTTGGCTACTGAGTGCAACCGGGAGTCCATAAGCACTTCTTCGACCATATTCTGAACATGTTCCTGCTCAGGAATATCGACTCCTTCGAGTTTGGCCTCCACTTTTCTGGCCATACGTTTGGACATAAGCGGGTCTTTGATTCCGCTTGCGCTGAGTGCTTTGAAAATGGCCTGTGCAATACGCTCAGTCGACCAGGTCTCCAACCGGCCGTCTCGCTTCATTATCTGCGTGGGCATGATCTCTCCTTGGAGGAATGTACTTCTGGATGGTCAAGTCAAAGCCATCCGGAAGGTATCCTTTTGCGGTTTCGATATCTTCATCTGCCACTATGGGAACTTGTGTCAGACGAAAATAGAAGGCTGTGGGGTTGGCTTCGGCAAGTTCAAAAATTCTTCCAAGATTTTTCTGTGCTGCCTCTGCGGTAACGGCCTGCCCGGTCAAGGCAGGATACTTCTCATACGGTCCTTTTACATCAATAGCGAATTTGTCCGCTAATCCTTGCTGGAGAATGTCTTCAATAATTTCAGGGAGCATGCCGTTACTGTCCATTTTTATGGGCAGACCGGATACTTTTCTGATTTCATGGAGAATTTCTCCGAGGTTAGGTACCGTTGTAGGCTCGCCACCAGTTATAGTGACCCCGTCAAGCCATTTTGCTCGGTTCCTTAGGAAAGATCTCATGTCATCTCTACTCAGAAGGGGCAGCCGTTCCATATTCCAGGCCATGTCGAAATTGTGGCAGGTAGGGCAGTGCAGATTGCAGCCGCCGAGGAAGAATACGCAACTGGTCATCCCAGGCCAGTCACAAAGGCTGAGCGGTTCGATTCCGCGAAGATGGTTCCATCCTTGAGAGAGTTTATTCATGATTTTATCTATTCAATTAAGTTTTTTTTGAGCTGTTTTGTTTGTGTGAGTTTCAGGTCCCGAAGTTCGGGCGTTGTTTTAAGTACGAAGAGAAGCCTAACTCAGGGGGCAAGTTTTGTACAGGGTGGTGAATGAAAATATGTAGTAGCACAGCCAGATTTAACGATTATGAACGATTAAAAGAGAATAGTAGAAAAATTAAAAAGTTTTCCACAGGTTCGTAAGATTAAAAGAGGTCGTAAAAACAGGATTTTTTCTAAACAAAGTTTAGAAAAAAAATATTTAATAAGTCGGGAAGTGTTTTATAGACAATGTGTGGGAAAAGTGAGGAAGGGTGTGCGGTTGCACAAAATGATCAGTTCTTTTAGCATAGCACTGTCCGTTTTGGGAAGCAGTTTTAGTTTCAAATATCAAACCTTCCCATGGATGCGAAGTATGACAATTGACTAATGCGGAATTAGATTCCTGCCGAAAAGTACTACATCTGGAAATATATCCTTGCTGTGAGGTTTTTGATGAGAAGTCTTTTGTTTGTAAGTATATTGTTTGTTCTGATCCATATCCCTTCACCAGCACAAGCCCGCAGCATGGAGGAAGAACGGGCTATGTGTCTCACCCGGAACGCCCTTGCCCGTGCTCAGTGCAAAGATCCGCACGAATTCAGCTATGTAGGCTCAAAAGGCGGTGATATTTATATTTATAACGGATTTTATGGAGCAAAGTATACAGACTTTTTTTGCAAGATTGATGATGGCGAGATCACCATTCTTTCACGTAAAAAGAGATTCAGGCGTAGTGTAAATTATTATATTGATGAAAATGAGTGTGGCATTATTGAATTTTTCCCTGCTTCCTGCACCAAACGTTCAGTGATAGAATGTTGTTTTCCAAAGTCTGAGAAAGAGCTTGAAGCCGATAAGGAAGCGAAGTTCTGGGAGCGCCCCATACCTGAACTGCTCAAGGAGGACCAGGAAGAGGCTTTAGAGGAATTACATAACAGCACGGCTAAATCTTCCGAAACCAAGCAAGGAGAGCAATAGCCGGAGTTAAAGCATAAAGCGGCCAATACATTTTGTTGTAGGTGAAAAAAACAACCGCTCCCAGCAGAAAAAGGGCGTACACCCACGCTTCTGCATGTTTGGTAAAACGCTGTTTTTTTTCGAGCTTGAGATGGAACATGGACCGGCGATCGTCTTCCGCAGCGTTGCTCTCGAGTCTTTTTCGGCCGGATTGCAACTTGAAGCCGCATCCTGAGCAGATTTTAGCAGCATCGTTGTTCTTCTTTCCGCATTTATTACATGTAATCATGTTTTATAATGTCCCGTGTGGTCTGGCTGGCTTGTTTCGGTAATTTCTAAGATCAATCATGTGTCATCTTTTAATATTTGCTGGAATTAAGCAAGAAAGATATCATTGATCAGTTTCTTTTGTGGGTGTATACTATCCAGTTGCAGCGAACAATACCTTCGACCTTTATCTTTGGGAATTATTGTTGCATATAATGGTATAACTTCTTGACTATTGTGGCAGAATTGAGACATTTTCATGCAAATGATTATGAAATTTTGATGGAGTATTCATGAGTGAAGTGTCCCGGGATGGCGAACAGCTTCCCGATAAAGATAAGCGGATAGAATTTTACTTGAAAGTTCTAATGAGGCTTAAGGAGCGCAATACTCTGCGCGAAGTCCTTGAGCGTGAAGTCTTTTTAGAATTTATTAAGTATAATAACAACCGTATTAATGAGTTTCCACTGCTGGAAAAACAGCAGAGTGGAATTATTGCTCTGTTGTGCCATCGCTCGATTGACTTGCCTGCCCATGAATTTATCAAGAAAATTCTAAGTGAATTTATCCTCATGATAGGTAGATTCAGCAAGCTTAAAGACGGTAAAGATAAAGATGTTCTGGAAAGCATCAGATCACGTATTATTAACGCCGAAACTCTGCTGATAAAGACCGTTCAAGGTGTGGTTTACGCTTCCTGCCTTATTTCCGACAACTTTGAAGAAGTAACTCTTCGTCATCTTGGGGAACCGGCCCTGAAGAAGTATAATACCCTGCTGGAAGATTTCGAGTTGGATAAGAACTTCTGGCAGGCTCTAATCGATCAATTCATTACCCATGAAGTGGAAACATCTCTTAAGGATATAATTTCCAATGAAAGTTATACTCTCACCAGAGATAATAAATATCTGATTCTGCGTTTCCCATTTGATGATGTTATTAAGCGTTTTGCTGCAGATATTCCGGTAATAGATAAAACCAGAATACAGAGTGCCTTTGAACAGGTCGGCATGGATGAAGAGTCCGCAGAAATTTTAAAAATGACTTACAATTCCCTGCAGGAAAGCAGGGTGCTCGTGCATGACGAAGACCCGATAAGCAATGATGTGGTTGAACGTATAGCGCGGATAGTCTGTATTGATCCGGCGACAGCTAAATTCAAGCAGGATTACGATAATGCCATGGAGGCGCTTAGGAAGAATGCCTATTCCGCAGACAGCACCGAAGAAGAAGCTGAAATGGCCCGGCAGATGCAGTTTGCGCAAGATCAGATCAGTGCATGCGCTATCGGGGTTAGCATCACTCTTGATATTGTTGTTCGTGAGTTTTTGCAGGGCTTGAAAACTTTTACCCAGCGTGACGAAAAAGTTCTGACAGTTTTTTTACGCAGGTTTGATGTTGATTCTCTTGATAAGTTGTTTGTTTATCTTACAGAAGTAAAGTTTTCTTCTCTGCTGAAGGTCAAGATGCAGGGAGAGGAAAGCAAGATGCAGCTGCGGGTGCTTAAGCGTAGAAGAGCCTTATCCAAGGATGTTCAGGATCTGAAAGAAATAGGTATGACCAGAATCCGTATGGCCCGTATGTGGATGAAGGACTCAACAAACAGCGATTGGCTTATATTCAAGCACAACACAGTTCAGGAACTGGTTAAAGAAATGCAATTGCTGGCCCTTGAAAAAGAACTGGCTACCGCTATTTTGCGTTTGTTTGAAAAAGGCGATTACAAGGTCGAATTTCTGATCTTCATCAGTTTACAGGCTGTTGCCAAAGCTACCAAAGATATTCGTGGCAAGCTTAATGATCTTTTCATGCGTTTCGGTATAGGTGAGCAGAGCGATGAGCAAATTGCCAAAAAGTTGTCAGTTTCTAAGTAACTAGCTATATTTTTTAAAAACAAAAAGTTCCCCGCACGTTAAGCGCGGGGAGCTTTTTGTTTTTATATTTTTAATCTAAATAAATACTACAGTCTTGTTGCCGTCTACAAGCACTCTCTCGGTGAGATGCCATTTCACGGCTCTGCTGAGAACCTGCCGCTCGATGTCGCGACCGAGAATTTTTAGCTCTTCGTAGTCATGACGGTGGGACACACGAATAACATCCTGCTCAATGATCGGACCCTGATCAAGCTCTTCGGTTACATAATGAGCGGTTGCTCCGATGAGCTTTACTCCTCGTTCACCAGCTCTGCGGTATGGATCAGCTCCAACGAATGCCGGCAGGAAAGAGTGGTGGATGTTAATGATGCGGTTAGGGTAGGATTCAATCAACTTGGGAGTCAGAATCTGCATGTAGCGGGCAAGGATGACCAGATCAGCTTTACCATCCATGAGTTCGAGAATTTTAGCTTCGGATTCTTCTTTTTTATCTTTTATCACGGGGACATGGTGAAAGGTTACACCGAATGATTCAACTGCTTCACGCAGGTCTTCATGGTTACTGATGACCATGGTGATTTCAGTGTGTAACTCATCACGTTTGGCTCTCCATAGCAGATCCATGAGTGCATGGTCGAATTTAGAGACAAGGATAGCTGTCTTTTTTTTGATCCATGCCGGATTGATGTTCCATTCCATATCGAATTTTTTGGCGACTTGTTCGGAAAATTCTTTCCGGAATTCTTCAAGGCCGTCTTCTATTCCGTTCATGTGAAATTTCATTCTCAGGAAAAAGCGTCCGCCTACAGGATCACTGGAATGCTGGTCGGAATGAATGATGTTGGCATTTTTTGAAAACAGGAATCCGGAAACTGCGGAAACGATTCCGGGTCTGTCTTTACATGATACTGTAAGATATGCTGTCGATTCTCTTGATGATGTCATTATTAGTCTCGGTAAGGAATAAATATGTTTTGAAAAAGGGTATTCTTATATCAATGGAAAGCATGACAGGCAAGCGCGGCATCATGTTGATGCAATATGGGTATTTATGTTGCTTTAAAATATAATAAAAAAATCGCGATAAGAAGAAAATTGATCTTTACAATTTATAAATCTGAAATTATCTGTGCCTCAAATTTTGATTACCTGAAATTAAATAAAAATTATAAATAATGCAGACGGTCTGCTTTTGAGGTTGAATATGAGTGTATTGAATGGTGCTATGGTACAGTCCGCCATCCATGGATTCATGTATTTCGGCGACATAGTTTTTGCTGTCAGTGGCGCTTTAGCTGCGGGCAGACGTAGAATGGATATAGTAGGTTATGTGCTGATCGGTACAATTACAGGGCTCGGCGGCGGGTCGTTGCGCGATGTGCTGCTGGACCGCCCGGTCTGGTGGACACGTGAACCTGTTGAGCTTTATTTATGCATAATCGCGACACTGTTTACATATTTCTGCCGTCTGGAGATCAAGGACCGCTATAAGGCCACTTCGTGGTTTGATGCGTTGGGCCTAAGTGCTTTTGCTGTTACTGGTAGTACTGTGGCGCTGCAGAGTCAGGTTCCGTGGACCATTGCCGTATTTATGGGGGTGATGACAGCCACCGGTGGCGGAGTGATCCGTGATCTGCTGACCGGAAACCGGCCCATGATTCTTTGTGGTGAACTTTATGCCGTTGCTGCTTTGGCAGGTGCTTTTGTGAACGTGGGGATGATGAAGTTTTTCGTTCAGCCAGAAGTTGCCATGGCTGCCGGGTTCATGAGTACGTTGGTGTTGCGTGGATTTGCAGTAGTTTATGATGTACGGCTTGGCCCTCCCGGTGAATTTGTCAGGGTTGGTGGACGTAGTCGGTAGTCAGAAACTGTGATTATGAAATATCTCTGAATTGTTACTTTATGTCAGTCGGGTTCTGAAGTATTTAGATACGTACAATTTTAAATGGAGATAAAAGGAATGTTCAGAGATATTCAGAATACCAAGAAGATTTTGCCTGAAGGTTCAGTTGAAGAAGTTTTGAAGACTGGGGAAGAGGGTGTCCTCGCCACTTGTGGTGAAGACGGTTATCCTTATGCCGTACCTCTTAACTACGTTTTTCATGAAGGCGCGGTTTATTTTCATTGCAGTCTGAGTGGGCATAAGCTTGATAATATAGCATTTAATTCTAAAGTTTCTTTCTGTGTCTACGTTGATACGGAGTTGCTTCCTTCCACGTTTAGTATCAAATTCCGCTCGGTGGTCGTTTTTGGTAAGGCTGAAGAAGTTTCCGGGGACGAGAAGAAAGAAGCGCTGCTGGCATTGGTACACCGCCTTTCCCCTGAGCATGTTCCCGCAGGCGAGAAGTATATTAATAATGACATGGACAAGACGCGGGTCATCAAAATTAATATCGAACACGCCACAGCAAAAGGGCGCGTGAAGTAACTTTTTTAAGTTTTTACAATAAAAAAAGGGTGGTCTGACGCTAAGTCAAACCACCCGTTTTGATGTTGTTAAGACTATTTAATTAAACTCATCGGCGCAGCCGCAATGAAATGTTTTGGGATTCTTAAATCCTTTTGCAAAAGGGTTTAAGCCCCGGAGGGCCACGCACTAGCGCCGCCGGAGGCCTCTTAACCGCCTAGATAAGCCTTTTTGACTTCAGGATCATCCATAAGTTCAGTGGACGACCCTTGAGCCACAATTTCACCAGTATCAAGCACGTAACCACGATGTGCGAACTTGAGTGCAAGGTTGGCATTCTGTTCGATGAGCAGAATTGTCAGTCCCTGCTCATTCAGCTCCTTTAGTGTGCGGAACATGTCGTACATGAGAAGCGGAGCTAGTCCCATGGAAGGTTCATCAAGCATGATGAAATTACATTTGGACATGAGCGCGCGGCCAACAGCCAGCATCTGCTGCTCGCCACCGGAAAGGGATTCGCTACGCTGTTTGCGCCGTTCTGCAAGGCGCGGGAAGAGTCCGAAAACGCGGTCATAGTCCTCGTGGATTTCTTTAATGGAATCCTTGCGGGCGTATGTTGCCAGCTTGAGGTTTTCTTCCACTGTCAGGTTGCCGAAAATATGGCGTCCTTCCGGGACTAGGGCCAAATGCAGGTCGGATATAACCTTATGCGGCGGCATGTCGAGTATGGAATTGCCCTTCCAGTAGATATTTCCGGAAATTACTTTGGGTGCTTCCGGCGGCGGTAATCGGCTGATGGAGAGCAGGGTGGTTGTTTTTCCAGCACCGTTGGCCCCGATGAGAGTGACGATTTCACCTTCATTGACATTGAACGAGATGCCGTGCAGTGCCTCGATATTGCCGTATTTCACGCGGAGATCTTTGATTTCAAGTAGAGTAGTCATCAGATTGAATCATCTCCCAGATAAGCTTTGATAACAGTCTCGCTGGACTGGATATCTTCGGGTGTTCCTTCAGCGATTGTAGCGCCGAAATCAATACATTTTATCCATTTGCAAAGGGTCATTACCACCTTCATCTGATGCTCGATCATGAGAATGGTGATGTCGAATTCATCATGAATCCACTTAATGAGCTTGATCAGACCTTCCACATCCGAGGAGTTCAGTCCGGCTGCCGGTTCATCAAGCAGCAGAAGCTTAGGCTGTATGGACATGGCCCTTGCTATCTCAACCCGTCGTTGCAGACCGTATGGAAGGTTTGTAGGCAATTCTTCAGCGTATTGTTTCAGGTCCATGAATTCGAGAAGCTCGATAGAGATCCGTTCAATTTCCTTTTCCCTGAGGTAGTAGTTTCTGGTGCGCATGATGGCATCGAAAAAGCCATACCCCATACGGTAATGCTGGGCGATACGGATGTTGTCTATCACTGTCATGTCATGCCAGAGGCGGATGTTCTGGAAAGTGCGGGCAACTCCCAGCGCGGTGACCTGATGCGGTTTCAGTCCGCGTGTCGGGTGTTCAGCAAAAGTGATATTTCCTTCCGTGGGCTGGTAGAAGCCGGATATGAGGTTGAAGATAGTTGTTTTGCCTGCACCGTTCGGCCCTATCAGCCCGGTGAGTGAACCTTCTTCAAGCTCGATATTGAAATCCGAAACGGCTTGCAGCCCTCCGAATCTTTGAGTGAGTCCGTTTATACTTAAGAGTGTCATGTTTTCTCCTTTTCTCGCGGTTCGGGCTACTTGAATTTGTAGAATTTCTTAAGCCGCGGGAACAGGTCGGGCAGTTCCTTGTTGCCCATGATTCCTTCGGGCCTGAACTGCATGAGCAGGATCAGGGTCAGCGGGATGAGAACCCATTTCCAGACCTGGCTGAGATGGTAGGTGTCAGGAAGCAGGTTGATCATATGCAGACCGCTGTCGATGCCCGGGATGATGAAGCGCAGCAACTCAAGCATTACAGTGAAGAAAACGGCTGAAAGCACTGATCCGCCCAGCGAGCCCATGCCGCCGAGGTAAACCATGACCAGACATTCGGTTGATTTCATGATGTTGAATGACTGCGGGTTGACGTAGCCGAGCACGTGGGCGAACAGCGCTCCGGCAACCCCGGCAAGTCCTGATGAAAGCATGAAGGCGGCCATTTTCATCTTGTTGGTGTCAACGCTCATGATTTCGGCTGCGACTTCGTCCTGGCATATGGACATGATACCTTTGCCGTAGGTGGAAGATACAAAACGGCGGATCATCCATATGCTCATGAATGTTCCGAGGATTACCCATATCATCATCCATGGAATATCAATTAGGTCTTCCATTGCATTGACCACCCGTTTCATGCCCATGAATCCGCGTGGTCCGCCGATAATGTCCATGTTTTCGATGGCTGAAATGACCATGTAGTTTGCGGCAATGGTGATAATCGCCAGATAGTCCCCCCTTGTTTTAAAGGAGGGAATAGCCACAATAAGTCCAGCCACAGCCGATATCAGACCGGAGATGAGCACTATGACTGGAAAGCCCAGCGGAGCAAGGGCGGGCGGCAGGATAGGGGCACCGAAAATCTTGTCCTGCGCGAAAAACATTACGCTCAGAATGGATGAGACATAAGCCCCTATACACATGAATCCGGCGTGTCCGCAGGAGAATTCTCCCATGTATCCGTTAACAACATTCAAGCTTGATGAAAGTATGATGTTGATGCCGATAAACATGATTACTGACTGGATGTAGAGGTCCAGAGCGCCGAACTGTGAAAGAGCCACAACAATTGCGGCCATGGCCCAGATTCCGAAATTGAAACTGTATTTCTGCATTGTGTATCCGCCTTAAATCTTGGTTGTCTTGGCAACGCCGAATATCCCTGTCGGTTTTATCCATAAGATGACCAACAGGATTGAAAAGGCGAACAGGTCCCGGAAAGTTGAGGGAAAAACGGCTACAACTCCGACCTCGATGAAGCCGAGCAGGAAGCCGCCGATAAAAGCTCCGCGAATATCACCTATACCGCCCACAACTGCAGCAATAAACGCTTTCCAGCCGATGAGCGCGCCCATATACGGCTCAAGGATGGGGTAAGACATGGCAAAGAGCAGTCCGGCCAGACCGGCCATGCCAGACCCGAGTATAAAGGTGAACACAATCACGTTGTCGATGGGTATACCCATGAGCGGAATAGCAAATTTATCATAGGAAATACCGCGCATGGCCATGCCGATTTTAGTCTTTGTGACAATGAATTGCAGGAGCAGGAAAACCGCAATGGCCGCAAAGATAACAATGATCTTAAGGTTGGTGACCGAGACATTTCCGAAAGTGTAGACGACTTTGTCGAGAAGTTCCGGGAACTTCTTGCGGCTTGCGCCTAGCAGGGCGAGGTTTCCGTTTTCAAGAATAAGCCCGGTCATAAGTGCGGTGATGACTACGTAAAGCCGATGTGCTCCTTTTCTGCGCAAGGGACGGTAGGCGATGCGTTCAAGTGATACTCCCACACCTGCGGTTAGGATCATGGTCAGCGGTACTGTCAGGGCCAGCACCATCCATGGGCTAAAGTTGAGAAATCCCAGCAGGGCGGTGGCCACAAAAAATGCGATATATGCCCCGACCATAAAAATATCGCCGTGGGCAAAGTTGATCAGCAGAAGGACCCCGTAAACAAGGGTGTAACCCAGCGCAATCAGCGCGTAAAAGCTGCCCCACTGTAGGGCATTAAGTAAATTTTGGATGAGGATATCCACTTGCGGTCATCCTTTTTTGAAGAGTCATTTTTGATGCGCTTTGCGCTTTTTGATGAATTGAAATCGCCCATAGCGTCCAAGGGATCTAAGTCCTTTGGAATCCCTATTTTGAAATAGGTTAATGATAAAACAATCATCGTTCCAAAGCTTCGCAATTTATTGAAGCAGCCTGATTCATTTTGGAATAAGCAGAAGAATCAGACGGTGGAACTGTTACTTCCACCGTCCGTTTTAATTTTAACGACCTACGGGCAGACGGATTCAGCAAATACGAAGTTGCCGTTTTCGTCGATACGAACAACGACTGCGCATTTGATGGGGTCACCCTGGCTGTCAAATTTCATGGAACCGGTAATTCCCGCGAATTCTCTGATGTTGCTCAGAGCATCACGGATTGATTTGCGTTCGGTTTTTAAGTCGGAACTGTAGGAACCAGCATCCTGAATGGCTTGCAGGACAAGACGGGCTGCGTCCCAAGTAAGGGCGGCAACATCGTCAGGAGTTTCACCATACTTGGCTTCGTAGCGGTCAATGAATTCCTTGGTTGCGCCTTTCGCACCGGCGGCTGCATAGTGGGTGGAGAAAAACTGGCCTTTGCAGTCGTCGCCGCAAAGTTTCATCAGCTCGGCAGAACCCCATGCGTCAGAGCCCATGAAGGGGCCTTTATAACCGAGATCCCGGGCCTGTTTAACAATAAGAGCCACCTGATTGTAGTTGTCAGGTACAAAAATGAAATCGGGGTTGGAGTTGATGATCTTGGTAAGCTGCGCGGAGAAGTCCTGATCCTTTGTTCCGTGGGATTCAAAGGCTACTACAGATTCTGCACCATTTTTCTTTTCAAAGACATCTTTAAAAATTTCAGCAAGGCCTTTCGAGTAGTCATTGGAAACATCGAAGAGAACCGCAGCGGTCTTGGCTTTAAACTGCTTGGTAGCGAAGTTCACAGCAACCGGACCCTGAAATGGATCAAGGAAAGCTGCGCGGAAAACCCAGGGACGGTTTTTGGTTGTATCCGGATTGGTGGACCAGGGCGAAACCATGGGAGTGCGATTGTCGTTACAGGTTCCGCCTGCAGGGACAGCCTGCTTGGAAGAGTTGGGGCCGATGATTGCTACCACACCATCCTGCTCAATCAGCTTCAGGGCAACGTTAACCGCTGATTCAGCTTTAGATTCGTTATCTTCATAAAAGAATTCAAGGGGGATTTTTTTCCCGCCAACATCAAGCCCGCCCTGCCCGTTAATGTCCGCAAGGAGCATTTCCGCCGCATTCTTGGAAGCTTCACCAACTTTGGGAATATCCCCGGTGAGAGGAATGTTGAAACCGATCTTAATCTTTTCCTCATTTTTAGAGCAGCCACTGACAACTATCAAAGCCAGCGCGAGAACCGTGAGAGCCAGAAGTGACCTGATAAGCAAATTTTTCATTCTTTACCTCCTAAGATGTGCATTAAGAATTCTGGAATAGGCATTAGATGGTAAAAAAATATCTTAAAAGAATGCTTTGCAAAAGACATTTTTGCAAAAAACAGTGTTTTAAAGAAATTAATTCATTATTATAGGTTGTTGTCGAATAGCTGTTACTTATTTTATATGTGATGTTTTATGTATTAAATAATCCTGAAAAAGATATTAAATTATTTTTAATCAATAAAAACATATACTTGTATTATTGATGGTTTCCAGATTTAGGTTGCTTCAAACGATTAAAATTTAAATTTTGTATCTGTTCGGTAAAAAAATGTAAAATAAGCTAAAAGGATGGCTTCTGTTTGTTTTTGACAAATAATACTCATTAAAATTTTGTAAAAAAGAAATATTTAACGTTTGTTCGGACACTGGTTGGTTGTGTTAAACGTTTGAGGAGAGGTAAAATATATCCAGCGTGAGGGGATTTTCGTATTTTAATTGTGTTATTTAAAGTAGTTGTGTTTGTTGTCGTGAATTTACTTTTTTTGATTTATTATTCAGACAATGTATTGCGGAAAACGAAAAAGGCCCCGAGAGAAGTTCTCACGGGGCCTGGTTATAAGAATTATTGCCGTAGACTAGAGTTTAAATCTGTCCATCATGTCTTTGAGAGACCTGGCCTGTTGGTCCAGATCTTTTACAGCCTCTTCCAGTTGGCGTGAGCTTTCAAGGTTCTGTTCACCTGCCTGCTTGATCGAACCGAGAGCTACCGCAACCTGATCAAGTCCTGCCAGCTGTTCCTGACTGGAAGCTGCTATCTGGGCTGAAGACTGGGCTGACTGGTTGATGACGGTACTGAGGTTGAGAATTGCCTCACCTGTCTGCGCTGAGAGATTGGCACCAGTTTCGACGGCCTTACCGCCCTGTTCGGTAATCATAACAGCGGAGCTGGTTGCTTTCTGGATGTCAGCGAGAATGGACTGGATCTGCGCGACAGATTGTTTGGACTGGTCTGATAGATTTCGGATTTCACGGGCGACCACGGTGAAACCTCGTCCTTCTATTCCTGCTTTTGAAGCTTCTATGGATGCGTTAACAGCCAGAATATTGGACTGGTCGGCAAGGTCGTTTACTACATAAATGATATCACCGATATGCTGTGACTGTTCGGACAGTTTGACGATGGACTGTGCTATAGTATCCATCTGCATGCGGATTTCCTTCATTCCGGAAGAAGCCTCATCCGCAGCTTTTCTGCCCTGCTGGGATGTTGATACCGCCTTGCGGGCTACGTCGGCAACCTGTCTTGATTTTTCATTAGAGAGGTGAGCGGTCTGCTTGACTTCTTCAACTGTGGCATTTGTCTCTGCCACTGCGCTGGCAGTTTCAGCTGCACTGGCTGTCAGTTCAGCAGAAGCTGCTGAAATCTGGCTTAGGGATGAGGACAGAGTGCGCACTGCTTCGTGAATTTTGAGGTTATCACCTTTTAGGTTTTCAAGCATAACTGTGAGAGCCTTGCCTATTGTGTCGTTCTCCGAGCGGGCTTCAACTTCGACGGTAAGGTCTGAATTTGCAACCCGTTCCATAGCTCCGGCCATTTCGATAAGTGAATCATTCATTTTATTGAATGCCCGTGCCAGTGAACCTAGCTCATCTTTGCGGTCCGTTCCCTTGATTTCCTGCGTCATGTCTCCTTCGGCAATGCGATAGGCTGCCGCCACCACTTTACGCAGGGGTAATGTTATATCCCGGCCTACAATGAATACCGCAGCTGTACCCAGCAGGAATGCGATGATCCCGAAAATGTAAGTGCTCATGATGGCACGGTCATTGCGGGCCTGTAGAGTCGGACCGAGTATGCTCTGATCAGCAATGACGGAAAGCTTTGCCTTATCTATAAGGTCACTCATTTGCGGTCCAATAACGTCAAGTTCGTTATTGATAAGTTTGTCACGGGTTTCGGTAAGAGTGATAACTTCCTTGAAAGAATTCGTATATTCTTTTGCTGCATTTCCGATATCCTTGAGCAGATCAAGATTACCGTTCTTCAGCAATGTCGCGAGGGTGCTTAAATTCTCGTTGACCATTTCCATCTCTTTGATGGCTTTGTCTCTGTGCAAATCAAGGCTGCTGTCCAGATATTTTGTGTTAAAAAGTCTGGCCAGAATCAGGTGGCGGACGCCTTTGGCGCAGTAATACAGGGCTTGTGAATTGTTTTTTACTTTCTTGAGATTATCGATAATGTGTTCAAAATTCTGCTCCATCAGAGAACCGGCGGGAAGGATGACAGTGTCAAGTATCCGGTCTCGCTCCTTTTGCACACTGGCTACTTTGGAAAAACTTGCGTCATACTCATTCAGCAGGCTGTCGATTTCATGGATAATCTTGTTGCGGTCAGTGGAGTTTATTTCAGCCGCCGCAGTCGCTAGAAGCGGAAAAATACTATGTGCGGTTTCATTGTACTGGCGACTGTATTTGTTGTCGCCGGTGATGATGAAATCTTTAACATATGTGCGGCTTTGGAGGATTCCTGCTTGAATTTTACCGATCAGGTTTGAATCATTGGCGAAGTAGCGGTAGTCAGTGAAACCGGAAGATGATTTATGCAGCGCTATCAAGGACTCGACGCTGACGATTCCAAAAAGGATAAATATTATACTAAAGCTACAGAATATTTTTTGTCCGACAGTGAACCGTTTCAACATTGCACAAAAGTCCTTGATTTTATTTGATATTAGTTAGAGGCAGTGCTCTTTTTGAAAAGACGCACTGCCTGTATTGTTTTTATTCGCTATTACGCCAGAGAATAGCAACTTGCAAGGTTCAGTGGGCTATACCTTATCAGTCCGAGTAGTTGGCATTGCAGAATTCAGTGCATCGTCCTTCTACTTTTTCCATTATTTCACGGCATTCCTGCTGTATCATATTTAAGTCGGTTTTCATGCGGACTCCTTCGCAGGCCTGTCGGCATTCTTTTGCGGATTTATACTGGGCGAGCATTGTCTCAGAATACTTGGCACAAACGCTGTCCTGATCGTTGCAGAACGCCGGACTGGAAAGCGAACGACAGTATACATTTACGTCCTGCATGCTTGTGGGATGGCTTGAACAGCCACTAAGCGCGAGCAGAATAATTCCGGAAAATATCATTTTTTTTATCATTTAATCCTCCATGTTATAAAATGTTTTTCATAGCAGCCAGAAACATACGGTTTCTTGAATTGTTGCCGATGGAAACAGTTAGCAGATCCGGAAGGCCGAACTTTTCAAGTGTTCTGAGTTTAAAGCCGTGTTCCAGCATCCGGGCGTGAAGCTCTTCTGCGGGAATGGTGGCATTGAACATTATGAAATTACTCTGGCTTGGATATACTGTACACCCCAGTTCTTTCAATCCATTCTGAACACGCTCACGGCCCCTGATGATCAGGGCAATTGTGGAATAGTAGAATTCATTGTGGGTCAGGGCTGCCAATCCAGCCTCTACATTCAGCGGACTGATAGGGTGCGGGAGCCTTGATTCCTCAAATTGTTGCGCACGTTCACTATTCATAAGCGCATAGCCGAGGCGCACACCTTTTAAGCCGAATGACCAGGTAAAGCTACGCAAAATTACAAGATTGGGGGCTTTATCCAAAAAATATACCATTGAATAGTCATCTTCAGGCCATGCAAATTCAATATACCGCTCATCTACTATAAGCAGAGTACGTTCGGGAAGCAGGTTGGCCATTGTCGCCAGTTCTTCCGCGGGAATACCGTATCCGGAGGGGACATCCGGGTTGGTTATAATTACAGCAGCTGTATTTTTGTTGGCAGTTGTCACCAACTGGTCCAGCGGTGGCGAAAAGTTGCGCCCACGAGGCAGCCGCAGTAGTTCTATGCCGCAAAGAGCTGCAACACTGCTGTATTCCGGCAGACCATGTTCATAGCTGAGCACATGGTCTACGCCGGGAATTGCAGAAAGACGCAGGGCTAAGTCCAGAATTTCGACAGCTCCACTGGCTGTGAGCACGCATTCTTCAGGAACCTCGTGCCGTTTTGCAAGTTCGTATTTGAGGCTGTCGTCAGAGCTTAGCTCAAAAGAAGAGAAGTTCTTAGCTATGTTTACCACAGCGTTTGATACTGCCTTGGAAATCCCTAATGGATTCGAATTGCTGGCCAGATCAATATCTTTCCTGATTCCGTACTTCTTGCGGAAAGCGGCCGGTGTAAGTCGTCTACTGTTTTTGCTTTTTGCTGGAATTTGTTCCTGTTCCTGATCCGGCTCCGGCTCTGGCTCTGGCTCTGGTTCAGGCTCTGGTTCAGGATCGGGCACAGGATCATCCATATCCACTTGCGTTTGTGGCATTGCTGCCTTCTTCAGTTGAGTTTCCTCTTTTGGTGCTGTTTTTACATCCTTGGCCGGCTTTACTGCGCTGGGTTTGGAATACATCTCCAGAGGTAATGTGATGATGCGAATATCATAGTCGTCGCTTAGTGTAGCGTTACTGACTATTTCATTAAGTTTGTCGAAGGAGTCGATGATAATGTTGAGCAGGTCGTTGGTAAGTTCGATTTCATTTTTATAAACCTGATCTAGAACTTTGCCCAGCTTATCGGCTACAAGGCTGATACTGGTCAGCTCCAGTAACGAAGCGCTTTCTTTTAATGACACCAGTATTCCGTAGACCTGTGCAACGGAAGCTGTGCAGGAAGATGTGCTGCGCTCCATCTGGATGAGTATATTTTCAATCTGGTCCAGCTTGTCTAGTGCCTGTTCCACAAAATGTTGCAGGGCAATGTCGTCGTTTTGATCTGTGATCATTTTTGTCCCCTTGGATGTTATATATGGTTTCAGAAAACTGTTATCTAGGGCTGTGCTTTGCTTGTTTGAAGGCATTTGCTTAAGTTTATAGACTGAATCCAATAGCTTTTTATATTATTGAATCATGAAAATGGCAAAGGGTCTTGCAGAAAAATATAACCTGATGCGGTTGCGCTTTTGGAAACTCTGGTTAATATTAAATGTTAATGACCACCTGTTTGCAGAGATTCGGCTGATTTGTCCCAGATAAATCATAAGAAAAAACGATTTCAATAAGAAGTTATTAATTTAACGAGGTGTACAAATGGTTACTTTTTTTAGTGCCAACGAAGTGGCTGAACTTGCCATGCGTATTGAGCAGAAAGGACAGGCTTTCTATCTTCTTGCTGCAGATGAAGCAAAAGACCCCGCTGCAAAGGAATTTTTTGAATTTTTTGCTGAAGAAGAATCCAGGCATGAGCTTTTCTTCCGTGATATGCGCGACCGTATTGGCGCTATCGAGATTCCTCCGGGAAGTGATTACGAAGAATATACTCAGTACGTTATGGCCCTTGTGGATTCACATGACGTATTCAACTTCGATTATACAGAGGCCTTCAAAGATGAGGCTTTCAATTTTGAGCAGGCTGTGCGTGCTGCAATGCGTTTTGAAAAGGACACCATCCTTCTTTTTACCGAGTTGAAAAGAATGGTTCCTGACACTGAGCGTAAATTCGTGGAAGAATGTATTGACGAAGAGCGCAAGCACCTGCGTATGCTGGCTGAAAAGCTGAGCTAGCAGCTGTATACAGCAATAAGAAAAGCCCCCGTGCAGATTTTGCCGGGGGCTTTTTTATATCCGGTAATTATTTCTTTATTCCCAGAGCCGTGTTGATCATGGCCTCTGTGGTGGTTATGCCTTTTGAGTTGGCCTGAAACCCGCGCTGGGTCAGGATCATGGTGGCAAATTCTTCTGCAAGGTCAACGTTGGATGTCTCCAGGCTGTTACTTACTACCGAGCCTAGTCCCTGCTTCTTGGCAACACCTTGAACTCCGTCACCTGAGTCTTTTGTCGCGGTGAAGTAGTTTGAACCTTCACGGCGCAGTCCGTACTCATTTTTAAAATTGTACAGATTCACCTGATAGAGATCGCTGGTCTGCCCGTTCGAGAACATGGCCACCAGCACCCCCTCTGTGTTGAAGGCTACATTCTGAAGGTAACCCTCTCCGAATCCGTCCTGTGAATGGCTGATGGTTGAAGATGAACCGTAATAGTCTGTGGTTGCAAGCGCATTGATTCTACCCTGATCCATTCCGGGCAGGGAAGATGCATTGCTGCCTATATCCGCTGCTGTCATTCCTGTGTTTGTCCAGGAGTCAGTTGCAGAAGTTATACCCATATCGAGGGAAATAGTCTGTGATGCAGGAGTGCCTATTGCTCCGGACATGATGACATCAAAGGTCGGCTGTCCATTACTGTTCAGAGCAGCCTGCTCCCAGTTGTTGAGATCCTTGGCATCGGTTGCGCCATCTGCGAGAGTGAAGGCACTCTGGTTGAGCAGGGTTCCGTCACCGGAAAAAGTGAGGGTTCCGGCCATGACCAGTCCTGCACCGGAAGTTCCGCCAAGAGCGCTAGCGTCACTCTTCGGATCGACGGTTACAATATATTCCCAGTGACGTTTGTCTGATGAGTCTCCATCGTTGGTTACTTTGTCAAAATATACAACCAGATTATGCTTGTTGCCGTTGTCATCATAAATCTGGATAGAGCTGTTGTACTCATATTTATCAGCATTAAGCGGAGTGTCGCTGGAGCCATTCCATTCATTAAGAAGTGAAAAGAACGGATTACCATCATCCTGACTGTTATCTGTCGCTCCGGAATCGAGGTTGGTACGGATAGATACCGAGTCTGTTCCCTTCGGGTCTGATTTTACAACCTGAACTGTTTCACCGCTGGCGTTTGTCTCTTCCTTCATGGGCAGGGTAATATCACTGGAAGTTGTCCCGATTACGCCGTCAGCGTTTATCTTGTAACCCTGTAGCCTGTTGTAATGACCGTCTACGAGATGTCCTTCCTTGTCGAAATGAAAATTACCCGCACGGGTATAATAGCTGGTTGAGCTTACCGGGTCCGCTACACGGAAAAATCCCTGACCACCGATTGCGATATCTGTGCTGGAACTTGATGATTCGAAAGAACCTTCCTTGAAATTGATTCTGGTAGCAGCAACCCTTGAGCCGAGACCGATCTGCCCGGCAGTGTGCGTGCCTCCTGAAACAATACCGGAATTTGCTTTAGCCGAGTTCTGGCTGGCAAGCGTTTCCAAAAAGGTATCGCCGCTCTTATAAGCGAGAGTATTAACGTTGGCGAGGTTGGCACCAATCTGATGCATCAGCATTCCGTGCGATTTTACGCCAGTTGCGGCTGTATATAATGAGCTGAAACCCATGAGAAACTCCTTGAAAGGTGTGGCTTTTACGCTGACTCCGCCGACACCTGTTTAAACCATGAACCGGAATAAAAATCCGGTTACGGATATCTAAGCAAGGTGCGTGCCTAAAGTTTGTATTTAGTTATCTCAGGAGGTTGGAAGTTTTTTTGAGGCATAGGAGGAAAAAAAATCCTTCTTAATAAAGATTAAGAAGGATTTTATCCGGTTCTGTTCGGACAGAGTGGAAATTTGTGAATCAAACACCTTTCTTGGTGTTAAGGAATTTTTTCAGTTTTAAAGCCGGTTTAGATTGCGGATTGATGGCAAGGCACTTCTCAGCGTATTCCAGGGATTCTTTTTTTTGGCCTTTATCATACAGGCACCGGGCAATATTGAAGTATATGTTCTCATCATTGTCGGTCAAACCGAGCGCTCTGGTATAAAATCTTATAGCTTCATCAAACATCTCATTTTTGCGCAGCGAGATGCCGAAATCATTGAAAAGATGTTTGTGTTGCTTTCCAAATGCTGCATCCAGATCAATAAGCCTCTTGAAAACGTCTGTAGCTTTTTCCGCTTCATTACGGTCAAGATAGCAGAGCCCTATTCCGAAGTTGGCGCGGATGTTGTCTTCATCTATCTTAAGAGCCTTACCGTACTCCATTTCAGCTGTGAAAGTATTGCCGTGCTGTCTTTCACGGTCCGCCTTGGCGAGAGTTTTGTTCAAGTGCTGGATGGCGGGAAATACAGTGGAAATATAAAGTTCCACTTCGGGGGTGAAAGATTCCAGCAGCTCTTCTTTGCTTATTATTTGTTCTTCACCGGCTGGAACATCATTTTCATTGAGGACCCGTAAGCCTATCTCTCCATTGTCTTTTTCTTCAGCAAAGTACAGGAATGACTGGATAACTTTTCTTTTCGTTGTCCCGGTTCCGATTTCCTGCACCAGTTTGGTGGAAAAAGTGCCTTTAATCTTAGGCATGGGAGTTAGCTCTGTGCTCATCTTATATGCTGCTTTTATATGGAAAAAGATTATTAACTTATGATATTCTTCGTTGCTGGTATATATAGCACAGATGTTTATGATGCTCAATTTTAAAATATAGCAAAAGAAGCCGGGTATTAATGTAATGGCCCGGCTTCTTTATTGAATATCTATATTGTTCAGTGTGGTCTAGAGTATATAACGTGACAGGTCTCTATCTTCTGTTACATCCTGTAGTTGTTCCTGAACATATTCTTTATCAATAATAATGGAGTCCCCGGATCGGTCTGGTGCTTCGAAAGAAAGATCAGAAAGGATCTTTTCCATAATGGTGTAGAGTCTTCTGGCACCGATATTTTCTGTCTCTTCATTGAATTTCTGTGCGTTAAAGGCAACCTCCTCAAGGGCTTCGCGGCTGAAATCAATAGACAGATTTTCAGTTTCAAGCAGTGCCTTGTACTGAACGGTCAGTGCGTTCTGTGGCTCTGTGAGGATGCGGTAGAAGTCGTCTTTATCGAGTGAGGTCAGTTCAACTCGCAGAGGAAAACGTCCCTGAAGCTCTGGAATCAGGTCCGAGGGCTTGGCGTAGCTGAATGCTCCTGCGGAAATAAACAGGATGTGGTCAGTTTTAACCATACCGTATTTGGTATTAACCACGCATCCTTCCACCACAGGAAGAAGATCGCGTTGAACTCCTTCACGGGATACGTTTGCGGAGCCGCCGCCTTCCTGATTTCCGGCAATTTTGTCAATCTCGTCGAGAAAGAGTATCCCGCCCTGTTCTACACGTTCACGGGCCAGTTCAGCAACGTTATCCATGTCGATCAGCTTGTCTGATTCCTGCTGGATGAGGATTTCATAAGCTTCACGTGTTTTGACCTTGCGTGTTTTCTTTTTGCCGGGAAACATTTTGCTGACCATGTCGTTGACCTGCATGCCCATATCTTCCATACCGGGCATGGACATGATTTCAACACCGCCACCTTGAACTGTCACCTGGATTTCCACTTCTCGTTCATCAAGCTTGCCTTCGCGCCACATTTTGCGAAATTTTTCGCGCGTGGAGGACTGGTCGGCTACCGGTTTTACTTCCTGCTCCTGCTGTTCAGAGGAATTGAAGAATCCCATGCCGTTTTGCTTGGGCTTGGAAGAAGGCAGCAGGATGTCCAGCAAGGCATCTTCGGCATGCTTTTCAGCTTTGACTTTTACCTTTTCCATTTCTTCCTTGCGAACAAGATTGATGCCGATTTCCATCAGGTCGCGGACCATGGATTCTACATCGCGGCCCACATAGCCTACTTCGGTGAATTTAGTTGCTTCAACTTTAAAGAAAGGACATCCGGCGAGCTTTGCAAGGCGGCGGGCGATCTCGGTTTTACCAACCCCGGTGGGGCCCATCATGATGATGTTTTTGGGTGCTATTTCATCGCGAAGTTCCGGCGGTAGCTGCTGACGGCGCCAACGGTTACGCATGGCAATTGCAACCATTCTTTTAGCATCAGATTGGCCGATAATGAATTTGTCCAGTTCGGATACGATTTCTCTTGGGGTAAGATTGCTCATTTTAATAACTCGCGCTTTTATTTTTCGAGGGTTTTGATAACGAAGTTGTCGTTGGTGTAGACGCAGATTTCGCTGGCGATTTCCATGGATTTCTGGGCGATGTCAGCGGCCGGCATTTCTGTATTACGCATGAGCGCACGGGCTGCGGAAAGCGCATAGGAACCACCGGAACCGATTGCGGCGACACCATCATCGGGTTCGATAACATCTCCGTTTCCGCTGATTATAAGGATATGCTCAGCATCGGCGACCATAATCATAGCTTCCAGTTTGCGCAGGAATTTATCTGTGCGCCAGTCGGTAGCCATTTCAACCGCGGAGCGAACAAGGTTGCCGGAGTAGGTTTTCAGTTTTTTTTCAAAGCGTTCAAAAAGAGTGAAGGCATCAGCGGTCGCACCAGCGAATCCGGCGATAACCTGATCATTGTAAAGGGTACGGACTTTGACGGCGGAATGTTTCATAACCACAGCCTGGCCCAGTGTTACCTGACCGTCGCCGATCATGGCAGTACCTTTGTCGTCCTTGACGGCCAGAATGGTTGTTCCTCTCATTTCCATTTTCATCTCCTAGATTCTATTCAATATGATGCGTAGCGATTTGTCTTGCTGCGCGCTTTATGTCGAACTGATTTCGTCTCCGGAGGCAAAAGCTATAATCCTATATTCTCCCGAATAAGGGACATGCTGCTTGCTAGGCATGCGAAATTTTTAGTTACCAGAACATAATACCTGTGGAGACGATGGCAAGGGGGGAGATAAAACTTCATATTGAACCTAAAGAAATATGAATTTATGCCGAAAATAACTGTGCCGCAATAATAGATAGCTGGGTTGGCATAATCAGGAGAAAGTAATGAAAATTAATGAATCTTCAGGTTTTAAATTCAATATTTTCAATATGAAGGAAAAAGAAGCTGAAGAGGAAAATTCAACTCATCAGCAAGCTGTTGCGCAGGAACCGCAAGGTCATTCTTATTCCCAGCGCAATATGATGGCAGACAGCTTTGTCAAAACCAACCGTGAAGAGTCTCGCTATATTAACGGATTGATGACTTCATATGCCGTGGCCGATCAATTTCGTTCACGTATGCAGAACGTGGTTGATATTTATAAGGCAGAAGCTGATTTAGTATCTTCTATTTCTGGGGACAGTTATGCTGCCATGATGCTTGTAGGGCAGAAAGCGGAAAGAGCTGCTAAGGAAGAAGCCGAGAACTACACCGGCGAAAAGATGGAAGAGAAGCTGGAAAAGGACCGCAAGGAGCGTGAAGAAGAGCAGGACAAGAAAGTTGAAGAGAAGATCGAAGAAAAGCTCATGCCAGAGGGAGCAAAGCAGGTCCTTGATGCTGAACCTGATCCCGAGCAGCTGACGGAGGAAATTGCGGAAAAGGCCGAAGAAGCCACTGAAACAAGAGGCGATAAAGTTTTAAAAGGTGATGAGCTTGGAGAAGGGCAGACCGTTGCCGGCGGTGTGCAGGCTGCTGAGCAGGTTAGTACGGTCTCAGCTGCGAGCTCTGTCACATCGGGAAGCGAAAAGAAGGTCGAGCTTACCAGCGATTCAGCCCAGACCGTGCAAGGTGGGAGCTCTGCTGCCGGGGCAGTTCCGCCACCGGGGACTTATGTAGATGAGATTGTCTAGTTAATTTTTTGCTGAAATAACATTTTCATTGTGCTTGAGATTTGTTTTTAGAAAACCAATGGGCAGCAGCAGACTTAAACAAAAGAGCCATATTAACAAAAAAACTCCCTCCTCAGACTAAAAGTCGGAAGAGGGAGTTTGCATTCTTAAGGTAGATTACTGATTACTTAAAACCGGCAGCTCATCAACAAACTATTCCGCAGCTTCACGTAATTCCTTAACTGCCTTTGCATAAGCGCGGAATACGTTTTCCCTGTTCAGGATACCGATGATCCTGTTCGGGTCATCTTCGCTTACAACCGGAATCTGTCCGTAGTCGCTGTCAACGAATTTGAGCAGGGCGGTGTAGAGATCGTCGCCTTCTTTAAGGGTAGCTGGTTTAGTTGCGAGATCCTTGGCGAGAATCAGGTCGAAGAGGTCCGGATTGAACAGGTGATTCCTGACATTTTGGATGGTCAGGATTCCGGTGATGACTCCCTCTTCATTCTTGACCGGGAAGTACAGCTCGTTGGTGTTCGCAATGATGTCAGTCAGTGCCTTGAGCGTGGTTCCTTCTTCGAGGGTTGTTACGCGTCCCGGTTTATAGTGGGTGTCCACGTGTAACCCTTCGAGGATGTTAATGGTCTTGTCTTCAATATGAGCAGGGGAATCAAATTTACTTTCGACTTGATGCTCGTAGAGTGAAAATCCACGGCCAAGCACGATGCACAGCGCGGAGGCGAGCATGAGCGGCGCCAGCAGGCCGTAACCCTGAGTCAGTTCACAGACCATGATCAGCGGGCCGATGGGAGCTTTTGCAACACCGGCAAAGAATGCAGCCATGCCGACCAGTACATAGCCACCGGGCTGGGTGACGATGTCCGGGTAATATTTTCCGGCAATCTGGCCGACGATACCGCCGGACATACCACCTACAAACAGGGCCGGAGCGAACATACCGCCGGACATACCGGAACCGATGGTCATTGAGGTAGCAACAGTCTTTCCGATTACGATCGCTATCATCATCATGAGCGGAATTTCTCCCATGATGGCCATTTCCAGCCAGCCGTACCCGCCTGTGAGTACCTGCGGGAAAAACATACCCATTATGCCCATCATCAATCCGCCGATGCCGGTGGCCCACATAAGGCCCAGACGGTCTTTGATCTGATAGAAAACAGAATATTTAATGAAGCGGAAGGTACGGATGTACATCCAGCCCGCCAAAGTACAGGCGAAGGCCAGTGCAACGTAAAAAATAAGTTCGCGCGGATCGTGGAAAACGAAACGGGGAATTCCAAAGATCGGATCTGTTCCGTAGAAAAGAGTGAAAAGTGAATATGAAACAACCGAGGATATGACTGAAGGCAGTATGGCCTCAGATTCGAAGTCTTCTCGGTATATTACTTCAATGGCGGTGAGTGCGCCACCAAGAGGGGCGCGGAAGATCGCGCCAAGGCCGCCGGCCGCGCCGGAAAGAAGCAGGATGCGTCGTTCCTTTGTGGAAAGCTTCAGCTTCTCTGCCAGCCATGAACCTATCCCGGCTCCCATCTGGGTAATTGGGCCTTCACGCCCGGCACTACCCCCGGCAGAAATAGTGAATATGGAGCTGATTCCTTTAATGATTGGTACGAGAGGACGCATACGTCCCGCTCCCTGATGGAAACATTTGATAGTCGCATCTGTTCCATCTGTTCCACCGGAAACTGTCTCGGGAATGTATTTATTGACCAGCCATCCTGTGACCAGACCTACTATGGTCAGGCAGATGGGGATGGTCCACGTGCGTAGATGCTCCGCAGCGTGCCCGTGGAAAAGTTCTTCACCTTCCGGGGCTGGCAGGGATAGTCCGGCCAGTTGGCTCATGAAAAAATGTTTTCCAAGTTCTACCGCACCGAAAAAAAGTACGGCGATAATACCAGAAAGAATACCAACCAGGATTCCCAGCACCAGCCAGCGGAAGTGGCTGACATTGCGATAGGAACGGACCAGGTCTTTCCACATATTTACATTAAGAAAAGGGCTCATTATTCAACTCCCGGTTCTGATTCACTGAGATGCAGTCCGGGGCGGACCTGTGATTCAGGGTAAGAAAGAATTTCCCGTGCAAGTCCGATATCGATGCTGATACGTTCTTTCAGCTCATCAAGCCCGTTGAATTTCTTTTCTGAGCGGATGCGCTGGATGAAATGAACGCGGATATCTTTGCCGTATATATTTTCGGAAAAATCGAGAATATGTGCTTCAACCGAAAGGGCTTCGTTGCCGAAAGTCGGGTTCTTTCCGATGTTGGCAACACCGGGCAGAACCTTGCCTTCTACTTCAACCCGGATGGCGTAAACACCTTTTTTGGGGAAAAGTTCGTCTTCAAGCTTTATGTTGGCAGTGGGAAATCCGAGCAGCTTGCCGCCACGGTCCATGCCATGCACAACTTCTCCGCGCACCTGATAAAAACGTCCCAGCAAAGAGCGGACATCCCATACATTGCCTTCGCTGACAAGGTCGCGGATTCGCGAAGAGCTGACTACCGCGTCATTAATAATGACCGGATCAAGACGCTCCACACCGTAATCATATTTGCGGCCTAGTTCCACAATGGTTTTATAGTTTCCACTGCGTCCTTTGCCCAAAGCGTAGTCATAGCCCACGACCATCTCTTTCATTCCAAGCGGAGCAATAAGGTACTGCTGAATGAATTCCTCAGGGGAAAGGGCTGCCATGTCTCTGGTAAAATTAAGGGCCAGAATGATGTCCGGTTTGTGCAGGGCTATCAATTCAAGCTTTTGGGATGTGAGAGTAATGAAGGGCGGGGTCTTGCTGTTTACAAGCACTCGCAGAGGGTGAGGGTCAAAAGTTACAACTACACTGGCGAGGCCGTTGGCCCTGGCTTTCCGGCACGTACTGTTGATCAGTTTCTGGTGTCCCTTGTGGACTCCGTCGAAGTTGCCGATTGTTACACATGAGCCTTCCTGAGGCTTAACTATTTGGTCAATTGATTTTGCGATTATCATGTTCGCTTCACTTTTTATTGGCGTAAGATTGTCGAAACGAGAAGCACTACATCAAAACCAGATATCATTCAAGATGCCTAAAGTGGGGATAATGAGTGTTTTTATTAATAAATATCTTTAAATTTCAGAACTTAATTGCTGATATTACTTATCCTGTTTTTTGTCATTTTTTTCATCTTGGGGTCTGGGATCTATAGCCTGCTGTAGCTTTTCAAGTTCTTCCCTTTGCTTTTGGGTTTTAGCCAGTCCTTCAGCCTTGCGCAGATGAAATTGAGCCTGTTTGGGGTTGTTACCGTAAAGAGCTGCGTAGGCGAGCTGGGCATGGGCCTGAAAATAGTGCCCAGATTCACCAAGCATCCGTCCAAGGTGGTAATGGATTTCCTGATCGTGGGGAACCATTTCCGCAACACGGCGCATAGTCAGGATGGCCTGTTTATAATTTTTACGAGCACCTTCAATTCGGGCGATGAAAAAAAGAGCCATGACATCGGTAGGATCACGCAGGTATGCTTCACGCAATAATGGAGATGCTTTGTCCATCTGGCCGATAGTAAAATAAAAACGCCCTTCTTCACGGAGGATTAGTGTCTCAGCGGGGCAAAGCTCGCGGGCCTTGCTGAATTCACTGGCTGCATTCTTATTTTGCTTGGTACGGGAATAAAGGATGCCCAGTCCTAAATGGTCCAGACAGGTCCGTTTGTTTTCCGGGATAGCATGGTAGTACGCAAGTCCAACATCAGTTGCGGTCAGTCTTGCCCTGATAAGTGTCTGAACTTTGAGGAAATCAGCATCGTCATCCCGGCGCTTAGTATATTCCGGCGGCATGCGCTTAAGGCGTTCCTGTAGGTATCCGATTCGGGCGTCGAGTCCGGGGTGGGTGGAGAGGTAGGTCGGAATATTGGTGTTACTCATGTGCCACTGGCGCTGTTTCATTACTTTGAAACCATCAACCATGCTCTCGGGGTTGTAGCCAGCAGCGACAAGGTAGTTCATGCCCAGATGGTCAGCCTCACGCTCGTTTTCCTGCGTATAATTGAGGTAGGCACTCTGCGCTCCGCCCATTGATCCCATTGCAATGGCCGAGCCTAAGTTGCTCATGTTACTACCTCCCCCGGCCATTCCGAGCATCATACCAGCCAAGGTCCCGATCATGCTGGCGATGCTGACCAGTTGCATCTGTTCCATGCGCCGGGCCACGTGTCTCAGGGATACGTGTGCAAGCTCGTGACCGATAACAGCAGCAAGCTCTGATTCATGCTTCATGTTCAGGATCAGCCCGGTGTACACGTAAACGTAGCCGCCCGGTACAGCGAAAGCATTCATTGAGTTACTACGGATTACCGTTGCCTTAATAGGAAACGGCTGGGGCGGAATATGCTCGGCTACCCTCGCGACAAGTTTCTTAACGTATCCGTCAATCTGCGGGTCAAGAATGATGGGCAACCTGCTGCGGACCATTCTGTCAAATTCTTTACCCAGTTTAATTTCGTCTTTAACTGTGAAGCTGCCAAATAGGGAATTTGCTGTAGCCTGAGGTGTTATCCAGAAACTGAAGAAAAAGATCAGGATCAGTGCTGTGAGCTGGATGATAGCTTTGTTTCTGCGAGGCATAGTCGTTACTAAATTTATTATGTTGCTGTTTATTTATGTTTACATGGAAGAGAGTAAGTTTTGAATTGAAGGTTGTAAAGAAAGGAAGCAAAAAGAAAACCCCGCGAACATGATTCGCGGGGTTGAAGATACTAATTTAGGGTGGATAGTTTATTTACCCATCATATCGAAGAATTCATCGTTGTTTTTGGTTCCCTTCATCTTATCAAGCAGGAATTCCATGGAATCAATAGAGTTCATGGGAGCCAGAAGTTTGCGCAGTATCCATACCTTGTTGAGTACGCCGTCATCAAGAAGGAGTTCTTCTTTACGTGTACCTGAACGGTTGATGTCGATAGCAGGGAAGACGCGTTTTTCTGCTAATTTGCGGTCAAGATAGAGGTCCATGTTGCCGGTACCCTTGAATTCTTCAAAGATAACTTCATCCATGCGGGAACCGGTATCAATGAGTGCGGTTGCGATAATGGTCAGGCTTCCGCCCTCTTCAATGTTGCGGGCTGCACCGAAAAATCTTTTGGGGCGCTGCATGGCGTTGGCATCCAGACCACCGGAAAGAACCCTGCCAGAGGAAGGGGTGACGGCGTTGTAAGCACGACCGAGGCGAGTGATGGAGTCAAGCAGGATTACTACGTCACGCTTGCGCTCTACCAGACGCTTTGCCTTTTCAAGTACCATCTCGGTAACCTGAACGTGGCGCTGCGGCGGCTCGTCAAAAGTTGAGCTGACAACTTCAGCTTTAACTGTACGAGCCATGTCGGTAACTTCTTCTGGACGTTCGTCGATAAGCAGGACAATTAGGTCAACGTCAGGATGATTGGCGTTGATGGAGTTGGCGATGTTTTGCAACATCATGGTTTTACCGGTGCGTGGAGGAGCTACGAGCAGGGCGCGCTGTCCGCGACCGATAGGGGAGAGAATGTCGATAACCCGGGAGCTGAAATTCTTGGGACCGTTCTCCATCTTGAAACGGTTGTCCGGGTATACGGGGGTCAGGTTGTCAAAGAGAACCAGATTTCTGGAATGTTCTGGGGATTCAAGACCTATTTCGTTCACCCTGAGTAGGGCAAAGTAACGTTCACCTTCTTTTGGGGGGCGAATCTGGCCGGAGATAATGTCCCCTTTTCGCAGACCGAATCTCCTGATCTGTGATGGAGAAACGTAGATGTCGTCCGGTCCGGGCATGTAGCTGTAAGTGGGGGAACGCAGAAAGCCGAATCCGTCGGGGAGTACTTCCAGAACCCCTTCACCGTAAATCTGTCCGTTCTGCGCTGCGCAACCCTGAAGCAGAGAAAATATTAATTCCTGCTTCCGCATTCCGCTGGGGTTTTCAACTTTGAATTTAGCTGCCAGTTCCATTAGGTCTGACATATTCTTCTGTTTCAGTTCAGTCAGGTTCAGGTTTTGTATTTTTTTATCTTGGCCCATACTGTATAACCGGAGTTAAAAGTTTAAAAATATAATTTAGTTAATGTAAAGCAAGAGTAATGCACGCTTTTCTTTGCCGTGCAAATGGCAAATTGCTTTAGCTTTAACTTCGTGATGAAATTTGTGCAGGATTATCCTGATTGAGAGGCTGTAATCTTATTCGATAACAACGATTGTCTAATAAACGTTGGTATTTTATAAGCCCGGATTGTAGTTGTATTAAATAGAAATGCTGTTGAAAAAATCCTACACGGAGTAAGGTGCATTCCCAGAAAATGCAACTGAATAGGGCATTAACTGAAAGAATCGTTTATGACAAGTCGTTTGATCAGGATTTTCAGGATTCCTCTTCCTGTTTTTCCAGAACGTCACTGAATAATGCATTGATTTCTTCTTTGATTTCTTCCTGGTCAAGGCCGAGAGCGAAGGAAAGTTCCATGGAAACCAGGCCCATCGCCTGTTCCAGAAGACGGCGTTCACCAAAAGAAAGCTCTTTATCACGTCCGATGAGGAAAAGTTCTTTTAAAACGTAAGCTACGTCCTGCAGGTCTCCGCTTTTTAATTTTTCGGAGTATTCGCGGTAGCGTCTATTCCAATTCTGGCCTGTGTAGCCGGTAAAGTCTGACCTGTCCTTAAGGCATTCAAAAATGCTCAAGCCCGCTTCTTTATCGCATACAGCACGCAGGCCGACATTATGTGCGTTCATGACCGGAACCATGAGCGTAACATTGTTGCTTAAGATGCGGACAATATAAAACTCAGCGGTAGATCCGCCGATTTCCTGACTTTCAATACGTTCTACTTTGCCTACACCCTGTGAAGGATAGACAACCAGCTGTTCTAGCTCAAACACTCATGGCTCCTTGGACTTACAAAAGAAATGCTTTGGGAAGTTCTGTGTTGTATTGCGGGGTAATCCCGACTTGCGGCGGCGCGATTTTGTGGAATTCAGGACTAGCTGAAAAACAGGTTTGCGGACCCCTTCCCATTTCTTTGTTCCCTCTGATTCTGTTTCTATTTACAGCAGAGGGAAATGCTGCGAAAAATTAATATAACCGAAATGTGAAAATTAGTCTACGGTTCGGTTTCAGGAAGATCAGGAACAAAGCTGTTCATGAATTGGGTGGCCGTGCTCTGGCCTCTTCTGAAGTGGAGATTCAGGCCTTTGATTGCTGCTTGTGACATAAGTGCAGCTATATCAAGTTCCTGCGAATTAAATTCTTCAAGCACATAATCTTTTACCTGTGCAGAAAATTCAGGGCGACCAATACCGACCCTGATCCTGAAGAAATTAGGGGAACCCATTTTTTCCTGAATGGATTCAAGGCCGCGGTGACCGTTGTTGCCGCCGCCTTGTTTGAACTTCATTCTTCCACATGGAAGATCAAGTTCATCATGGATAACATATACATCCGATACCGGAATTGAGAATTTGCCGCAGATGGCTGCAACAGCTTTGCCGCTGAGGTTCATGTAGGTCAATGGCTTGGTTACAAGCACATTGTTACCGGCCAGATTCACGCTGAAAAGCTCAAAATCCCCGGAAATTCCCATTTCCTTAAAGCGCATGCTTTTGCGGGAAGCAGCCATTTCAGCCAAAGCGTCTACGGCCATGAAACCAATATTATGTCTGGTTTTGGCGTATTGCGGTCCGGGGTTACCCAGCCCTACTATAAGTGCTTTGTATTCCATGGTGATTTTCCTGCTTAAAAACGGCAAAGGCCCCGGATAAACCGGGGCCCGAAAATGAATGTACTATTAAAAATCTATTTATCTTCTTCGCCTTCTTCGCCCTTGGAAGAACCGCGACCAGCAGCACAGCGAACAAGAGCAAAGTTGCTGTCATATACAACAGAAGCACCTTCGCCGAGTTCGATTTCATTAACGAATACGGTATCACCAACATTCATGCTGTTGATGTTCACAACGATTTCAGCAGGAATGGTTGCAGCTGTACAGGCAACGGTGAGTTTTTCACGGTAAATAGCCATGCGGCCACCGAGTTTAACACCGGGAGCGGTGCCTTCGGTTACAACGGGAACGTCGATTTTGAGGGCACGGTCAGCGGATACACCGAGGAAGTCGATGTGGTTAGGGCGGGGACGTACGGGGTCCATCTGAACTTTCCAGATCAGAGTGTCGTAGGTCTTGCCATCAACTTCAAGGCTGAAAACACGAGTAGTGCCAACCTTGCGGTACATTTTTACAAAGTCATTTTCATTAACGGAAAGGATCATGTTTTCGCCGTCCTGAGAATAGAAGACAACGGGAACCATGCCCTGATTGCGGAGCTGACGGTTTGCGGATTTACCGGTTTTGGTACGCACTTCAGCTTTGAAAGTAACTTTTTCAGACATTATTTTCTCCTTATGGTTAACCTGCTGCCGCTCGAAATGACCGGCAGAGGGTGGGAATAGGCGTATTATACGAACAGTACGCTTACGGATGACTCGGAGTGCACGTTGTGAATGCACTTGGCGAGAATCCCGGCAACGGATTTAATTTTGATCTTGCCGTTGCTGTTAGCGATTTTGTGTTCGGGAACAGGCAGGGTATCGGTAACAATCACCTCGGAGAAAGGTGCTGCTGCCAGCCTGTCGATAGCCGGTCCGGAAAGGACCGGGTGGGTTGCGCAGGCGATTACGTCTTTTGCGCCGTGGTCAATGAGGACCTTGGCTGCCTGACACATGGTGCCCGCGGTATCGATCATGTCGTCCATGACCACGCAGACTTTATCTTTTACTTCACCGATAACGTGCATGGCTTTTGCCTGGTTGGGGGCGTCGCGGCGTTTATCCACGATAGCCAGACCGGCATTGAGGCGCTTGGCATATGCTCTGGCGCGTTCGGTTCCACCTGCATCAGGGGAAACCATGACCATGTCATCTTCACGGGTGCGCAGCTCGTCCAGCAGGACGGGTGCGGCATAAATATTGTCTACCGGGAGGTTGAAGAAACCCTGAATCTGGCCTGCGTGCAGGTCGATGGTGACCAGACGCTGCATACCTGCAACAGTCAGGCAGTCGGCACAGAGTTTTGCACTGATGGGAGCGCGGGGAGAAACCTTGCGATCCTGTCTTGCGTATCCATAGTAGGGAACAACAGCGGTCACCCGGCGTGCACTTGCTCTTTTAAGGGCGTCCAGCATGAGGCAGAGTTCCATGAAGTGAAAGTTCACGGGATCACAGGTAGACTGGACTACGAATACATCGCAGCCGCGTACGTTATCCTGAATCTCGATCCGGATTTCACCATCACTGAATTTTTCACGCAGGCAGGGAGTAAGTGTGCTGCCGAGATGGTCACAGATTGCTTCTGAAAGCGCCAGATTTGACGAGCCGCTGATAATCTTGAGTTCACCGTTCATGTCGGTCTCCAACTTGACCTCTCGGGAAGAGAAATAAATTTGGCAGGGATGGAAGGACTTGAACCCTCGAATGCGTGGACCAAAACCACGTGCCTTACCAACTTGGCGACATCCCTGCACAGATTATGCAAATTTTAACTATATTAAATTTTTCAAAACGTGTGAAGAACAGAGTCGACATTCATTGCTTGTAAGCTGGTTGCCGTTTTTTCAGCTGCTTCTCTTTCTTTAAAAAAAGAAATGAGACTTGCCCCGCTTCCACTCATGACAGCTCCGCAGGCTCCGTTTTTCAACAAGAATTCCTTCGTTTCCCTTATTTTGGGAAATTCGGGAAGGACAACCTCTTCAAAATCGTTGAATAAAGTTATCCTTGTTTTTGAGGCCGTTCTATTATTACCGCAGGGATTTGTTGTCAAGGAAAAGCTGCAAGATTTTTTTAAAATTGCGGATTGGTCTCGTTTCGACCATGCCTTGTAAGCCCATACGGTATTAACGTGTACGTCCGGGCAGGCTAATAACGCAGTCAGGCCCGAAAGGTCAACCTCACAGGGCGATAAAATTTCACCAATTCCTTTTGCCCATGCAGGACCGTCCAGTAAAAAGAAGGGAACATCCGCGCCAAGGCCTGCTGCAAGGGCGTTAAGCCTACCATGATCAAGGCCCGGACTCTCTGCATGTTCATTCAAAAAACGGAGCATGGATGCGGCATCCGAACTGCCGCCGCCCAGTCCGGCACCGGTTGGTGTGCGCTTGGTCAGCTCAATGTGAAGACCGGGCCGGAATCCGGTGGCTTCCGCATATCTGTCCCACGCTTTGTATATGAGATTGTCTTCCGCCGGGAGGTCGAATTGGTCACAATGAATTGTACATCCGTTTCCGGTCTCGGTAACTTCGAGAGTGTCAGCCAGAGCCGGATATGGATGGAAGAGGGTGTCCAGCTCATGATAGCCGTCTTCCCTTTTACCAACAATTTTCAAGTAAAGATTGACCTTTGCCGGCGCAATAAGAGTTGTTTTTGTCATGGGGTGTCTATTAACTTAAACCCCCGCCAGGACGCAAGTCCGGGCGGGGGTAATCATTCGAGAGTCAACAACCGGTCGGGATACTATTTGTCTTTGAGTTCAACGGTGCGGAATATGTTGTGTCCCTGACGTTTCAGGAGTAGCATGATAAGTCCGCGTTTTTTTCCTTCAGTGTTAATTATCTTCTGAAGATCTTTAATGGAATTAACATTGTGCTGGTTTGCTTCCAGAATAACATCACCCACAGCAATGGCTGCGTCTTCAGCCGGTGTTCCCTGCATTACCTCAATAACCAGCAGGCCTTCTGGTCTATCCAGTCCCAGAGATTCAGCTTCCGGCTTGCGGTTTACCTTGCGGACTACAAGTCCGAGATCATCAAGGTTTTCTTCGGCAGCCTTGGGGGACATTTTTTCTGCTTCAGCGACAACGTTCTTGCCATTGCGCTCACCGAGTACGATGCGTAGGTTCTTTTCACTGCCTTTGCGCCAGACTTCCACATTCACGGATTTACCCGGAGGAAGGGCCGCGATGGTGCGCAGAAGGTCGTTTGTGTCGTCAACCTTATCTCCATCAATTTTGAGGATAACGTCACCGACTTTCATGCCGCCCTTGTCTGCCGGATCACCGGGATTTACGGAATTGACCAGTGCACCAGTTCTATCTTCAAGACCGAGCGCTTTGGCGGTGTTGGGATCAGTATCCTGAATCGTTACACCAAGCCAGCCGCGGCTGACCTTGTGGTCGGTTTTAAGCTGGGTGATCACGCTTTTGGCCATATTGCTGGGAATTGCAAATCCGATTCCCTGTCCGCTGGCGATAATAGCTGTGTTGATGCCGATAACGCGTCCTTTGAGATCGATCAGCGGACCGCCGGAGTTACCGGGGTTGATGCTGGCATCGGTCTGGATGAAGTTGTCAAAGGGACCCGCGCCGATGATACGGCCGGTGGCGCTGATAATCCCCTTGGTCACAGTATGTCCGAGACCGAAAGGGTTACCGATAGCCAGTACCCATTCACCAACTTCCGCTTTTTGTGAATTGGCGAATTCAAGGTAGGGCAGGTCTTTTTTTACATCAATCTTGAGAAGAGCAAGGTCGGTTTCCTTATCCTTGCCGATAATTTTAGCCGGGTATTCATGGCCGTCGTTCTGAAGTTTTACCGTGATTTCATCTGCAGAGGCGACAACGTGGTTGTTCGTGACCACGTAACCGTCTTTGGAGATGATGAATCCGGAACCTAAAGAACCGGTTTTGCGTTTTTGCTTGGGCTGCTGGCCGTTCCCGCCCCTCTTGTTGAATTCTTTAAAGAACTGTTCAAAAGGGTTGATGCCGTCTTTTCCGTGGAATTTGAAAAAGTCATCCATGGGGTTGGAGACTTCGACCATTTTTACGGTGTTGATGTTTACAACAGCAGGACCGCATTTTTTTGCCAGTTCGGCAAATGATGGCAAGCCTTCAGCCTGAGCGTAAACAGGCAGTATCAGTACAGTGATGAGAGCAAGTAATCCAATATAGCGTTTAAGTTTCATGTAACCTCCTCGTGATGCCGCTCGGAAAACGGGATAGGCGGCACTTTGTGAGTATAATATCCTTTTTCCAAAAGTAAATAGTGTCTGTTCGATTATAAACAGGGATATGCGTTATATCTGCGGTTTATTAACGTGTTGGCCCGGAATCCATATACTCTGCCGCTTTAACTTTAGCCCGGTTATTTCGGTCGGATCTCCTTGGTGATCCGCAGAGAAATGCTCTTCTGCAACGCCTTGACCTTTGCAGTGGACATCAATAATTAACCTGCCAATTCAAGATTTATTTTAACGTAACTCTTTGAGGAGAACAGATGGACCAGTCAGAAGTCATTCGAGCCGAGCTGGAGAAGAAGCTCGCAGAGTATGAGAAGAACGGCGATGCCAAAGGAAAAGCCGAGATCCTGTATGAAATTGCCAAGCTTGAGATTTCCGCCGGGAATCAGGAACAGGCCTTATTGATGCTCATGGAAGCTTATTCCAGATTTCAGAAACTTGGCGAGTCCAAAGGACATTGTTTTGCCGGCGAGCTTCTGGGGCAGTTGCTTTTTGTCTCGGGAAACCGTGAAGATGGACTAGCTGTGGTGCGTGAGGCGTTGCGCGGGTTTACTGAAATGGGCATGATCGAAGAGGCGGAGAAGACCGGGCAGCTTCTTGCGGTAATGGAAGATCATGTTCCAGATTGATGACAACTGCCTGTATGAACGCTTGCAGCTGGAATCCTGAGGAAAAGTGTTTCAGCATATAGGTGGACGTATTCAAAAATACGAAATATCAGGTATGTACTGAAATATACGGGTTCCGGTAACCGTGTTGCAGATATTAAAGCAGAAAGCCCCGCAATTTAATTTTAAAATTAAATTGCGGGGCTTTCTGCTTGTTTTGGTGGATATTATCGCTGGGTAGCTTCTGCCGGTTCCCAGCATTCCTTATTCAGTTCATTTTCGCTGTTGGCCACTGCGCAGGTTACGGCGAGGTCTCCTGTGACGTTAGTGCAGGTGCGTCCCATGTCGAGTAAGGCATCGATGCCGAAGATCATTGCATAGGCAAGAGCAGTGGGGGAACCTGCGGTGATTTCCAATCCCACGGAGTTAAGCACGATCATGAGCATGATAGCTCCCGCTCCGGGAATACCGGCAGTCCCAAGTGATGCCAGAATAGTCGTTCCGATGACGGTAATCTGCTGGCTGAAAGTCAGGGGTTCTCCAATAGCGTAACCGATGAACAGGGCACAGACGCCCTGATAGATAGCGGTTCCGTCCATGTTAACTGTGGCTCCAAGCGGGAGCGAGAATGAGTAGATACTCTTATCAACACCAAGCTCTTTATCTGCTACTTCCATGCTGATAGGCAGGACTCCGCTGCTGGTTCTGGTTACGAATGCTGCGATGGATGCGGTTTTAACCTTTTTGAAGAACGCTATCGGGTTTACACCGAAGAGCATCAGTCCGCCGCCGTAGACAATAAGAATGTGGCACGCAAAAGCCAGGTAGGTGGCGATTACAACTACGCCCAGCGGTCCGAATGCCTTGGAGCCCTGTGCACCGAAAACCACTGCGATCAGTGCGAACACACCGATGGGTACGTACTGAAGCACCCAGTTGATTATCAGATACATAACTTCGGCAAGACCTTCGAAAAGGTAGAAAAGTGAATCTCCTGCATTCTTGATGCGGGCATCTTCGCTGTGGCGCAGCACGGAGATTGCGATACCGGTGATGATACAGAAGAAGATGGTTGAAAGTACATCACCGGTGGTGATTGCCGCAAAGGGGTTTTTAGGGATGATGTTAATCAGAATATCGAGGAATGAAGTTGCTTTGGCTGCTGCGGCTGGTTTGAAGGTAGCTCCCTCCGAGGCCAGTTCAAGGCCGTTACCCGGCTGGAGGATGTTTCCGAAAAAAAGTCCGATGGCAACCGCGAATCCGGTGGTCAGCATGTAAAAGCTCATACACTTTGCGCCTACTTTACCAAGCTGGCTGGGCTTTACGCTTCCTGCCCCGACAATTATGGTTGAGACAATTACCGGCATAACGATCATTTTTAATGAGCGGACCAGTATATCCCCGAGCGGTGAAAGCATTTTTGCATCCGGACCCAGAAAAAGTCCGGCAATGGCTCCTAAAACCAGACCAATAATAATTCGAACTAACAGGTTACTTTTAAAGTACCAAGAAAACATCCGCCCCTCCTGTGTTAGATTAAAGATGTGCTTAAATTGATTTTCGGACAAACAGTATTTCGCTTATCGAAAAAATGTAGGGATATTTATGTGAGATTCACAAAAAAGTAGGCCCAAATAACATTTCTTGGCATAATCTGCAAGGTTGGGGCGGGCAGAGTCAAAATGACCGATATAGTACAGGCTGTAAGTGGAATGAGTATCTGATCCTGTAATGAAGAAACATAATAACGCACGCGACTATTCTTCACTTTCAAGCATCAGCATATGCTTGTCGTGATACCAGATTTTAGAATCAGTCTCGATTCTAAGGTAATTCGTAAGGAAAAGTAATGGTAAAGCACGCACCATGGTCAGGTTCGTTTGATGCCTTTATCACGCCATTGTAGTCCTTAATAATTCCGTAAGAGATGGAGAGACCGAGACCGGTTCCTTTGCCGACATCCTTGGTGGTGAAAAACGGTTCAAAAAGGCGGCCTTGAATAGAATCAGGGATACCCGGTCCGGTATCACAGACTTTTATTATTACGTGCTCGTCAGTGAAATCGGTGCTGATGAATATCTTTTTGTCGTCTGCCAGCGGAACACTGTTTTTCCAGCGGTCTTCAATAGCGTCACGGGCATTGATAAGCAGGTTGATGACAACCTGTTCCAAGCGGTTGGCATCGGCCATAACTTGCGGAAGGTGGCTGTTGAGGTTCCATTCAACATGGATATTACGCAGGGTCAATTGCCTGCTGAAGAAATCGAAGCCCCGGCGTAAAACATCATTAACCTGCACTGGCATGGTCTTGATTTCGGATTTACGGCCGAATTCACGCATGTGGTCGATGATTTTGCTGGCTCTGTTGACGTGGGTGTCGATTCCTTCAGCCATCTCCTGCAGGATCTTAGGTTCGACCTGCTGATTGCGTGAAACTTTGCGCATCAGCAGGTTGCTGATTGTTTTGAGAATGGCAAGGGGCTGGTTCAGTTCGTGAGCAACTCCGGAAGCCATTTCACCCAGCGTACCCATCTTACTGGCCTGTATCAGTTGCTGCTCTGCTTCAAGCTTCTTGGTTACATCGCTACAAGTTATGATCAGAGTGCGGTTGTTTTCAAACTCGGCAGGGGAAATGCGCAACATGGCATAAATGGATGTACCGGATTTTGTGACATGCGAGCAGGGGCCTATTTCATGTCTTACTTTTAAAAGATGATCATAGTCTGCCCGTTCCTCTTCACGGAAGAGCAGTAAAAAAGAGTTGCCGAGTATTTCTTTACGGGGATAGCCGTATATTTCTTCCACAGGATCATTGCAGTTAAGAATACTCAAGTCATCAGCATCCAGAACAAATACGGCGCCGGGGATTGAGTCAAATATGGCATGGTAACGCTGTTCGGATGCAGCCAGACTTTCTTCCAGCTCTTTGCGCCGGGTAATGTCGAGCATCATTTCCATAGCGGCTACGATCTTACCGTTACGGTCTTTTATTGGTGAAGTGTAAACAATCCAGTGGATGTTTTTCCCTTCCTTGGAAAGGCCGGATTCCTCGCTCATGTGGGGGGTAAGGTCAAAGAAAGTTCTTTCAACCGGGCATTCATCACATTTGCGGTCCCGGTCTTTGTTGATCTGATAACACTGTCTGCCGCGCGGTTTGCCGAAATGTTTTTCGTAAGCCTTATTGTGGCGGATTACCCTGAAATTGAGATCAACAACACTGACCAGACAGGGGACATTATCAAACAGATCGCGGTATTCTTCTTTTTGTTCCAAAAGGGCACGGTGTTTTTCCTGAACCTGTCTGCCCATCATGTTAAATGCATCAGCCAGTGTTCCGATTTCATCGGTCTGGTCCAGCTGGATTTCAATGAAATCCTGAGCAGACCCGAACTCCCTTGTGGATTTGATTATTTTTCTTAGAGGTTTGAATATGAAGTTGTAGGCAAAAACAAATAGTGCTCCAAAGGTGGCGATGAATACTACAATAGCTATACCGAAATTTGCAGTTTCAAATGTGTCCAGCATGGAGCTTTTCTTTTCTGTGGAAATTTCCAGATCCAGAAGGCCGAGGAGTTTTTCATCAACGGCATGGACATGGCAGGGGCCCGGTGCGCAGCCATTTGAATTGGGAATAGGTGTGATAATCCCCATGTATTTTTTGCCGTTGACGGTTTTCAGTCTGGTTCGCTGGTCAAGGCTCATGGTGGCCGGGGGATTTTCGTGTTTATGGCAGTTCCAGCAGGGTGGACTGGAAGTTTCAATTACGTGATTGATCTCATCGGGGTCATTTGAATAAATGATTTGGCCCATTTTGTTGATTACACGGATTGATTTGATTTCTCCCTGTCTGCTGATGTTATTGATATCATTCTGGATGAATTCTTTGGAGTCCAGCATCATGGCGTGATGGAGGCTGAGCAGAACTGTATCGGAAAGCATGGCAATGTCCGACTGGATATTGTCGGTTACATTTTTTTTGAAAAAAATGACATTGAAGCTTGTCCAGAGGAGAACGCTCAAAAGAAGCGTTATCCCTCCGGAGAGAAGCATTTTCATAATCAGGGTCTGTCGGTATTTTTTAAACATTCTGCACTCCCTGATTACGGCTGCGGCTACAGCTGGTCATTAGAATAGCTCTTGGAGTTATTCAGGTCTGTCCATAGGGCAGAGACGGGCGTCTTTAATTAGATCGGCGAGAGTATAAGAATCGAGCATTTTGTACATGGCCTGATTGGCATCGTCCCAAATGGAACGGCGCAGGCATACAGCGGCCCTCGGACAGGTTGTGACATCACCTTCTTCACAGTCGAGGATTTTATCTTCGCCTTCGAGTGCTTCTGTCAGTTTGCCGAGAGTTATTTTTTCAGGAGCCATGGTCAGCACATTTCCGCCGTTTGGACCGCGCTTTCCGATTATATATCCGGCTTCTTTAAGAATCTTAAGAATTTTTTCCAAATATTTAAGAGAGATGTCTTCGCGGCGAGCTGAGTCTTTGCTGGGAACAGGTCCGTTTTCAGAGTGCAGGGCAATATCGAGCAGGAGTCTGGCACCATATCTTGAACGTGTAGTTAATTTCATGTGATTATATTTGTTTGATATTATTGATTTAACTGTTGTTTATCACATCTTTATAGCAGGATATGGCCTGGATTGAAAGCAGCAATGGAACAACTCTATTTGCGAGAACAGCCCGCATTTGTTTGGGTTTTATTTTTTTTAGTATCTGCTTTCCGCGGCAGAATTATTGTGAAGGTTGTTCCTTTTTCCGGTTCGGATTCAACGCTGATTTTACCTCCGTGCTGCTCAATTGTCTGGTTGGAGATAAAGAGTCCGATTCCTGTGCCGCGTTTGCCCTTGGAAGAAAAGAAAAGAGTGAATATCTTTTCCCTTGTCTCACGGTCCATTCCAGATCCATTGTCACTTACTGTCAATTTAATTTTGTCATCCAGATCGTGCGCAGCAACCCTGAGTCGGTATTCTTTACCGGGAAGTTTTGGATCACATGCGTCCACGCCGTTTTCCAGAAAATTAACAATTGCGGCTGACATGGAACTGGAATCTATTTCGATTTCCCCCAGTTCATCTGGGATATCAATCTCATATTTAATTCCGGCAGCAGCAGCCTTGGATACTATCAGAGATGCAGTCTCCTTAAGGAACAGGGCAGCTTTAACGGATTCGGTCTCAATTTCACGTGATTTAGCATAATAAAGGATGTCAAGGACCATCTTCTTGACGCGGCCGACAACGTTTTTGAGCGCTGCCGCAGCTTCGCTTACCCGTTGCGGGTCTTCTTTGCGTAATCCTGATTCAAGTCTGTAAATACCGCCATCAAGAGCGGTGAGCATCCCTTTCACGCCATGTGACATGGAGCCCAGCATAAACCCGAGTGAGGTAAGGTGATCCTGTAGACGGCGAATTTCGGTAATGTCGGTGGACATTTCCATTACCTGCTTGATTTCCCCGTAAGCATTGCGGATGGGCGCAGACCAGACCAGCATATTTTTCTGCTCACCGTCCTTAGTGGTCACTACCGTTTCGCTTTGATGTGTTTTTCCATCTTTGAAAGTGCGTTGCACCGGGCATTGATCACAAGGCCGATCACGGTGTTTGTATGATGAAAAACAGGTTTTACCAAGAGGTTCAGAGAAATCTTCTTTAAAGCGGCGGTTGACTTCGGCAATGGAAAAGTCAGGGTTCTGCACAGAAATATAACAGGGGGCTTCGTCAAACAGGCGTTGGAATTTGTACTGAGTTTCCAGCAGTTCGTCATTGAGTCGCTTAAGTTCGGTCATATCGACAGAAATATCCAAAACCAGTTCAATGTCGCCGCTTTTGTTTGGAATCGGAGCAGTGTACACTGTGACCGGAATTTCCGTGCCGTCTTCGCCAATGAAAGTTTCTTTGCTGCGCTGCCCTTTGCCTGTTTGGAAGGTCAGCTGCACAGGGCAGGCGTTACCGGCTGATTCGCGGTCGGAATATATGTCGAAACTATTTTTGCCAACCACGTCGCCAAGTCTTTCCTTGAGCAGTTCGTTGGCGGCAACAATTTCAAGATAGCGGTTATGGATTGAAACAAGGCAGGGAAGTTCGTTGAAAAGTCCGCTTCCGGTTTCAACTTCATGGGCCGCACTGGATAGTGCTTCACTTAATCCTTCGATAACCTGACAGGCTGCGTTCTGGCGTTCCAGTTCAATGATGCGCTGAGTTTTTTCTTCAACAAGACGTTCAAGGTTTTCGGTATGTTCACGGAGCTTAGCCTTAAGCTCAATCTTCTCCATGATTCGTCTGAGTGAAATTTCAAGTACGTTGTTATCAATTGGTTTGGTTATGAAGTCTGCTGCCTCAGATTTAAGAGATTCGATGGCCAGGTCGAGATCGCCATGACCGGTCAGCATTATTATTTCAATGTGCGGATAGTCGGCTTTGACAGCTTTGAGCAGCTCTATGCCGTCCATGCGCGGCATTTTTATATCGGTGATAATTATGGCCGGATTAACTTCCGGGATTGCTTTAAGAGCCTGTTCTCCGTTTTCTGCAGTTTCCACTTCATAGCCGAGGTCCATCAGGGTCAGGCCTAGAAAACGGCGGAGACCTTCTTCATCATCAACAAGCAGCAGCTTTTTATTATACATCGGCGAACCTCATGAAAGCAGGAAGTCAGGGGGCTTAAATAAAGGAAACAGACAGGCTTTTAATCCAGCCCGTTGTTTTCTCCCAATGCTTTCCGCACGATTTCAATGACCTCAGTCGGGTCAAATGGCTTTTTGATTGTCGCAACAGCACGTTTAATTGCCATATGAATTCCGGGCAGGCCGCTGATGACAATCACAGGAATTTCAGAAAATTGTTCTTCCTGAGTCAGTCTGCGGTAAAATTTTGGTCCCCATTCATTTGGCATTTCAAGATCAAGGGTGATCAGGTCGGGATTTTCAGCCATTGCAACATCATAGGCGGAAGTCCCGTCGAAAGCGCGGCAGGTGAGGTATCCGTGGTCCTCGAAAACATTTACAAGGTAATCTACGATATACGGATCATCGTCGACGACCATTATTTTTTGGGGCATTCTTGTCACCTTTTAGGTATTTCAGAAGGTTACAACCTTCTGGTGAGGAGAAGCCTACACCGTAGTTCCGCAATCTTTCAAGTTAAAAAAAACGGCCGGCCGGCACTTGCGTGCTGACCGGCCTCGATATGGATCCCCGTTAGCCGATTGTGTCTTTCACAATCCTGATCAGTTCTTCGGCATCGAAGGGTTTGGTCAGTGTGGCTATAGCCTTGGGAATTGCGTACTTGTTAGCCTGAAGTCCGCTGATAACAATTACCGGAGTTCTTTTGAACTCATCGCTCTGACTGAGCTTACGGTAAAAGCGCGGACCCCACTCGCCCGGCATTTCAAGGTCCAGAGTGATCAAATCCGGTTTTTCGGCAGTTACAACCTCCATTGCAACCGCACCGTCTTCAGCCATAACGGTTTCGTAGCCGTTATCGCTGAAAAGATCGCCCAAGTATGAACGGATATCCTGATCGTCATCTATAATTAAGATCTTCTTAGACATAATAACTCCTCCTTTTGAATCTATCCCCTTTATCTTGTCCGGCAGCATGTATTTCCCCAGCTGTCGACAGATAATAAATTCGATTCAGTTATACTGGCAGCCTATACTTTATCGGGCTTGCTGACGCTGACCACCGGGCAGTTTGCCCTTAAAATGACCTGCTCAACAGTTGAACCGATACGTGCTCTTTCCGGATCAAGCTCGTTGGTGTGATGGGCGAGGCAGATAAGGTCCACGCTCTTCTCACGGGCGAGTTTGACGATTTCGACGTAGGGAGTTCCTTCCCATACTTCGATATCATAGTTAGTGAAATCACCCATGAGCGGCACGTAGGTTTCCCTGATGCGCTTGCGGGCTGTGATGAGGTCTTCCTCGATTTCATTCTGGTCCAGAACCTTGCCGCTGATATCCAGGGCATGGAAGATAGTCAGGTCGCAGTCGAGTTCGCGGGCTGTGGACAGAGCGAATTTGAATGCGCTCTCAGCCTGCTTGGAGAAGTCGGTACCAAAAAGGATGTTGGAGAACCCGCCCCAGTAGGAAGCGGATTCACGGTGTACGGAAAGAACCGGGCAGCGGGCGGATTTTGCCACCTTCTGCAGGGTGCTTCCGGGGTAGCCTTTGTGAAAAGAAGCGTTTTCGCCGGAGCTTGCAGCCATGACGATAAGGTCACTGTCGGCGCTGCGGGCTTCTCGCAGGATTTCACGGGAAGGTACACCGGTTGTCAGAACGATTTTAGCGTTAGCAGCTTCTTCAAACTGCTTGGCGAAGGTTGTCTTGAGTTCTTCTTCGACCCATGAGAGGTACTCTGCGTCTATCTCGACTTCTTCACCGGTACGCACATCGTTGACAACGTGAGAGAATGCCTTGGTGGGCACACCCACAACATGGAAGATTGTTACTTCTGAATCGTAGCGCTTCGCCATGTCGAAAGCTACGCGTGCGGCACCGAAACTCGCAGGGGAGCCGGTGGTCGCCAAAAGGATTTTTTTAAACATGTGACACCTCGTTCGTTGCGGACAATATCAGATCACCTGTCACTATTGACGGGTGTTACTACCATTCGACACGCATGCCTTCGGGAATATCGAGCATACCGATGATCAGAGGCTTGAGGAAGGACCAGCGGATGCCGATTTCATATTCCTCTTCAAGGTCACGAATGGCATCCCAGCAGTTATGGCATGGAGCGATTACCAGTTTACAACCGGTATCTAGAATCTGGTCCATCTTTTTGCGCAGGGCCACGTTACGCTGTTCACGGTAGAGGCCGATTCCGTTGAATCCGCCGCCACCGCCGCAGCAGTAGTTATGTTCCTTGTTGGGTGCCATTTCCACGAAGTATCCCGGTTCAACAATGTAATTGATGATTTCGCGGGTAACGTCTTTGAGTCCCTGGTTACGGACATAGTTACAGGAATCCTGGAGTGTTACCGGCTCTTTAATGCGTTTTGCGGGATCAATTTTGAGCTTGCCTTCACGCAGGGCTTCGGCCAGCCATTCAACGTAGTGAATGTAAGGCTTAGGCGGCAGACCGTCTTTACGTCCGGCCCAGTAGGGACCTTCAATAACGGTGGCTCGGTGAGCGTGACCGCACTCGGTTCCGGTTACACGGGCCGGGTTTAGGCGCTCAATAGCATCGTATACGTGGTTGACATTGTCTTTACAACATTCCCAGTCGCCGGCAAACATGGAAAGGGATGTCTGTTCCCAACCTTCGGAAGGTACGGTCCAGTTTTCCCCTGCTACGTGGAAGAGAATTGCAGCTTCTGCGAGGTCTTCCGGGTAGTGTTTGGGCTCACGGGCGTTACAGGTGTACATGATGTCGGCGTCTTGTTTATCAACCGGAATGGTCAGACCTGGCCATTCTTCCTCGGTCTCTTCAGCCATCCATTCACATGTTTCTACCCAGTCCTCGGTGGTGACGTCCATCTGTGCGCGGTATACGCGGTGCATACCGGAACCGATTTTCAGTTCCCAGGGAACAAAGCCCTGAGAGTAGAGGAGTCCGCGAAGGTAGGAGAACATAACACCCATGTCGATGCCGTGGGGGCAGTACATGCCGCAACGGTTACAACATGTGCACTGGGACCATGCGACCTTCATGCAGTGGCGCATGAATTCGTTATCCACCTGTCCTTTCTTCTTCACGATATGTCCGAGAGTGGACTGGATTTTATAAGAAGGAACCTGCTCGGGAACGCAGTCGTTTACCTGATAAAGGAAACAGCTGTCTGCGCACATGCCGCAGTGGGCACAGATTTCGAGCCAGGTCTTAGTTCTGGATTTCATTGTTTTCTGGATAGTGGCCCACAGAGCGTTGGTATCCACGTCCAGTTCTTTCATTTCAGCGTAATACTGCTTACCGCTCTTATCCGAAAGAGTCAGTTTGAGCTGCTCGTCGGTTGTGATCGGCTGTCTGTTACAAAGCTTACCTTGAGGCATTTTCTTACTCCTGTATGGCTGTTACTTTCCTGTTACCAGGAGAAGGTGGAGCCTTTCATGCCGCCGCGTTTGATACCGTAATCCATTCCGAGCTGAGCACGGGAACAGAAGAAGAGCACGCAGTGGCTGAGTTTGGTGAAAGGCAGGCACAGCAGCCAGATTTGACCGGTGATGATGTGTGCCAGCAGCCAGAACTGGTAGTCACCCATCTGGTAACGGGCGATAAGGCCGGTTACGAAGGGGGCTACGGTGATCACCAGCAGAAGGTAATCATAAGCTGTGGTGAGAATTCTTACTTCCGGGAGAGCTATGCGGCGCAGAATGATTGCGACACAGGCCACGATTACGACCCATGAGAGCAGGTCCGCCAAAAATGCGGGAATCTGCGGCAGGCTGAATCCCAGGTTTTCCTGAAGCATGACGTTATGAGCTGCAAGGAAAATGGGTGTGGCGAGCAGTCCGATGTGGAATGCAAAGAATATAAAGGTAAAGCCGGGCTTCTTTCTCCATGCGCGTGCGCCCACGGGGTTCAGCCAGCTGATAATTGAATTGAATGCGCCTTTAAGTCCGTAAGACATGTGGGCTTTGTATGCCACACGGTCGAGCTGCTGGTTGAGGCCCTTGAAGTAGAGCACTACGCGCACCAGCAGGCCGCCGAAGCTGATTGCGAAAACCAGCCAGCACAAAGGCCCGGTCAGAAGTTCATACATTTTGTTTCTCCTCGTCTAGCGCTTAATGGTGGTCGCCGTAGTTCTTTTTGTTTTCATCACGGTAGGCTTTTCCGCCCATGAGGAACTGCCAGAACAGGGTTACGCCAACCAGTGCTCCACCCATCAGAAGGTACATGATACCTTTGGTGAATGTGTAGTATTCCTGAAGGTTATGTGCTTCCATTTTACTATCTCCTTAATGAAACGACCTGAGGTCATGTCTAAATCAATTGAATGTATTTTTTTCATCGAATCCACATGCGTGGATTCGATGGACATGCTTCTAGTGGTCGCCTTTGTAGTCAGGATGCTCGAAGAAAATGGGCATCCGGGTAGTGATGAAACGGAAAATCACGACACCGAGAGTTACGATGAATACGGAGATTCCGATTTCAGTCATGCTTGGGAAGTACCTTTCAGCAGCAGGCAGATGGTAGTTAAACGCAATCATGGAAACGTTGAACCTGTTAAACACGATACCGAGAACGGTAATGATCGCTGCTTTTTTGATCAGGCCGGAGTTTCTATCGCGCACACCTACAGCATAAAGGAAGCAGGGCAGGGCAACGAAGCCGAGCATTTCAGTCAGGAAGAGCAGGCCGTAGCCGGATGCAAGGTAATGCCAGTTGTTGTCGTAAGCCACGCCCATAGTTTTAATGAAGAAGTAGCCGAAGAGAACAAGTGAAGTAGCCTTACCGAATCCGAACACAACGCTGTCGTGGTGCTTGAGGTATTCTTCATCCATCATGCGGTGCAGCTTCTTGTGGGACATGGTGCCTTCGAAGATGACCATGGACATACCTGCTGCGATACTTGAAACAAAGAAGTAAAGCGGCATGTAGGGGGAGTACCAGAGCGGGTGCAGTTTAGACGGTACGATGGTGTACAGCGCGCCGAGTGAGGACTGGTGCAGGGTGGAGAGCACTACGCCGAAGATGGTCAGCACGAGGGTCAGTTTAACGACCACTTTGCGGATCTTCGTCCAGCCGAGCCATTCGAACATGGCCGGAGTGAACTCAATGAAGAGAACTGTCAGGTAGAGCATAACACACAGACCAACTTCGAAGAGCAGGGATGTAGTACCCTGAGAAACGAAGATGGGGTAAGGGAGTCTCCACGGACGGCCGAGGTCGTATTGCAGTGCGAATACAACAAGGGCGTAGCCGAGGAATGCGGTCAGGATTGCCGGACGTACAGCGGAGTGAAAGCGCTTGAGTCCGAAGATATAGCAGGCTGCGGAAGTAGTGTATCCGCCGGCTGCGAGAGCAACACCGCAGAGCAGGTCGAATCCGATCCAGATACCCCATGGGTTGTTGTCATCAAGGTTGGTCACGGGACCGATACCCTGAGTGAATCTGAGCACGGAAAGGATCAGACCCACAACAAGGATGGCACCTGCCACCAGATTGAATGTATTGAAGGCCGATTTAGGGCCGTTATTCGCGGGAGTGGACATTAGGATTCCTCCTTCTCGCTGTTTTCTTCCTGCTCTTCTTCTTTCGGAGCAAGGGCTTCTTCTACAGCTTTCTTGACCTCGACTTCGATCTTGCGCTTGTTGGCAACATCAGCCTTTTCAAGAGCTTCGGAGAGAGTTTTTTCAGCTTCCGCGCTTGCCTTGGCAATTGCGTTTTCCACAGCTTCCTTGCGTTCTTCGTCGGCTATTTTGCTGTTGCGTTTGCTTACAGCGTAGATGCCGCCGAGGAGAACGGGCCAGAGGCCTGCAACCATGGGTACCGCAGCCAGTGCACCGGCAGTGAGCTCAGGTGCGGACTTTGTACCGAGGTCTTCGCGCATGCCGATTTCTTTGAAAGGCACGCCGGAGAGGTACATCCAGCTGGTTCCGCCCATTTCGTCTTCACCGTAAAGGTGGTCGACGTAACGGTCGGGGTTGCGGCGGATACGTTCGCGGGCGATTTTGATAAGCTCATCCCTTTCACCGAAGACAAGTGCTTCTTTCGGGCACTCGGCAACACAGCCGGGAAGTTCTCCCTTTGCCTGACGGGGAGCGCACATGTCGCACTTCATAACCCGCGGGGTCAGGGGTTCATCATATTCATAAGCCGGGATTTCAAAGGGGCATGCCACCATGCAGTAGCGGCAGCCGACACAAACCGACTCATCATAAACAACTGCGCCGTTGGGCAGTTTTTTGAATGCTTTTACGAAACATGCGGACGCACATGCAGGCTCAAGACAGTGGTTGCACTGGGACTTGCGGAATACGGGATGTTCCGGAGTACCGTACTTGTTAACCACGGTGAAGGTCTTGGCATCAGTTCTGCGTTTGGTGTCCAGCACGGAAAGGTCATCGAATTTCTTCTCCGGTGCGGGAAGTTTCTGGACCTTGTTGCAGGCTGCTTCACATTTGCGGCAGCCGATGCAGCGGGTAGCGTCAAAGAGTACACCCTTACTTCCGGGATATCCTTTGAACTCCTTGCCTGCGGCCTCAGCTCCTGCGGGGAGGGAAGCTCCCACGCAGGCTGCGCCCAGCATTCCGAGGAATGTTCTGCGTAACATTTATCTGTTCTCCTTCAGGCTATCCGTTACTATTTCTTCGCGTGACATGCGGTGCAGTCAGTAGAAGCAGGCTTCTTGATGTTCATTGCGTCATGACAGGTCATGCACTGAACGTGATAAGCAGCCTTGAGGGCCGGACGTCCGTCCTGAACTTTACCACCGTGGCAGCTTGCGCAACTTGGCGGGGTGGCGCTAGCGGGACTGTTGTGGTGGCAGCTTCCGCACACGGTAAGCGGTGTGCTGTGGAAGGCGTTGGCCATAGCATCACCCTTCATACCGTTAACCAAGCTCATGATGATCTTGCGGTGGGGCAGCTTGCTGGCTTTGTATTCATTTTCGAGGACGTTGATGGTCACGAATTCAGGAATGTCCTTTTCCGCAATAAGGGTCGGAGACTCGGGACGCTTCGTGATCAGCTTGGAAGCAATTTCAGCCTTGGCGGAGGCATCCATTGCAACAGGTTCGCTGGAAGTGGAAGCAGGTCCGTTGTGACATACGGCACAGGCCTCTTTGGACTTGATTGCGTTCTTGGGCATGAGTTCGTGGCAGCCTGCACATTTAGGATCTTTCTGCTTTACAGCGTGACAGCCAACACAGGATCTGGTGCTGTCAACTTTGTGCATAGCCTTGTCGAGAGTAACATAACCGCCGTCCTTGGAACCGCGAACAGTATGGCAGGAGGAGCAGGACTTGTTCATGGTCTTGTGGTGGCAGGAGCTGCAGGAGTAAGTGTAACCTTCGTGGGCCTTATGGTTGAAAGCTACGGCAGCCATTGTTGTCTTAACAGCAACGTTTTCCTGTACAGGGGCGGTGAGCAGAACAGCGTCGGGCTGTTGTCTGGGAAGGCGGGGCAGTTTACCACCCAGCTTTTTCATTACGGCAGCGTTGTCTTCTTTGAGGTCTGCAGCCTGGTTTTCGCCGTGACAACCGGCACAGTTGACAGGACCGGTCTTTTCAGCTTTGGCGGCTTTCATCTCAAGGTGACAGCTGACACACTGGCCATGGTAGGCTTCAGAGGTGGTCAGTTTAACCGCACCCTCAGGGGTAGCTGTGTGACATGCGCTACAGTTTTCTTCCTGTCCTTTCACGTACTCAAGTTTCTTGTCGATACTGTTGTACACGTGGTGACAGCTTCCACAATTGGTTTCCTGGCCTTCATCTTTTGCTATGAGCTTGGAATCCCAGTGGCGGTAGTGGAGAATATTCTCCATGCCGGCTGGTGCACGCTCTGCTTTGATTTCAGGGTCAGCCATGTGACAGCTGCGGCATTCTCCGACCTGAGGACCGGTTTTCTTTCCGGCCTTGGCATCGGCAGCATGACAGCTGATACAACCGTTGTGGTAAATTTCTTTAAGCTTTTTAGAAGACCCGTCTTCAGTTCTCATGAACTTGTAGGACATGCTTCCTTCTGTTTTCTGGTGGCAGGCAGTACAGTCTTTGCCCTGCTCAGCCATAGCCTTAGTGTGTGTATCATGAAGAAACACAACAGCAGGCAGCTCCAGTTTTTCCTGAGCGGCAATAGTGTCGATCATAATCAGATCAGGACGCTTATAGCCGTTTTCCTGGGGGGTTCCGACCATGCTCAGTGCCTCCATATGGAAGCCGAGCACCCCGGCCAGGACAATCAGGATACCGGACAATCGCAATAGTTTCTTTCCGTTTGCCATGATATGGATCCCCTCTCAATGCAATTGACCTCGGAGCCTCATACTCCGGGCCTTTGTTGCTCCGGTCGGTTTTTATCTGTTATTCCCGGCTGTTGCTTCCCCCATGGAAAGCCGTTTATTGGAAAAACGTTAAAGCCCGTTCCGGCGCGCCTCATTCCCCATCGATTCAGTTGGTATTAATACCCCCCTAGTCGATAGGTTTTTATACCTGCCCGATAGGTATGTTATTCTTTTATGTTCCGTCAAGGGGTGATTTTAAAAAAAATCGGTTACCAAATACCCTACTATTGCGGGTTGATTTGCCGGGTGGGGAGGTTCCAAATTTGAGGAAAATTCTTGACACAAATGTGATTAGAAACGAAGAAATGCAGGTCAAAAACGTCTTGGTTGCCTGAGAACAGGAGAAATATAATGAGATTTTACTTAGAAATACTTAAGAAGTTTAATAACTTTCATGATAAGGCAGATTATCGTGAATTCAGCAGGTTTATTCTTGTCCATAGTGGCATCATCTGTGTGCTGTTTTTGCTTGGGTACATTGACCACCCTTTAGCTAAAAAAGTGGTAGATACTGTGACAGGGTTGTTCCTGATCGGTACATCCCTGCCTTGTGTAGCTCTTTTCATCCGCAGACTTAATGCTGTAGGGCGCAGTCCAAGGCTTGTGGCCGTTGGGTTGATTCCAGTGGTAGGTCTGGCCTACCTGCTTTTTATTTGCCTGAAAAAGACTGATTAGTTTAACTGATCAAGCCCTAATTCAGAAATAAAAAAGGACTTGCAGATAACTCTGCAAGTCCTTTTTTTGATATGTTTTTTAAATTATCTATTGGTTGTCAGCAATTGTCAGGCAGGTATTGGCAACAATGTTGATCATGGGCACAATGCTGTCCAGTTCCATGTATTCGTCTTCGCGGTGGGAGTTCTCACCTACAGTTCCCATACCGTCGATAGTCGGGATGCCCAAGGCAGCTGTCCAGTTACCGTCAGAGCAGCCTCCGGTCGAAATCCATGCTGAATCAATGCCAAGCTTAGCGGCCTCCGCGTGCAGAACTTCCCACATGGCCATGGTTTTGTCGGTGTATTCCATGGGAGGGCGGTCAACACCGCCGGAGACTTGGATCGAAGCCCCTTGCACATAGTTTGTTTCCGGCAGTTTTTTGAAGAATTCAGTTACAATGTCTGCTTCTTCTCTGGTTCCCACGCGGACGTCAACAGTAAGCTCTGCATGGTCGGGGATGATGTTGAATTTGTCGCCGCCCTTAATCACGTTGCACTGGGCAGTGATGGCATTATCCATGTCATTCAGGGTATGAATAACAGGTATGTGTCCTGCCAGTTCCACCAAAGCGTTTGCCCCGCGTTCAGGGTTAGCACCGGAGTGGGCGGAAATACCGCTGGCTGTAATTTGTACCACTCCTCCACCTTTGCGGTGCATGACGTGGCGGTAGTCGGGACGGCAGGGTTCGAAAACAAATACACGGTCGCAATTTGCGGCAGTCTTTTCGATCCATGTGCGGGAGTTTTCTGAACCCACTTCTTCGTCACCATTGAAAGCAACGCAGATGGCTACCTTTTCAAGATTGCCTTCGGCTTTGAGTTTTTCAATGGCGTAGAGAGCAACCAGCAGGCCGCCTTTCATATCATTGGTTCCCGGTCCAAGCGCGCGTCCGCCTTCAATTTTAAAGGGTCGGTTTTTAGCTTCACCTTCTGGGAAGACTGTGTCCATGTGGCCGATAAACATGAAGTCGTAGCGTCCATTTTTGCTCGGAGTGCATGCTTTGAGGCATGGAACACCGCGTTCACCTTCACGAGTGATCTCGGTAGCAAGACCGAGTGCGTCAAATTTGTCTTTAAGGAAAGCTGCAACTTCGGCAACACCGTCCAGATTTTCGCTGGCACTGTCAGTGTTAATGATTTTTTCAAAATCTTTCAGAAAGTTGTCGTATGTTTCTTGTTCAGTCATGATCTAAATCCAATTGATGTAGCAGTTTCGTATATCAACTCGATTTTGAGAGCTAGGTACGCGAAGCTTGTTAAAAGGTTATAAGCCCCCGGGGGACTCCCCGGCAGGGGCCTCCGGAGGCTTAAATAAATCAGTACAAAGCGCGTTAGCGCATCATATATTATATTATCTTGCCAGTTTTGGGTTCATCTCATCGCGCAACCAGTCGGCGAAAAGGTTGATACCCACTACCAGCAGTATGAGTGCTGCTCCCGGGAAGAGAGTCATCCACCACATTCCAGCATAGATGTAGTTTTTGCCGATGGCAATCATCATGCCGAGGGAAGGCTCAGTCAGCGGAACACCGACTCCAAGGAAGCTCAGTGTCGCTTCAAGCATGATAACAACTGCAAGGTCAACAGCCATGACAACGAAGATCGGCGGCAGGGCATTGGGCAGGATATGCTGGAAAATAATGCGAAAATCCTTAGCCCCTGACGCTTTTGCGGCCATGACGTAAGGGTTGTTCTTAATTTCAAGCACGCTACCCCGAATCGTCCGTGCGTACTTTACCCAGTCCGCAATACAGATAGCGAAGATAACAGTCCCTATTCCACGGGTCTCAAACACACCAAGCAGCAGTACAGCCAGCAGGGTAGTAGAGAAGGAAAATACTGTGTCGGCGCAGCGCATGACAAATGCATCAATAACACCGCCGTAGTAAGCACCGACCATGCCCATGACGATACCGAAAGTTCCGGCTATGGTGACGACAGATCCGCCGACTATGAGCGAGGTGCGTAATCCGTAAAGAATGGTGGAAAGGATTCCGCGTCCCTGATCATCGGTCCCCAGCGGGAAAATGCTGGAACCGCCATCCATCCAGAAAGGTTGCTGGAGCATGTTTCCGAGATCAACGGAGCTTAGGTCGTACGGGTTCATGGGAGCCAGCAGGGGTGCGAATATTCCGGCAATGATAAATATCAGCAGGATGGTTGCGCCGATTACCGCCGGCTTGTCCTTTTTAAAGCTGTTAATGCGCTTTTTTAAAAGTGAGCTGTTCATTATATTTCCTAATCGTAGCGAATTTTGGGGTTGAGCACTGCGTAAAGCATGTCGACCATGATGTTGATGAACAGGATTATGAAAGAGGTGAGCATGATGTAGGTAACAATGATGGGCTGATCTGTCTCGAAGATGGAGGTCAGCAGGAGGTTACCCATGCCCGGCCACTGGAAGATGGTCTCGGTTACGATGGAGAAAGCGATAAGTTCACCGAAAGACAGACCGGCAATGGTAACAACCGGGATCATTACGTTGCGCAGGGCGTGTTTCATGATGACCTTGAAGGGTGAAAGTCCCTTGGCCCATGCTGTTTTGATGTATTCTTCGCCCATGACTTCCCGCATACCGGCGCGTGTTAGTCGCAGCATGACCGCCAGCTGGTAGCCGGAAAGGGTCAGCGCGGGCAGGATGATATGCTTTAACCCGTCAATGGTGAGCAGTCCGGTTCGCCAGTCGCCTACCATGACAGTTTCGCCTCGTCCGAATGATGGAAGAATTTCAAGAGAAACCGAAAATACCATGACCAGTAGGATACCGATCAGAAATGTGGGAATTGAGATCCCCATTAGTGATCCGGCCATTATCGTTCGGGCTATAAACCCTTGTGGCCATATGGAGACAACAATCCCCAGCCCTACCCCGATAGTGAACGAGATGAAGATGGCAGCAAGGGCGAGTTCAAATGTGGCGGGAAAACGTTCAAGGATGCTGTCCAAAGCGTCAACCTGACTAATATAGGACTTACCGAAATCTCCTTTGAGCGCTCCGCCGAGAAATTTTACATATTGAATATGGGTGGGTTGATCCAGTCCGTAGTCTTTACGGACCTGTTCCTGCTCGGCCTGAGTGGCGTATTTGCCGGCAAGCATGAGCACGGGGTCTCCTGTGTAGCGGAAGAGGCAGAAGCACACGAAGGAGACAGCCAAAAGAACCAGTCCCCCCTGCAACAATCTTCGAAAAATATATGATGCCATGATATCTATAACGGGGCCGCTGGAGCGGCCCCTGATTTTTAGGTGTTACTGAATTTCCTTAACAGTGATCCAGCGGTCGGGGCGCGGGGTGAACTTAATATTCTTGCCCTTGACCACGGCGTACATATCCTGCTGATAGTGCAGGGGGATGGTGGAAACGTCTTCGATGGATATACGGTTGATTTCCTGAAGAGCCTTGGCTCGTTCACTGCGGTCAACGATGCTTGCAGATTCTTCAAGTTTTTTGTCCATATCCGGGTTGGAGTAGGAAGCTCCGTTGTATCCGCCCATACCTTTGTCTTTGTCTACGGTGTGCAGCAGTTTTTCTGCGGAACGGCCGAAGTCATAGGAACCGTCGAACCAGCCGATCAGGTAGAAGGGGTACTTCTGGCTGGTGAGCTCGCTGAAGAATATGGATTTGGGCTTAACATCCAGATTGACTTTGAGGCCGACTCTGGCGAGGTATTTAGCAACAGCTTCACAGATTTTTTCGTCGTTGATGTAACGGTCGTTAGGACCTGCGATGGTGATTTCAAAACCGTCCTTGTAACCGGCTTCAGCAAGAAGTTGCTTTGCTTTTTCGGGGTTGTACTCAAGACGTTTGATGGATGCATCATAACCGACAGTCGCGGCATCAGGAATCTGATTGGCTTTGGTTGCCTGACCATGCATTACTTTTGCGATGATTTCATCTTCATTGATGGCGTACGCAATAGCCTGGCGGACACGCTTGTCAGCGTAGGGAGTGCCGGGTTTGTTGGCGACAGAGAGGAAGATACAGCGGCGTGCGGGACGCTGAATCATTTCAACGGTGGGCATCTTGGAGATGCGGTCAGCCAGGGTCAGCGGCACACCGTTAACCATGTCTACCTGCTTACCGGCAAGAGCTGCAAAACGGGTTGCTTCCTCAACGATAGGACGCATTTCAACGGTTTTGTACTTGGTGGGTGCGCCTTCCCAATAGTTGGGGTTGGCGTGCATGCGGAGATAGGAACCTTTGATCCATTCGTCGAAAATGTAAGCACCGGTACCGATAGGCTTGGTATTGTAATCGCCATCGTCACGGTTAATGGATGATTCTTTATCCACGATAAAGTTCTGGTGCATGGTTTCGGCGAACCAGGGGACCGGTTTTACGGTCTTGAAAATAACAGTGTATTTGTCCGGAGTTTCCATGGATGCGATGGAGTTACCGAAGTTGAGCAGTTTGGAGTACTTGGAATCCTTCATACGCTCAAATGTGAAGACAACGTCATCGGCGTTGAAATCGTTTCCGTTATGGAATTTTACACCCTTGCGCAGTTTGAATACCCAAGTCAGGGCGTCCTTGCGTTCCCATTCAGTTGCCAGAGCTGGAACAAGCTTGCCGTTCTTGCGCTGGAGCAGTCCATCAAAGAAGTTGGACATGTAAGAGAAGTTGGCGTCAGAAGAGTGCGCCTGAGGGTTCATGGACAGGGGCGGAGCATCGGTTGCGATGACCAGATCAGCCTTGGCCATGGCAAAAGAAGGCAACGCCAGCATTGCGACGAGTGTTGCAATAAATGCCAAACGTTTCATAGATTCAACCTCCAGAAAATAAGTTTACACTTGGATATGCATGCCGCTTAATACAAGTGGCATGTGGCCTGATGCCCCTCACCGAAGTCAGTGGCAACGGGGATTTCCTGCGAGCATATATCCATCGCCTTGGGGCAGCGGGTGTGGAACCTGCAACCGGACGGGGGATTTATCGGACTGGGCACGTCTCCAGTAAGGATCTGCCTTGTTCTCACCCTGCGCGGGTCCGGCACGGGAACTGCCGAAAGAAGAGCCTGGGTGTAAGGGTGTTTGGGGTTGCTGTAAATTTCGGTGTAAGATCCGGTCTCAACAACTTTACCCAGATACATAACCACGATGCGGTCACAGATGTATTCAACAACGGCGAGGTCGTGGGAAATGATGACAAGTGACAGGTCGAACTGCTTCTTGAGATCCATAAGCAGGTTGATGATCTGAGCCTGAATGGACACGTCAAGAGCGGAAACCGGTTCGTCACCGATGATTACAGACGGGTTCAGGGCCAATGCCCGGGCAATACCCAGACGCTGTCTCTGACCACCGGAAAATTCATGAGGATAGCGCATGCCCTGATCGGGGTTCATGCCGACAGTTTTGAGCAGAAAAGCCAACCTGTCTGCACGTTCACTTCCTTTATATAGGCTATGTACGTCCATTGGGTTGGACAGGATCTGGTTTACGTTCATGCGCGGGTTCAGAGAGGAATACGGGTCCTGAAAAATGAGCTGCATTTCACGGCGGAGTGCGCGCATTTCGGACGCGGACATACTGGCCATGTCCCGGTTTTTCCAGCGCACGGTTCCGTATGTAGGCTCGATGAGCCGCATCAGCGCCAGACCGGCGGTGGATTTACCACACCCCGACTCGCCGACAATACCCAGAGTTTCCCCTTTACGCAGTTCTATATCAATACCATCTACTGCGTATACGTATCCGTGAACTCTGGAGAGGATTCCTTTTTTGATGGGAAAATGGACTTTGAGGTCTTCTGCTTGCAATAAAAATTCAGACATATGCTAGTTGGGGATATGCAGCCAGCATCGAACCGCGTGGCTGCCGTTGATTTCGGTGAGATCCGGTTCCTTCTGCTTACAGACAGGCATGGCGTCCGGGCAGCGTTCGCAGAATTTACATCCTTCGGGGAGGTTGTAGAGACTGGGAACCATTCCCTTTATTTCATTGAGACGCTCAAATTTACCAGCGGTACGGCGGCCCAGAATCGGTGTGGAGTTGAGCAATCCCCTTGTATAGGGGTGCAGGGTGTTCTCAAACAGTTCTATCGTATCTGCCTGTTCCACTACTTTTCCGGCGTACATGACAACAATGGAATCCGCAGTTTCAGCAATAACCCCGAGGTCATGGGTGATCATTTCAACAGCGGTACCGAAATCGTCTTTCAGTTTAATGATCAGATCCAGAATCTGGGCCTGAACAGTAACGTCAAGAGCTGTTGTCGGTTCGTCGGCAATCAGTACTTCCGGTTCACAGGAAAGCGCCATGGCAATCATAACCCTCTGGCGCATCCCGCCTGAAAGCTGGTGCGGAAATTCTTTTGCCCGTGCCTCGGGTGCGGGGATCTGTACTTTTGCCAGCATTTCTATGGAAGCGTCTAAAGCATCCCTTTTATTCATGCCCCGGTGAAGGATAAACATTTCTGAAAGCTGGTCGCCGATGGTGAAAACCGGGTTCAGGGAGGTCATCGGCTCCTGAAAGATCATGGATATCCTGTTGCCTCTGATATGACGCATTTCGCTCATGCTGAGCTTGGTCAGGTCCTTACCGTCAAAAAGGATTTCTCCGCCTACTATCTTCCCGGGAGGGCTTGGAACCAGCCTCATTACTGATTGGGCAGTAACGCTTTTTCCGCATCCTGACTCGCCGACAACCCCCAGAACTTTTCCTTCGGTGAGGGAAAAAGAAGCGCCGTCCACAGCTTTTGCTGTGCCGTCAGAAGAAAAAAAATAGGTCTGGAGATTATTGATTCTCAGAATTTCTTTTTTGTTAATTTGTTCCATTTTGGAGGGTCTCATTGTTCTTTGTGTGTGACTGAAATGTTAAATTAGTTTAAAAGTTGCGCTTTAGTCAAACAAAAAGACTCCCTTTGGTTTAAAAAAAAATTAAACCTTGGCGTTTGTGCTTGTAAATAAAGGGCTGATCCTGGTTTTTGATCTTTGTTAAAAAAGCTTGAAGTCGGGTGTCGACATCAGTTCGTCCAGAGCTTCCTCGAATACATGGGACACTTTCCATCTCTTAAATTTGTCCATGACAAGTTTCACGAAGATTTCAGGATCATCGGTAAAATCGCCAGGACCCATAGCTTTTCTGCACATTTCAACTTCTGTTTTAAATAATTTGAGCATGGCCGGAGCGCTGGTGGAAAACCCTTCAAGATTATGTTGGTCATAAGGGTTGTTGTATGTGTGGTTTGCTGTTCCGGTAAAGTTCACCACAGGCTTTGCACCGTCTGCATCCTGTATGAAAAATTCGAAAATAGAGCAGCGGTTAGTTACCAGCAGTTTGTGCTGATCGGGGAATTTTAAAGCACAGGATGTCGCATTGGCCATGTATTGGGCAAAGAGCTGAAGACCTCCGTGGTCATTGTCAGCAATGAAGCGAGGCAGGGTTTTATCCAGAGTTTCATTCAGGCATTCCTTGCACATATAGGTACTGATAAGGTCACCTTTGGCGCAGTTCTCTTCAAAAAGACGCAATCTGTCACGAACGACGTGTCCTGTAATTTCATAGAGGAAACGCTCTTCTTCGCCTGTCAGCTCCAGCTGGAACTCTTTCATCATATATAGCCGGTAAGGCTGGTAGATTCCGCTAGGCTGGTTTTTGATGACAATTTTAGTTCCACCGATCTGTTCAAAAACAACCAGCATTAATTCGAAATAAAGGCGGTCGTAATGAGGCATGAGTGGACCACTGATTTTTCGTTTGCGGTTATTGTTAAGTATTGCCGGGATGTCATGCTTACACAATGGCTGGTAGTCGTATTCAGCAAGAACTTCATTTACATTGCTGATACGTTTGTTCAGTGCCAGAAGGATGGATGCTATTTTGTCCTTACCCGGATGGTTGATCATTTTTTTACTTAGTTTTGTTAAGTAAGTATTTGAAACTCCGGAAAGTTTACTGATGCGGTTTAAGTTTAGACCGCTTTCTTTGATAATTTTATTTAATATCTCGGGGTATTTTCTCATGATCGCAGGGGTTCGGGTTGATTGCTGTTCAAGTTGAATGTATTGGTGTTAACAAAAAAAGCAATAAAGGTTAATTTTTTTTTACACTCTAGTTTAATTAGAGGGTGATCTTGTAAAAAAGGGTTGTGATTTCCGATGGGCAGCAGCGAAAAGATTATCGGCGTAATTGGCGGGCTTGGTAATGAAGCCATGGTTGACCTCGCGCAGAAAATCAAGTGCGTTCAGGGGCATGAAAATAATGCTTATGTTTTTTATGGTAATTCCAGACTCGCATATAAACCGCATGAAGTAGGGCAGCAGTGGAAAGCTGAAGATGAGCCTGAATTGCGCAGAAGGGCCACAGCCAGGCATACTGCCCGGATTATGCAATTTTTGGGATGCGGTCCGGTCGGATTGTCCTGCAACAGCGCCCACGAACTTTTCCGTGAAATCATGACCGGGCTACCGCTGACATTTGTCGACATGATTTATGAAACTGCCCGCACACTTGAGGGTATCGGATTGAAGGTTCTGGTTCTGGGGGTCGATAGTCTGGTTAATTCCGGTCTTTACCATCGTGCTCTTGAGCAGTACGGCGTGGAAGCGGTCAGTCCTTCTTCTGGAAATATGGTCAAAGTTATGTCTGCAATTTATGATACTGACTTCGGCATAAAGACAGCCAAGATTACTCAGCAATCTGAGAACCTGCTCTGTGAAGTTATCAGTGAAGAGTGCGAGTGTCAGGGGTGCGGCGCGGTGATATTGGGCTGCACTGAACTACCGCTGGCTCTGACTCCCGAGAGCTGCATCCGGTTTATGGATGAGGGGAGATTGCCTGCCGGTTTGCAGATCGTGGATGCTTCTGCTGTGCTTGCGCAGGCTCTGGTTGTTGCCGGGGGTGATGCTCCCTCGGATAAGTCTTTGGATATTAATCCGTCAGCTCTGGTGGATTGGTTCGCACCGGCTACTTTTCTGCTTGAGACTTTGGATGATTTGGTAACGGTACAAAATAGGATTATAAATCTCAGCGTCGAGTATCTATACGGAAAATGCCGGAAAATTGAAGGTAGTTATATGCATCTTCCGACACTTTTTGCTGTGGGTGATGTCCCTGATTTTTGGGAAAAAGCTACAAAGATTGGTCTAGAGGTTTTTAACTCCGAAACTGATCTGGAAGAGGTCTTACCGGAGATGTTCGATAGGCATTTCGGCTAGCAAAGACGGTACTTGCAGGAATTCAAATCATGAATTGGCGTAGCAGATCTGCTACGCCAATTATTTCTTGAGTCGGAATCAACTTGTTTTGCAGTGGATTACTTGTCTTTCAAAGCCTCAAGGTCAACAATGATTTCCACATCGTTACCGATCATAAAACCGCCGCCATCAATGGGTGCGTTCCAGTCAATGTTGAACTCCCTGCGGTCAATTGTCAGCTCTGCTTTGCCGCCTTTACGGTCATTCCCCCAAGGATCTTTGCGTATATCCTTCAGCCCGGCTACTGAGAATTCAGCATCGTGAGAAACGCCTTTAATAGTCAAGGTTCCTATCACTCTGAATCCGTTTGCGACAGGGATAATCTTTTTGCTGACAAATGACATTTCAGGATAGCTTTCGGCATCCAGAAAATCAGCACTTTTAAGGTGGGTATCTCGTTTGTCCACTCCGGTATCGATACTGTTCACATCAATGGTTACGTCAAATTTAACCGGGACACCGTCCTTGAAATCGACTTTGCCTGCGATTCCGTGAAAATCACCTCTAACCTTGGCAATCATCATATGCTCTATGGCGAAATGAGCAGCGGAATGATCCGGGTCAATCTTCCATGTTTCAGCACTGGCAGATGTCGCGAACAGGAGCATCATGAATAATGCTAAAATTATTCTTTTCATGGTTGCTACCCCCAAATGGAGTTTGTAAAAAACTCCCATTAAGTTGGAATTGCTTTATTTGGTTTCAAGCACGATTTCTTCAAATGACTGGCGCCATGCCTTAGGCAGGATTTCGACGTCCGCTTTTTTCTGTCCAACGCAGATCAGCATGGGAATCCAATACTGGTCCGGGATGTTAAATTCCTTGCGAACCGCTTCATGATCAAATCCGTCCATGGGATGGGTATGCAGACCGAGGTTGGAAGCAGAATACATGAGCGACATGGCGAAAAGTCCGGCGTTCTTATTGGCGAAGGCCTGAGTTGCCGCTTCGGAACTACCATAAAGTGCGGCTGTAGTGGAGATGAACCATTCCCGCTGATCAGGCTTAAGGTTATTCTTGAAATGGCTTTCAAGTATAGTGTTACCTTCCTTCCATCCTTCCCGGTCAGCAAGGAGGATGATGACCACCGGTGCTTCACTCACTTTTGGCTGGTCAAAGGCCAGTTTCTGAAGTTTTCCCTTTTGCTCGGAATCTCTGAGAATAATCATTTTCCATGGCTGGAGGTTGAAGCTGGAGGGAGATTTGGCAGCATCTTCAACGATTTCTTTAAGTTGAGCTTCCGTTACATCCTTTTCAGGATCAAAAAAATTAACAGCTCTGCGATTTTCAAGTATTTCTTTAAATTCCATTGTAAACTCCTTAGGTTAGGAATGTTTTATAAATGTTCCGTCCTGATATTCCTTGAAGGCAATATCCAGCTCTTTCTGAGTATTCATAACAATAGGTCCGCGCCATGCAATGGGTTCATTCAGGGGCTTTCCTGTCAGCAGCAGAAAACGTACGGGCTCATCTGAACCGGAAATGGCGAACTCATCACCATCACCAAAAAGGATTAGAGTCCGGTTTTCAACGCTGGTTCCATTCACGGACCCCTTACCACCGACGACATAAATCATGGCTGTGTGTCCCAATTTTGTAGGATGCACAAATTCCGTAACGGCAGGAACAGTACAGTCCATATATTCCGGATCGATCACGATGTCGTCCATCGGCCCGGAAACATCGCCGACACTTCCGGCAATGATCTTGATTTCAACACCGTTTTCCAGGAGTACTTCCGGGATCTGGTCAGCAGTGATTCCCCGGTATCTAGGGTTCATCATTTTGTCATTGGCCGGCAGGTTGGCCCAAAGCTGAAAACCATGCATTGATCCATTCTTATCACCTTTGGGCATTTCTTGATGGATTATGCCGCTTCCGGCTGTCATCCACTGCACATCACCGGACCCAATGACGCCTTTGTTGCCTAGACTGTCTCCATGCTCAACATCACCTTTGGTTACATAGGTAATTGTTTCTATTCCCCGGTGCGGGTGCCATGGAAAGCCGGCCAGAAAATCTTCAGGCTTGTCCGACCGGAAATCTTCCAACATCAAGAATGGGTCGAACATTTCCGGTTCTGCGAATCCGAATATTCTGCGCAGTTTAACGCCGGCTCCTTCAGTTACTGCTTTACCTTTAAATATTTCTCTGATTTCACGACGCATAAGATTCTCCTTGTCTTCAAATCAAAAACGTTTCGGAAAAATAGCATCATGTCCATAATTCCAGATGATATCAACTTTCCATTTCAGCAGGCGGGTATTGATGCCTACGAAATCCATGATATACATTCGTTGGGACTAAAAGTATCATAAGTAGATTTAGTATGTAACTATTTTTGGATATTTATGTGGAAGCAGACATGAGTATTAAATCTTAAGCCGCAATACCTGATGCTTACGCTAGAATTGTTTTCAATTTTATGGAAACGGTGATATTATTATGAAAAAGTAAGAAAAAGGTAATGTTATGAAACATAAGATATTGCTTGTCGATGACGAACCAATGGTCCTTTCTTCTCTTAAAAGACAGATGAGGTCATCCTACGATGTTTATACGGAAAGTGATCCGCTTAAGGCTCTTTCGAGTATTGATTCCAAATCCCATTTTTCAGTAGTCATTTCTGATTATAAAATGCCGCAAATGAATGGAATTGAGTTTTTAAAAAAGTTTAAAAAACTATCCCCGGAAACGACGCGAATGATCCTGACCGGATATGCGGATCTGGACAATGCTATTGCTGCTGTTAATCACGGACATGTTTTCAGATTTTTGACTAAGCCTTGCGATGTAGACAATCTTTTTAATAATCTCAAAGAGGCTGTCAACCAGTATGAATTGGTCACTGGTAAAAGAATATTGCTGGAACAGACTCTGAAAGGAAGTGTTGAGTTACTTACCGAAATAACATCGCTGGTAAACCCGGAAATTGGAGAAATTCTTAATAGAGTCAGGCGGTATGTGAAATATCTTGCCCAGAAAAAAAATGTTAAAGATCTTTGGCGGTATGATATTGCGGCCATGCTTTCCCAGTTGGGGGTATTGATTTTGCCTGAAGGGACGCTTGCTGCTGTCGCCGCAGGAGAGGAGCTGACAGCTGAGCAGCAACAGCTGTTTGAAATGCATCCCGTAGTTGCGCAAAGTCTTATAGCTAAACTTCCACGTCTTAAATCTATAGCGGAAATGATTGCTTACCAGCTTAAAGGTTTTGATGGATCAGGTTCTCCGTTCGACGGGGTAGAAGGGGAGAATATTCCGCTGGGAGGAAGGATTCTGCGTATTGCGCTCGATTATGACCGGTACCTTGAGCGTTACGGTAATCCCAGCCATGCATTCTCTCATCTTGAGGAGCAATCCGAAGCATATGACCCTGAATTATTATATTATCTTGAAGGTATGTTGGGTGTAGAGGCCCACTATAAGGTTGCAGATGTCAGCTTAAATGAATTGCGGCCTAGGATGATTTTGTATGATGATATTCTGTCCCATGACGGTGCCAAGTTGCTGCGCAAAAGTCTTGAGCTGAATAAAGACAAAATAGACAGGGTCAGGATGTTTGCTGATAAAGTTGGAATTGTGGAGCCGATCAGTGTCCTCGTTCCCAGTTAAAAGATTTCACATGTTTATACATTGTTACTACAGGATTTTACAGATATGCAGCGCTACCCGTTAAACTCTGTGTAGTGAGCTTGATTGCCTGAGTGCAATACATAAAATTTTGGAATATAATGGCGAGCAAAAAGACATATTTATTGGTTGGCGTAGTTTCAAGTTAAAATGTAATTCGAGTTTATTGTCTACAACCATCACCTTTCGAAAATAGTAGCGGTAAATATAATGCGGTCTGCATATTGACGGGCAATGCGATTGAGCATGGTTTGTATTTGCCTATTCCAGTATTCCGGCATTTTGCTGTATGTTTATAAAATTATTCGTAATATGTTTGAGTCTCAAACCAGAGTGGTTATAAAATAATATCCAGTGGTAAATACTGACTCAATATTTATCAGTTTATATTAAAACAATAATCATATTCGTCGGAAATATTTATGCAGATATTTTTGTGTATGGAGTCCTGTTGAGCATTAAATAAAATGGTTTAGGTACATGTACCTAAACCATTTTTTTATGTCTGACATGATCTGTTAAATTGATTAAAATACATTTGAAAAATGAAATATATCTGCCCGTACTACTCTGAGTAAAAATACTTTGAATTGAGCAGGTCTTTATGCCTTTGCAAAAAGCGGTCTCCCTTCAAGCCAGTCCTGTGTCAGCTCAACAACTCTATCCTCTCCGCCCTCCAGAAGCATCGATACGGCACGGGCCAAGAGTAGGTAACCAGCCTCAAGGCCAATCCCTTTGGCCCCGTTTAAAAGGCCCAGTTGGATGCTGTCCGCCAGAATTCTTGGCAGCGGATGGTTTTCAATAGGTGCAAGGGCGTCCCCTGTCTGATTGCTGTGCTTACACATCTCCGCATTAACAGAGTTCCATCCGCGGCAAACAAAGGGCCGGGCCGGGTATATGGAACAGGTTCCATCTTCCATGAACAGGCATGGGTGCAAGTGTCTTTCCATTCCAATTTGCTGCCGGTTTTTACCTTTTAATTCTGTAAGAAGCGCCTGTGTTTTAATTTTAAGGTCCTGAAGCTGTTTTAGGCTACGGTTTTCAAGAAGGTGAAACCCCAGATAAAGTGCTTCCGGTTCCGTCAGCGAGACCTGATTGATACAGCAGTAAATGCAGCCTCTTTTGCATGCCAGAGGCGGATTTAATGTCAGTTCATCAATCATGGTGTTGAACATGCCGTAAGATTCTTCCATCAGCTCGAAGAATTTACGATATTTGCCTTCTGCATCGTTGCCGGAAAATTTGTCTACCAGAGTTTGTTGGCGCTCTTCTGCAATCCTGAGAGCCAGTATCTCGTGCTGGGATTGCGTGCTGTAATCTGCTTGATTCTGTGTCCCGGCCTTCGGTAATGCTGGTTTTTTCCTGATTTTGCTTTGTCTTTTTTTCGATCTTAGAGCCATTTTATACCTCTACTGCTTTTGCGTAGGCAGTATTCTCAGGTAACTAGGCTGCCATGGTGCGGTTTATGATGAATCATTAACTTCACTATTCATGCCACAGAGTTGCTTTATCTGATTTAGTAAAAAAATAGTTATGCATGTGTAAGTATCCAATAAATAGGCTTTTTTATGTATGAATTTGAAAGTGAAGATGTGTTAAGTATGTAGCTTTTAGTAGATTAGCGGAGAATAGGATTTTTAAGTTCTTCTTTTGACTGTAAGAAGAATTTTAAATTCCTGCCTGTTGTGCCTTGCCCGGCAACGGTATTATGTAATCTGATATTATTTTAGATTAAAAAGAGAATTCAAAGTTCGTACTCTATGCTGCATGGTTCTTTAAGATTCAATAGTACAAAGCATTATTTGATGGCATGCTTGTTGATAGCAATACATGGTCATAACTATCATGCTCATTGGCGTCAGGGTTAATTTGATCAGTGCCTGTTACTATGCATTCCGGGAGTTGGAGTTGGGAATAATAAGGTTGTTGCTGGCCATCGCTGTTTGCAATTCTCATTTTGAGTTGACATCGTTACCGATGGTGGACGGACATGAAGCGGTGCTCACTTTTTTTGCTGTATCCGGTTTTTACATGGCTATGATTCTGGCAGAGAGAAATGAATCCAGATCCAGCTTTTATAAAAACCGTGTACGTTCCCTCTATCCCATGTTTCTTTTTGCTGTGGCGGTTAGCGCGGCCCTTTTGTTCATTCTTGACGCTCATCCTCTTATAGACCGTTTTTACATGCTGGAAGTCCTCAGGAATCCGTGGGGAGCTATTATTGTTTTGTGGACTTCATTGTGTGTAGTGGGGCAGGAGTTGCTTTTCAGTCTGAGGGTTGCTCAAGGAGGTGGACTGGAATTCATATCCGGAAACGCGGCCAGCTTATATAATTGTGTTTTTCTGGTACAGGCATGGTCTCTTTCATTCGAGATAGTTTTTTATTTTCTGGCACCTTTCCTTGTCCGCGTAAAAGATAGCAAACTGCTTGCGCTAAGTCTTGGCAGCCTTTTCTTGCGATTAGTGATTGTTATGACCCCTCTCTCAGAGAATAGTTTTTTTCTGCGTTTTTTTCCTGCTGATTTCTGGTTGTTCGGTTTCGGAATTCTCTCTTACAGATATTATAGCAGACTTCCAAAATCAGCCTCTTCGTTAGATTATGTCGCATTCATTCTGCTTATTTTTCTTGTCCTTGTCGCTGGAAGAGTGGGCAGTCCTTATGAATGCTTCTTCCTCCCCATGGCTGCTGTTCTTCTCCAGCCTTTTATTTTCCGGGCTTTTCAATCTCTACTGCTTGATTGTATTGTAGGAAAAGTAACCTACCCTTTTTATCTTCTGCATTACGCTGTAATAGGATTATTTGAAGAGTATTCAGAAGACCCGGTCGGGTGGCAGGTGTTTGCTGTATCAATGATTGCTGCGGTGATTGTTTTCATATTGTTCAATCCCGGATTGGGTGGGATTAAATCCAAAATTTCAGCACGGTCTTCTGCCTCTCCGGTTCCAAGCAGCGCTTGAATTACAGACTGCAACAGCAGTGAGTATATTAGATTGCAGATAGGGGTTAAAAAGTGTTGACTTTTGCTCTTCATGTCCATACTTCCGCTCTTATCAAGGTTGTCTCTTTCGAGACTACAGCTCCAGCCGGGAATTCTTTCCCAACTATATTATGATGGAGGGTTTATGAGTGACCCCAATACTGGAAAGGTGGACCGTAGATAAGTCCACCGAACTATATGGTGCCCGTGAATGGGGTGCCGGCTTTTTCGGTGTGTCCGAAGAAGGTGATCTTCAGGTAACAGCCGATCCGGGCCGTTTCGAGCATGCCGTCAGTGTCCCTGAAATCATTGCAGGTATTCAGGAACGTGGACTGGATATGCCCGTCCTTCTTCGCATCGAGAATATACTCGATACTCAAATCTCACTTCTTAACGAAAGCTTCCTCTCAGCCATAGCCAAGCTTGAATACAGCGGTTCGTACCTTGGGGCCTACCCTATCAAGGTCAACCAGCAGCAACAGGTTGTCGAGGCTGTGACCCGTCATGGTGAAAAATATCACCATGGTCTTGAGGCCGGCAGTAAGGCCGAACTCATCGCCGCAATGGGCATGTGCCGCGATACAGAATCAGTGCTTATCTGTAATGGCTACAAGGATGAAGAATTCATCGATCTGGGACTATATGCTACCCAGCTTGGTTTTAAGTGTGTCCTTGTGGTTGAAATGCCCGGAGAGTTGCCGCTGGTAATCGAGCGGGCCAAAGCCAAGGGCATTAAACCCATTCTTGGAGTCAGGGTGAAGTTGTCCTCGCAGGCCGGGGGACTCTGGTCTGAATCAGGTGGAGACCGGTCTATTTTCGGGCTGAACGCTACACAGATCATCGATGTGATCGATACCCTCAAACAAGCGGATATGCTGGATTGCCTGCAACTCCTGCATTACCACCTCGGTTCACAGATTCCGAACATCCGTGAAATTCGAAGTGCCGTAGCTGAGGCCAGCCGGGTTTATGCCGCTTTGATAGGTGAAGGCGCGAACATGCGCTACATCGATCTCGGGGGCGGGCTGGCAGTTGATTACGATGGTACCCAGACCAACTTCATGAGCAGCCGCAACTATTCGCTCGATGAATATTGCATAGACGTTGTAGAGGGCGTCATGACAGTTCTCGACGAGCAGGGAGTGGAGCATCCGACAATTATTACCGAGTCGGGCAGGGCGCTTGTCGCCTACTACTCCATGTTGCTGTTCAATGTGCTTGATACAGCCCGTTTTGAACCGGAACCGTTACCGGAGGAACTTCCGGAAGAAACGAATATTCATATTCAGCACCTCTTTGAAGCGCTTAAGTCGCTTAATCTGCGTAATATTCAGGAAAGCTTCAACGACGCTCTCTATTACCGCGATGAAATCCGTCAGGAATTTCGTGGCGGTAAGATCACTTTCAGGGAGCGGGCCATGGGTGAGAATGTTTTCTGGGAAGTGGTGCGCAGAATTAACGTGCTGATCAAGGATCTGCCGTCACTGCCTCAGGAAATTGAGGGTATAACCCACGCCATATCCGATATTTATTATTGTAACTTCAGTGTGTTTCAGTCACTCCCTGATGCCTGGGCTATCGGCCAGCTTTTTCCCATCATGCCTGTGCACAGGCTGAATGAAAAGCCGACACGTGAAGGCATTCTGGCGGACATAACATGTGACTGCGACGGCAAGATTGACCGTTTTATCGACAGTCAGGGAGTCAAACGAACAATGCCCCTGCACGAACTTAAGGAGCACGAGGAGTATTACCTCGGTGCCTTTCTTGTAGGGGCGTATCAGGAGACTCTTGGCGACCTGCACAATCTTCTCGGTGACACTAATATCGTCACAGTCAAGATAAAGGAGAATGGGGAGTTTGATTTTGTTGGCGAGTTGGAGGGAGATACTGTGGAAGATATACTTTCCTATGTCGAGTATGATACAAAATATCTTCTGACAAGATTCCGGGAGACCGCAGAGAATGCGGTTCGCAACAAACGCATTACACCCACCGAGCGCAGGGAGATCCTTGAGGCCTACAAGAACGGCCTACAGGGATACACTTACTTTGAAAGATAAAACAATCCCCGTGTCCGGGGCATATATGAGGATGCAATCATGTCCAAAGTTTTGATTATCGGTGCCGGTGGTGTCGGAAGCGTCACCGTGCACAAGTGTGCCATGCTTCCCGATGTGTTTACTGAAGTTCATCTTGCCAGCCGCACACTTTCCAAGTGTGATGCCATTGCCAAATCAGTCAAGGAACGCACTGGTGTGGATGTTCCTACCTATCAGGTGGACGCGGACAATGTCCGTGAAACAGTTGAACTGATCAACAAGGTAAAGCCCGATCTGCTGGTGAACCTTGCTTTGCCATATCAGGACCTTTCGCTTATGGATGCATGCCTCGAGGCCGGCGTGAACTATCTTGATACCGCCAACTACGAGCCGCCGGAAGAGGCTAAGTTCGAATACAAATGGCAGTGGGCTTATCAGGACCGCTTTAAAGAAGCCGGACTTATGGCTCTGCTCGGTTCCGGTTTCGATCCGGGTGTCACGAACATTTTCGCAGCACATGCCCAGAAGCACCATTTCGATGAAATCAACGAACTGGACATCATCGACTGCAACGCCGGGGACCACGGTCAGGCTTTCGCGACCAACTTCAACCCAGAAATCAACATCCGTGAGATTACCCAGCGTGGACGCTATTGGGAACGCGGTGAGTGGGTTGAAACCGATCCCCTGTCATGGTCAATGGATTACGACTTTCCCGAAGGCATCGGAAAGAAGAAGTGCTACCTGATGTACCATGAGGAGCTGGAATCACTTGCCTTGCACCTCAAGGGGCTCAAACGTGCGCGTTTCTGGATGACTTTTGGTGAACAGTACCTGACCCATCTGCGTGTTCTGGAAGGCATCGGCATGACTTCCATCGAACCTATTGAATACAATGGACAGATGATTCAGCCGTTGCAGTTCCTCAAGGCTGTGCTGCCCGAGCCCGGTTCTCTCGGACCGCTGACCAAAGGCCGCACCTGCATCGGCAACGTAATGAAGGGCTTCAAAGACGGTAAAGAGAAGAAGATGTACATCTACAACATCTGTAGCCACGAGGCAGCCTACAAAGAAGTCGGCTCTCAGGCTATCTCCTACACCACCGGCGTTCCGGCAATGATCGGCGCCATGCTCATGGTTACCGGGAAATGGTCCGGCAAGGGTGTTTTCAACATGGAACAGCTTGATCCTGATCCGTTCATGGAAGCCCTCAATAAATACGGCCTGCCTTGGAATGAAGTGGTATTCTAGTGAAAAAGAGTGCTTACGGCTTCAATTTGTTTGAAGCGAAAACACCATGTTATATCGTAGACGAGGACCTTCTGGAAAAGAATCTGGAGGTCCTCGCCTCTGTTCGGGAGCGGGCCGGATGTAAAATCCTGCTCGCCCTGAAGTGTTTCGCCATGTTCAGCACCTTTCCTCAGCTGGCCAAAAAGCTGGACGGGGTCTGCGCAAGTTCCCCGCACGAGGCAAGATTGGGACGTGAGGAGTTTGGCAAGGAGGTCCATACCTTTGCCGCTGCATACTCGGAATCAGATATCACGGACCTTTGCGAAACAAGCGACCATATCGTCTTCAACTCATTTGCCCAGTTGGATAACTTCCGGCCGGTAATTCACGAGTATTGTTCCGGGGAAGAGCGGAGCATAGAGATCGCTCTGCGCATTAACCCGGAGCATTCAGAAGGGACAGTTCCAATTTATGACCCGTGCTCCCCCGGTTCCCGTCTGGGCATTCGCAGGGCGCATTTTGATACTGACAATCTGGACGGTGTTGTCGGTCTGCACTGGCACAACCTTTGTGAACAGGATGCGGATTGTCTTGAAAGAACAATCGCGGCGGTCGAGTCCGGTTTTGCTGATATCCTGCCACGTATGCAGTATGTCAATTTCGGGGGTGGCCACCATATTACCCGCGAAGGGTATGATGTTGACCTGCTTGTTGACCTTATTGTCCGATTTAAAAAGAAGTGGGATGTGGATGTTTATCTGGAACCCGGTGAAGCCGTAGCCCTGAACAGCGGCTTTCTCGTTGCTACTGTCCTCGATGTCATTGAGGCTGATATGCCTATTGTCATCATGGATTCCGCTGTTCCATGCCATATGCCGGACGTGATTGAAATGCCGTATCATCCCCATATAGTTGATTCCGGTGAGGCCGGGGAAAAAGCATGGACCTGCCGTGTCGGCGGCCCGTCCTGCCTTGCCGGTGATGTGGCTGGAGAATACTCCTTTGACAAACCTCTTAAAGCAGGGGACAGGCTGGTTTTCACTGACATGGCCATCTATTCAATGGTCAAGACTAACACCTTCAACGGAATCCAGCTTCCATCCATATGTCTTTACAACTCAAAGGACGACTCGATCCGCGTGGTGCGTGAATTTGACTATGAGGATTTCAAGACCCGTCTTTCATAGCCCTGTGAATTTTGCATAAGTTAAGGGATATCATTTGCATGGAAACATATTTTCTTGAAGGGGAAATCCCCAACTGTGAACCGGAAAAAGCCGCCGTTCATGTAATTCCCGCTCCACTGGAAACCTCGGTTTCATATGGTGGGGGAACCGCAGGCGGACCAGCGGCAATTCTTGAGGCTTCCACGCAGCTGGAACTCTGGAATGGCCGTTCCTGTCCGGCGGAAGCTGGAATTCATACCGCGGCCTCGGCAGAAGGAAACGGTGGCACCAAGGACAGCCTTCGCGCGATTGAGGAGTCAGTTGATTTCGCAATTGAATGCGGAGCAGTTCCTTTCGTTATCGGCGGGGAACATACCGTAACTCTCGGTGCATTGCGGGCCTTAAAAAAGAAATACGGAAACTTTGGGATAGTTCAGTTTGATGCTCACGCCGATCTTCGTTCAAGCTACGAAGGCGATCCTTTGAGCCATGCCTGCGTCATGCGCCGTGCTGTTGAAGATCTTGGTCTTCAGCTTTTTCAGCTTGGCGTGCGGGCTTTGTGTGTCGAAGAAGTTGAATTTCGTAAAGAGACATCTTCGGTCAACGGCATTGACGCCAGAGAGCTTTATTTGAACGGAGTTCCTGAGAGACTTCTGCCTGAAGGTTTTCCCGAAAATATATATATCACTTTTGATGTGGACGGACTTGACCCTTCTGTTATCCGGGCGACAGGTACTCCGGTACCCGGAGGAATCAACTGGCACGACGCGATCAGTCTGATAGAAAAAGCCGCCGCAGGCCGAAATGTTATCGGTGCTGATGTGGTTGAACTGGCTCCGCAGACTGGAGACCATGCTTCTGATTTTGCCGCAGCCCAGTTGGTTTATGAATTGATCGGGTATTGTGTTGATTAAGAGGGTCTTCACCTCAAACCAAGTCTTTCCGCCTAAATATAGACAAGACTCAACTTAATCGGGTTGAGTCTTGTCTTATCAGATTGAATCCATGCGCCATTTAAGGTTCTGCACGGATGAATACTGGTCCGTATCCAACCGGAGAGCTTCCAGTCTGTTTTTGATATCCGGCGTTACCATATCCCATAGCGGCTGAGGTACATCAGGAATGGTCAGCAGTGCAGCTTTAATCATTTCGTCCCAAACTTTTCCGTAATTATCGATATCGTCCGGCTTTAATCTTTTCCTGCATCCGTCACACCCGCAGTGGATATCATACGGTTCTTGTACGTTAAGCAGTCCATATTCGGTAGTTATCTGCTCTCCGGCATAAATATCCCTAACTGCTATCTCCAGCCTGTAGTCCGTCATCATTGTGTTGCAGCTGCAACTATGGTTCATGAACCGGGCATGGTCCCAGCTCAGGACCAGCATGCCGTCTTTATCATGATAGACGTGAGTTTCCATTTTCTGCCGTACCATCTCAGGCAGTTTCTGGAAGTCTCCGTATGGCAGACACAAATCGTATTCATCCCGCACAACCACAACAGTTCCGCAAGGGATGTCCCGGGTTGCGAATACTCCGTTACCCAACTGGTGCGAAACAGTACGCACCGTAGTATCTGGATGGATCATTTTTTATATCCTCAGGAAATATACCGGACTTGCTGGCGTTCAAACTCAATCCGGTTGAAAATAGATTGCATAATTGTTTCGTACAATTCGTTGCCGAGTATTTGGTCTTCAACACCGAAATCAACATTCGGGTTGTCGTTCACCTCGATAACATAGGCCTTGCCACCGATTTCCTTGAGGTCCACTCCGTAAAAACCATTTCCTATGAGTGATGATGCCCGTACGGCTGCGTTCAGAATTGAAGCCGGGACATGGTCGATGGAAACTGTTTCGTGCTGACCGCTGAAATCAATGTTGTCGGCGGAGTTCCAGTTGTATATCTGCCAATGGTTTCTCGCCATGAAATATTTGCAGGCAAAAATAGGTTTATTGTCCAGAATGCCGACGCGCCAGTCATATTCGGAAACGAGAAATTCCTGAGCTATAATCAGGTCTGATTTCTTGAGCATTTCTCTTAATCGGTCCTGTAGCTCGGAATAGGAATTAGCTTTATAAACTCCTTGGGAGAAGGAACTTTCCGGGAGTTTAAGGACCAGCGGAAATACCAGTGACTGGGTGAGTTCATCCGCAAGATCCTTTTTGGTAAGCAACCACCCACGCGGCTGGCAGACTCCGGCGCTGGCAAGCTTTTCATGGAGGTACACCTTGTTGGAACAGAGCATTATTGACCATGGGTCATCAATTACGACAAGTCCTTCGGTGTACGCGTGCCTCGATATGGCATAGGTGTGGTCTTCGATTGCCGTTGTTTCCCGAATAAAAAGAGCATCAAACTCGCATATACGACGCCTGTCGGATTTCGTGATGAACTCCACGTGAAAACCTATTTTTTCGGCGGCTTTCCTGAATCTCTCCAGCGCCTCCGGGCAGGATGGAGGAGTCTTTTCCTCTCTGTTAACCAGTATGGCAAGATCATATTTGAATTGCTTGAGTCGTGGACGGGTATGCCGTTTCCGCGCGCTGTATTCGTCTAAAGCTTCTTTTAATAAATCCTGATATTCTGAAATAATATTTTTTACAGACAGAACTTTGATCTTTTTTACTGTCCAGCGTCCTTTGAATTGAAGTTTAAGACTGAAAAATGGAATTGAAAAAAGGCGGAACAACTTTTGTGCAAGTTCGTTGAATCGCTGGTCATTGACTTTTCCCATAACAACGGTCAGGGAAAAATCATGGCTGGTACAGAAGGACAGTTTTGCCTGAAGATAATCCTCTATTTCATCCAGCAGACTCTGAGCAACAGTAGGAGTTGAGGCGTCCTTCATGTTTACAACGGAAGGAAGCACTGTATGGTTGCGGGCGTTGGCCAATAATGAAACATAGTAACCCAATGAATGGACCTTATACGAACTGCAAAAATTCAGTACATGAAATCTGCTTGATTTGGCATAGTTGTGATCCGACAGATATTCCTGCGCGGAACAGAAATTAAGCTTTGAGGACCATGGTTTGAACGACCTGACATCATCAGTAACTATGAGCAGTTTGTCCTGAGGTGTTCTCTTGTCGGATGGCACCAGAGTCATTCTCAGGCCGGGTTCATTCGGGCCGTAGTAATCTGGTAAGGTCCTTTCCGACTCAAACCCGAACTTGCGGTACCACGCAATAAGTTTCGGATTATCCATATCAACTTCAAGTGAAATCCGTTCATATCCATGGCTCACCGCAAAGCTGATAATGTACCGCATAAGCGATTCACCCAATCCTATTTTCCTGAACTGCCTGTCCACTGCCAGCGAATATATGCGAATAGAACGTTTATAATGAATAAGAACTGCTGCACCCATTTTTACGGGTTGTTTACGTTTAGTAGAGCTTTCAATGATAAATACAAGCTGGCTGGAGCTTGCAATGCTGTTGCGCAGGCTTCGCTTTGAGCTTTGACGTTTTTCTTCAAAACACTCTTTCTCGAGTTGCTCCACAAAATCTAAATCTTCCGGACCAGCTTCTCTAATGACGTAGTCCTTGCAAGCTGCATTATCCATTTCACATATCAGGCTCATTTCGTTCTCCGGTGCTGAATTAGCCTGTCAAAAGTCATGAAGACCTATCTGGGCAAAAAAACAAATATACCTAAGCGGTAGGGTGGTAAACAAAAATAGATAAAAATAAGATCAGTTTTTTAGGCATGTTATTGTTTTATTCTGTTGAAGCTCCTAACGGAGATGAAGACTGGTGCCGAGGCCCGTTTTTACTATTCATGACCAGTTTAGTCAGGGCAGGCTTTTTCAGCCGGTCATCTGACTTATACTCCGGATTAAGAGGTATCTTCGGTTGGGGGAGAGCATGATGCGTACCTTGCAGGTTCTCATCACCTGTATTGAAAATGGCAGGGGATACTCAAAATGAAATTGCGAACCATAAGCACATGACTGAGATGGCTTTGCTGGTAATGTTGCAGGAGCTAAAAAATGGGTTGAGGATTATATTCCGAATGGAAAGGACCTTGTCATTCAGCATATTCTTTCGCAAAAAAATACATTGAGATTAGGACGCTGATTAGTTTTTGACTGCTCCTGGCACATTAGATTTAATATGAATCCAGTCTTCGGGGCTGGATTTTTCATTCAAGTCCACCCTCAAGCGCAGTATTAATTATGTTAACTAGGAACGAAGCCAACATAGGCGTATCAGCAGGCAGTGGCGAAGAACTAAATCCATACCCATCAAAAAAAGGTATGAGAAGGGATACAGTGTTGGCAACGGAGTTATGATTTTTTGCAAAAGGTCTAATTATTTCGGTTACTGATTCTGCATAAAGCCGATAATATTCATACATTCGTTCATTAATCCGTTCGTTTCTAGCTGCTACTCCCCAAAGTTCGCGAAAGACTTTTCCTGATTCGGAATTCGCATAATACATGCCGTAATCGACAAGAAATTCTAATATTTCAGTTTTTCCTTGCGGTGCATGTTTAGCAATACTCTTGTTGAAATCATCTGAACATTTTTCAAAGTATACGTCAGCCAGCCCTATGAGAAGTTCATCCTTGTTTCTGAAGTAGTACTGTAGATTTCCCAAAGACATCCCGGCCTTGGCCGCAACTTTGCGCATTGACAGTCCTTGGTCTCCATGATCCCGGAGAATTTCTAAAGTGCAGTTTATGATCAATTGTATTTTAGGGGTGATGCTTTGCTGGCTTTTTTTCGACACCGAAGACTCCTATATGTTTTATTTTGGATAGGTCGAACGACCTATGATGTCAAGATTTGCAACAGTCATGTTTCTATCCTTAAAATTTTGGGGTTGACAAACTGGGTCACTCGACCTAATTTTTGTAGGTCAGTTAACCTAGTCATGTGACCTAACGATTGAACTCAGAAGGAAAAGAGTAAAAAGGAGAAAAATCATGAAAGTAGCAAGTATACTCGGAAGTCCTAGAAAAAAGGGAACCAGCACACGTATCGCTCAGGCGTTTACAGATTTTATGACAGAGAAGGGGGCAGAGGTCGTAGAATATTATCTCAATGGCATGTCATACAAAGGATGTCAGGGATGCGAGGTGTGCCATAGTAAGCAGGATTGCTGTGTGCTTAAGGATGATCTTACGCCAGCGCTGGACAGCATGCGTGAGGTTGATGTGTTGGTCCTATCCACTCCTGTCTACTATGGTGATATATCGGGACAGTTCAAGATGTTGATCGACAGGACGTGGTCACATGTTGATGTGGATTACAATAAAGCTGATCCATACTCATCACGTATTCCTGAAGGAAAGACAGCCATTTTGATTCTTACCCAAGGCGAAACTGAAGACAGGCATAGGGATGTAATCGAACGTTATAGCGTATATTTAAATCTTTACGGGTTTGATCTGAAAGTCGTTCGGGCAACTTCGTTGGCGAGTGGAATGCCTGATGGAGATGTTTCCGCAGCACAGGCTGAGGTTGTAAGTATTGCAAATGAATTAATTGCAGACAGATAAAGCGGTCGAAGTATTGCCGGATATTCCGGTAAAGAAGGGAGTGTCTTAAAATGATACTCCCTCTTTTTTTGGGTATGATACTGGGGATCGTGGGGTGGTATTGAAGACGATCTTCATCATAAGAAAGCTCCTGTACCGCAGTACGGGTATTTCGATCAACCAATTTGAATACAACGTATGGACTGGATATTTCGGGATATATCCTTTCTCTACGAATTATGCCTTAGCCTGTGGCAAAGATATCTATTTCTTTGAAACTGTAATTTGCATTACTATATTTAAATGTTTTTTCAACGTAGATTAGTTTATGTATTTTCCACCGAAAGACAGCGACTTCGTTTTTTAAAATACGACTTGTAATAGTAATTGTGTCTTTGGATTTTTTTAGTTTTCTGGTCCAGTTTGCATCGTTAAAGTCAATTATCACACCACCAGTACACGTGTAATTAAGACAGTTTTTAACGATTTTTCCGTTTCTTTCTTCCTGTGTGTATTCTTTTATATAGTCTTCCTCTCCGTAAATGAGTGGTACCATGATCTCCATTATCTGTGAGATCTACACCACCGATAATTGCAGGCCCAGAATTTCGTACACTCACTCGTACATCACCTCGCGCTTTAAACGAAAGATGTGCCATGTCGCAGAATCTGCGACAACGCCGGGTTGCCCTAAGACTTCAGCCCATGCACTGCTTGTGGCATGTCTTCGCTTCCACTCTCGACAGTTCCTGGCAGGTGGATATTACACCCTGCAAAAAGATGCTCACGCACAAGACACCGGCACTGGTCCAGCGGTATGCCCACTTACGTAATAACACTCTGTAGCGGACCAGTATCACACACCAATCTGATCAATAAGTCAGGTCATTAGCACACCATAGTTTCCTCCAAATCCGCATCGCTTTCAACCTATCAGTCATCGAATCGATCATAAGCACCAATGGCATTACGCTTTTCTTTAATATCTCGGGATGAATCATACTCGCAGTCGGGACCCATACAGTTGATGGTAAAATTAAATTTAAAGGGATTATTGGTCTCTTTCTAATTAACAGCAACGTAGCTAAGACCCTCATTGTTTTTCAATAGGGGCTTTTTTTTAGATAAACAGTAATTTAACAGGATATTCCTTCTTATGAGTAATCACCATATGGGAATGAGTTAAATTGATATGTATGAAATGTACGTCTTTTGACGGACAGACAGATGCACAATTGTAATCTATTAATCCTTTATAAAGCCACTGGAAGGTAAGGTTGTTTTTGGAAAAGATTCATAACCAATTATCCGGACTTGGAGTGGCGGGTCCATAACCTTGAATTGCAGTAAGGAGATATGATGAGATTTTTTACAACAATATTTTCGGCTATACTGGTATTCATGCTCTTTGTTTCTGTCGCCCAAGCCAACAGTCTGTGTCAGGGTAAAGAAGGACTCTGGATCAGCACCCCCGCTCAAGATCCTAATTTCGGCAACTACTACTTAGGTGGCATGTGTGACAACAATTCCTGCTACCACATTACTATTTCCAACGATGCCCAAGGTGAAGACATGGTTGGACTTACATTTACCTGCCAAGAAATCGGAGATGGTCAGGAAAGAATTCAATGGGTGTTTGTTGACACAAAAACCGGTGAAAAACAGGAATTTGAAGCAAACCTTCCTGAAGTTAACGAAATCCTTCGAGACTCCCTCAACCAATAACAATTACTCGCTACGGAGGAATAGTAGTGATCCCCTACGATTCTTCCTACAGGCAATAATCTCAATAAGGATTATCCAATGCGAATACTCCCAGCAATTTTTGTCGTGTTGAGCTTGATCTGTTTCGGCTGCGCTTCAGCTCCGGTACAGGCAAAAAAATCATCGAGCTATACTCAGTCAGGGAAAGCTTCATACTACGCCGATAAATATCACGGACGATCGACAGCCAGCGGAGAACTGTACGATAAAAAGGCGAAGACAGGCGCACACCGAAAATTACCTTTCGGTACACGGGTACGGGTAACAAATGTGGCAAATGGGAAAAGCGTCATAGTGCGGATAAATGATCGCGGTCCCTTCACGAAAGGACGCATCATTGACCTCTCGCGAGCCGCTTTCAGTTCGATTGGCAACACGAATGCAGGAGTCATTTCTGTTACCGTTGATGTTATTGATTAGCTCTCCCACTTGAAAGTCCAAATATAATGAAAAACCAGCCCTGTACGCACTTTGGCGGACAGACACAGTTTTCGTTTTTTTATAAGTAGATACACAAATCCACGGAGATTTAGAAATGGAATTCATGGAAGCTGTAAAAACATGCATACGGAAATATGCGACATTTAAGGGTCGCGCAGATAGACCGGAGTTTTGGTACTGGGTACTCTTTACATGGATTCTTTCCATGATTGCCTACACTATCGATACAGCTATTTTCGGAAGTACCGATCCCCTGACTCGGTCATTGCTCGCCTCAAATATAATCGTTTTTATCACCGTTGTTCCTACTATGGCTGTCAGCGTTCGCCGTCTGCATGATGTCGGGCGTTCTGGATGGTGGTTCCTGCTTACTTTCACTGTAATTGGCGCATTGTTACTGCTCTATTGGTATGCCAGCCCAAGCAAAAACATCCGGCTTGCTGATTCTGTTTAACGGCATCAAACAGCGGCCTGATAATAATTATTTCCAGCTGAGCTTTTAAACCCGCCATACAAAGTCAAGATTGAGGAGAATAATGTGAATAACAGATCGTGGCGAATCCTAACTCTGACATTGGCTATTTCCATGCTTATGGCGGGGTCGGCTCTAGCAAAGGATGTCGTAGTATTTAATGAAACAAATTTCGAAATACGCGCTGTTTACATGTCTTCCGCTGAAGATAAATGGTGGGGAGATAATCTGCTCAAAGGGGATGTGTTGCGTCCCGGTGAAGGCTTGAAAATATCCGTATCCGGCACACCTAAGGATTTGGATTTAGCTCTCATTGATGATGAAGGTCAGGAACTGGCTCTCATGGAACTGGATTTTAGAGAGTTCGATTCACTGACGCTCTTTACAGATGGAACCGGACGTTTTGATTAAGGCTCCCTTCATTTCAATGTAAGAAGGAATTCCGAGCAATGAAGAAAACCGTCAAAATAATACTGGCTACCTGTGCCGCTGTCGTAAGCCTTTGTCTTGCTGCTATCCTAGTGGTCACGGTCGTCATTGACCCCAACGAATACAAGGATGAAATAATTCAACTGGTTCGGCAAAAGACCGAACGAGAGTTAACGTTTGAGGGCGATATCGGGCTGAATTTTTATCCATACATCGGTTTTAAAGTCGGAGCCGTAGCTTTAGGCAATGCTCCGGGATTTCCTGATCTTGAAATGGCTCGCATAAATAATGCGGAAGTCTCTCTGCGCTTGATACCGCTTCTGTCCGGGAAAGTGTCTGTCGGCAAGGTCATATTAGATGGACTTTCTTTGCACCTTGTCAAAAATTCTCAGGGCATCTCCAATTGGGATGATCTGACTGGTGTCAGTAAAGAGGCAGATATTACTTCAACCGATCTACCCACTGCCCCTGAGAACGGTGGCAGCGTTTTGAACTTTGAAGACATTTCTGTTCAAGGGGTCGAGATTACCGGCGCCAACCTGCTTTACACGGATTTGCAGAAAGATTCAGAGACATCCATCGGCAATCTCAACCTGAGACTAGGTGCTATTCATGGGAGTTCCAGTTTTCCATTCGATCTCGGATTTGAATTCAAGTTGGATCAGCCGAATATTACTCTCCAGCCGCAGATCACAGGAAATATTCAATTAAACCCTGTAGCCAAGACAGTAGCCATTGAGAACCTTGCTCTGTCAGTTCTTGACTTGAGTCTTACAGGGCAGGTTCATGCCGAAGTTCAGAGCGGAGCTCCTTCTTTCTATGGAACCATACAACTGGCGAATACATCTTTACGCGAGTTGATAACAAAATTTGGGGTAAATATTCCCGATATGCCGGATTCCGACGCGTTGAAACGATTTTCAGCGGAAATAGAATTTAGCGGAACCGACAATTCTGCTGCATTGAAAGCCCTAACTATCAAACTCGACGACAGCACGCTTACAGCTAACGGTAAAATTGTCGATTTCGCCACACCTCAAATCTCCATAAACGCTCTGGTTGATGCCTTTGATGCCGACCGTTACCTGCCTTCGCAAACTAAACCGGAATCAGGAAACAAACCAGAACATAAAACTGATTCAGCCCAATCTGCGAAAGAACTGAATCTGGAGGCACTTCGCAATCTGACTATGGACGCTCAGTTAAAAATAGACAGTTTTAAAGTAAGGAATATTCAAGCCACAAACATTCTTATCAACGTAGATGCTCATGACGGCGTACTTTCCGTGGCACCCTTTTTAAATCTCTATGACGGGAAATTTGAGGCACATACCCGGCTTGACACAAATAGCGAAACTCCCATCTGGAGTGGAAGCGGTACATTGCAGGAACTTGATACCAGATCTTTGCTGCAGGACCTGCTAGGCAAGGATGTGATAAGCGGCACCGCCTCGGTTGAATATAATCTTTCAGGATCGGGATTAACACCAGATGAAATTAAGAAAACCGTGAGCGGAACTGCTGCCTTTGCTGTTACAGAAGGAGCGGTTCTAGGTGTAGATATTGCCAAGATGATCCGCGACAGCTGGAACAAGATCATGGGGGCGGATGAAGAAGGAGACGAAACAGGCAATTTCAATTTTTCCAGACTTGAAGCTTCAGCGACCCTGAAGAACGGGCATATCAGTAATAACGATCTGTTGTTTGATTCCCCACTGGTGGAATCAATTGGAGCTGGCTGGGCTGATCTTCCTGATAACAAAATTGATTATAAAGCAATGGTCACCGTAGTCGGTTCGCTTGACGGACTTGAGGGCGAAATTCTGGATACCGTCAAGGACATTCCTCTACCATTGCGTGTGAAGGGAAAACTCAATGATCCTTCTATCGGTCTGGATGAGGAAGCAATGGCCCAGTTGTTGGTGACTGCCGGTATCAGCATTGGACTGGATACACTTGCCGATTCGCTGTTGGGGGAAATGGACGAAGATAAGTCATACGTAGACGAAGCCGGAGCCGATGATTCAGATGACGATAGTGATGATTTGTTTGGAGATTTGTTTTGAATACAGCATTTGATCTCCGGAGAACATTAAAAATTCAAAAAAAATTAAACCTGCTACAGACAGCTAACAAACCATGCATTTATTAAAATCCATATTAATTAAAATATTGTTGTGGGCCGCCACCTTTGGGTCATTTCTATTCTGTTGTTACTATTTCTATCTTGCATTTATTGTCGATACAGACTCAGAGATGACTCTGTACACTACATATGCAACACTACTACTCATTACATCTTTCACCTGTCTGCAATTTGCCTGCGCAAGCATTTATAACTCCATGAACGATACTGTAAAAATGGTCACAAACCCGAAAGAAGTCGGACTGGATGCCGTTTTTAACGCCTTTGAAGGGCTGGAGACTATCCTCGGCAAGCCTTGGATCGGTAAAATAAAAAGTATCAGAAACAAGGTAATTATCTTTGGACCAAACGTGTATGGAGAATACGTTTATATCGACACGTTCGGAAAAGGGAGCATCAACGTAGCCTTCAGCGACAGGCCGTCATTCATAAGGTTTAGCGAAGCAGATAAATGGAGATTGGATTCCCAGCCGGAGCCCGAAACCTTGGAAGATGTCATCCGCTATTCATTTGTCAGTGCTTGTATTCTTCCCGAATTGGCAAACCGGGTTCAGGAGTTCGTTAATACGGGAGAAGTCGATCTCACCCCGCTCGGTATCAATCAGGATGAAAAAATTTATATCTTTGATGAAGATTTCAGCTGGAAAGGACAGGAGTTTAACCTGTTCGATGTAGAGGAAAATGAAATACTGGAAATAAAAGCATTGATTCCCTGTAAGACTTTTTCCATCACAAAACCCGGCAGCGACGAAGAACTATTCGGTTTGACCAAGCGAATCTTCCATTTCATGCCTACCTACGATCTCTTTGAAAAGGGGCAGATAATAGGTCGACTCAAGAAACGGTTTATATTTCATCATGTCCATTTTGTGGGCGACACCGCCCTCGGTCGATTGGAGTTGCGCAGCATGAACGCAACCCTTGGTTCCAACTATCAGGTAAAGCTTGATGGCAAGCAAATAGGGACCGTTGCCAGAAAACTGAATATTGATTTGGGCAATGTAATTTTCGACAACTTTATCATATCGTCCAAGGCTCCGGAATACCTGCCGCTCATGGCTGGGATGGCTGTAATGGTCGCCCGTCAAGCCCTGAGGGACAAGGTAGAGACGGTCGCTACACTGGCAGATGATTAGGTCACATGGGCATGATTTTAATTAATGGAGTGTTAAATGGGATTTCTCTTCAATAACCTTCGACAGTCGGACAAAGTCGTTAATTATAATCGCCAAACCAGTGAGGCAATGTGCGCCGTGCTGATCGGGTTGCTGCTTTTCATTTCCAGTGAGGCGATGGCAGGCTGGGATGTCAGCAACCAAAGGAAAACCGATGGACATAAAACCGTTGCAGGTGAATTGTTTACCGATACCGACTTGACCAGATCAACCGGACAGACTGAAACTCCAGCAACTCAGACGGATGATAAAGAGTCAGATGTTACATCCACGCCTGAACCTCAGCCGGCCACCGGTAATGACGATGCAGGCTTTGCGCCGGGGGACTGGCTTCTTGCTTTCGGGCTTGATGATCAAATCTTTCCCGCAGCTATTATCGCCCTGTCCACCCTTGATCCTGAAAATATCGGGGTAAACCGTAAGGACAACACATTCGGTTCACCTTTAGCAATGGCCTCGGTGTTCATCCGTGCAGTGAATCCCGGAGACAGGGTAACTGTGGAAATTACGAGCACTAAACTCATTCGCCCCTCGAAGATGACCGTGACTCTTCCCGATGCAAACACAGTATATGAAATAAGTCCCCATCTGCGCTACGAATATGAAAAACTACTCTCCATTCGCCAGCCTTACCCTGAGGACGTCACCGCAAAAGTGTTCGTCAATGGCCAGGAAGTCGGCGAGCATACACAGACCGTTATTGTCCGTTCAGTAAATGACTGTTTTTTTGGACTATACACTGACGAAGGCAAAAACTTTGAGGATTGGTCAGAAATGTTTGCTGCCTACGTTAATGAGGGCGATCCTATCATCGATGAAATACTCAGCGAGGCCTTGCGCAAAGGGTATGTAGACGCATTTATCGGCTATCAGGGAGATGAGATGGATGTGGCTCTCCAAATGGAAGCGATCTGGAAAGTTCTGAAGGACAAAGGTTTCAGGTACAGTTCCATCTCGACGACATCTGTGGAATCTGATGTGGTCGCAGCCCAGCATGTACGCCTTGTAGGTGACTCTACACGTGGAGCACAGGCAAACTGTGCTGATGGAGCTGTGCTGCTTGCCTCTATTTTTAGAAAAATAGGCTTGAATGCCTATCTGATTCTCCTGCCGAGTCATATGATGGTCGGAGTTTCCAGTACCGCGGAAAAAGACGCTCCGATAATCCCTATCGAACCCACTCTGCTGGCGTGTGCGGACCTTGATCAGGCTCAGGATTCCGGCATCAAAACAATCAATGAATATGAAGACAAACCCTCGGCTGTTACCTACATCAGTATAAACGGAGCCCGGGAAGCTGGGATATTGCCGCTTCGCAATCTCTACAATTAATTGAATTAACAATTATCAGGAGTAACTATTTTGAAGCCCGTTGCGATGTACGATAGCGAGTCTGCTATCAGTGTAAGTGTGATTCAGGTTAGTGTTTGGCAAGCCGTATTGAAATTTATGGTTCTTCTGTTGCTTTTCTCCTTCGGCATGGCGGCATCATCCTTGGCCGATCTTACACAAAATTCCAGAGATCAGGCTGTTGAATTAAGCCGTGATGCTAATGATGCTTTCGCGAATGGTGATATGGATGCGGCCTATGTGAATTACACTGCTGCGGAAAAAATATTCCAATCCCGAGCGGATGATAATCCTTCACATTTTCAGGCACAACAAGATCTGGCAGTAATCAATGAGCGGCTCGGAGACCTTTATACTCGCATGAATAAGGGAGTTAAGGCTCATTTCGCATACGTAAGAAGCCTCAGTATATTGGAAAGACTTCATAACGACTATCCTGACAATGTGTGGTTGCTACAGAGCATTGTCGTGGGAAATTTGAAGCTTGGGGATTTGTATGTCTGGTTGGGCAAGGCGGAGAAAGCCGCTACAGCATATGAACAGGGTATTGCGTATTGTGAAAAATTAATAGCTGTTTCCCCTGAAAACATAGATTCCAGCCGGAACTTATGTCTTCTTTGGTACAGACATGGATGTCTGCTAAATAAACTTGGGCTTACTGATAAAGCCGAAACCGCCCGAGGTTATGAAATGGCAGCACGTAAGTCTGTACTCGCACTGGACGCAACCAAAGGAAAGGAAGCTGTTTTTATCAGCTACAAGCTTCTTGGAGAGCAATATGATCTGGTAGGTCAGTGGACCGACTCTATTGCGATTTTCCATGTATGTCTTGATCTGCTCAACTCGGTGCTGCATGACGTCCATACAAGTATTCAATATCAATGGGAATTGTCGTCTGTGTTCAGAAATCTCGGCAAAGCGCATGCGCAGTTGGGACAATTCGATGATGCAATAGCCGCCTACGAGCGGGTTCTGGATATCGAAAAGCAGTTGGTGGAATCCGTTCCTGACAATTATAATTTCCGGCGTGATCTTGTCGTAACACACTACAAAATAGGAAAAATTCATGAAGCCAGTGACAAAACCGGGGCAGCTTTGCAAGAGTATAAATCCGCCTTGTCACTCGCAAAGAAAATGATAGAAAATAATCCCGAAGGGGCTCAATTGCAGAATGATATTTCTGAAATCAAGAAGGAAATTAATGAGCTGGAAAATTGAGGAATCGTATAGTGCCCGGTTGTCTAAAGAACTCGTCGAACTCCAATTAGACGTCCACGCCAATATGGTCCCGACATCGACACTTCACTTACTGTCTTGCCAGAACTAGGTGAATGAACAAAAGTGCCGCTTCCAGTCGCAATAGCAGCGTGAAGGGATTTACCTTTCTTGCTGACCTTGTAAATAAGAATGTCGCCGGGACGGATTGAGGATTTATCAGCAGGGACACCTACAGACAATAATTGCGATGAAGAGCGAGGCAAGTCGATCCCGTACTGATTGAACACGTACCAGACGAAACCAGAACAGTCGAAGCCGGTTTCAGGAGAGCGGCCTCCCCAGTGATAGGGTATACCGAGAAGTGATCTGGCTGTACTGACGATGCTGGAACCTTTTGACGTTCGAGTTACTTTACTTGTCCTCCCTATTTTGGTTGCAGAAACGATTTTTGCTGATTCATATGCCTGACGTTTGGGCGACGTGGCAGACGTAGTAGCACAACCACTTACTACAAGTAGTAGGAGCATAAACACTAATGGGATTTTCATTATAAAATCTCCAAACAGGACTTAATGGTTTTCCGTTTATCAAAACAGAATGAACAAATAACATATAATTATGCACGTGTCTGTCCGCCAAAGTACGGACGCAGTATCGCTTTTATATAGAAGTTGTCTGCTATGCTCTGCTTTTGTATAGTCTCGTTTACAATAAAATCTGTTCAAATACTCAGTTATTAGCAATCAGTTCAGGGTATCATGTTGTGAAAGAAAATATTTTTCCTATTCTAAAATTGAAACATTATAAGGTCGTATATTTTCTGATAGTCGCGCTAGTGCTTGGCTTAACGGGCTGCGCTGTCGATAGACCTGAAAACAAACCCTACGCGAAGCACGGCGTGATCGACCTGCGCGGGCAGGACTTTTCAGAAGGACGAATATTCGCCCTTAATGGAGAATGGGAGTTTTACTGGGACAGATTACTTACGCCGGACAAGTTCAGTTCAGGAAGTAAATTACCAGAAATGTCCGGATTCTTTACTCTACCCGGAACATGGCGAGGACATAGTATTGATGGAGAACGTCTAGGCAGTACCGGGCAGGCAACATACCGGCTGAGACTCTTAGCGGATCAATCTGTTGATCGGTTGACTCTTCGTATTTTCGACATCCACGAGGCTTATAAATTATGGGCCAACGGCGAGCTGATAGCACAGAGCGGAATGCCGGGAAAATCTGCTGAGACTGAAACTCCTGCCCGAACATTAAAACTGGCGGAAGTTCCACTGCAGGGACAGTCTATCGACTTAATTCTACAGGTCTCAAATTACCATTTTCGTAGAGGCGGGATTGGTGAACCGATCCTTATTGCCCGCCCCGGACCGTTGGAAGCTCTGCAGACACGGGACTGGGCCATTTCACTGTTTTTCGCCGGATGCATGCTGGTTATGGGGGTATATCATCTTGTACTTTACTTATGGCGTAAACGCGACGTAGCCCCCTTATACTTTGGCCTATACTGCTTGTTGGTCGTTGGCTACAGCGTGACTTCCAACTCATCCCGCTGGGTCATTTCCCTTCTACTTCCCGGATGGAATTCGGTATCCATGGAAATTTTCTCACTAACCTGCTTTGTCTGCTGGGCGTCACTACTATACCGTTTTCTAAAGACTATATACCCGAATGAATTTCATACGTTTCCTGTTTACTTGCTGGATGCCAGAATCGCTATTTTCTCTGTTTTGCTTATCTTTGCTCCCGGGCTACCGCTTTACTGGTTTATTGCAGTCTGTCTGCTACAGACTTTTCTCTATGCTGCATATTACCTGCACCGGGTTTCCCTGTGTGTGAAACGAAAGCGGACCGGCGCAAGAATCCTGTTGACCGGGTTAATTATCCAGTTTGTCGCAGGCATTAACGATCCTTTGGTCCATATGGGAATCATAAAATCCGTGTATTTGGTCGAACCTGCTGTTTGCTTATTTATACTTTCTCAATCGCTGGTATTATCCAAACTTTTCTCCAATGCGTTTAGTTCTGTGGAACGCCTTTCCGTTGAATTAGAGCAGAAAAACCAGTCACTGCATGAAGAAATGGAAGAAAGAAACAGGCTGGAGAAAAAAATTGTCAGCATCAGCGAAGAAGAACGCCGTCAACTCAGCCACGAGTTGCATGACAGCCTTTGCCAACAATTAACTGGAGCCAGATTACGTGCAACAGCTATGTCACATAGGCATGTAAAAGATAAAGATGGTCCAGAATTAGCGGAATTGGCGGAAATACTAAAGACCTCAACTCGGGAGGCCTATAAAATTGCCCGTGGACTGTGGCCTGTTGAACATGGAAATTCCGGCCCCTCGTTGGAGGCTCTGGTCCGTAGCATCGCCAAGACAACAGGCATACGGGTTACCTTTAACCAAAATTGCCCATGCGATGAGTGTATGAATGAAAACATAACAGCCTTGTACCGTATAGCTCAGGAGGCTCTCACTAATGCAGCGAAACACGCAGAGGCTAAAAATATCCATGTTCAACTTAATTGTTGCAAAGCCTCTAGGATTGCTCTGACAGTAAGTGACGACGGAGTAGGACGAAGTGCTTCGAAAAATGAAGACGGAGGACTAGGTACAAGTATCATGTACCACAGGGCAAAAGTAATCGGTGCGCAACTGACAATAGAAAAAAGTCCCCTAGGCGGTACTGTCGTCAGATGTATTGCCACATGCGTTAAATCAAATAAAAATTCCGAGGTGGGCAATGACAGATAATCCTTCCGCCCTAAATATTATTCTCATTGACGATCATCCTGCAATCCGAAAAGGATTGGGAATCCTTCTGGGTACACGGCAGCATCGGATATCCGCAGAGGTTAACAGCCTCGCCGAGGCCCGGAAAGTTTTGGACCAGCAGAATTTTGATATAGCCCTGCTTGACCTGTCTCTTCAGGATGGGAGCGGGCTTGACCTGATTCCTGATCTCGAAAGGCTCCATATCGCAGCCTTGGTCTATTCAATGCACGAAGAGGCCGGACTGATTGATCGTGCTTTTCGTAGCGGTGCTATTGGCTACGTGTCCAAACAGGAAGACGCGGATATCCTTTTCGAGGCAATAGATACTGTTCTCGCTGGGAAAAAATACCTCAGTCCCTGTGTTGCTCAATGTTTGGAGCAAAACGAAAAAGAAGAGAGATTGGAAGAGTCTTTGAGTGACCGGGAGAGACAGATATTCAGCCTGATGGGACAGGGATTCGGAAATACTGAAATTGCGGACAAACTTGGGCTCAGCCGCCGTACGGTAGAGACGTATTGCAATCGAATGGTCAGTAAATTTGATTTGAACGGCAGAAAGGAATTGCGCAAATACGCGATCTCGGCTTCATAATTGATTAATAACAGTTTTAAGGCCAGTCTCTTAGAGGCTGGCTTTTTTGATCGCAATTTTAATTTTAATGAGAGGAGGTGTACAGAGAGACCTCTTGCCTGAAAAGCAAGGCGTCAGGGAGTATGTTGTTTTAGCGAAGAAACAATGTTTTTCGATATTTGATCAATAAATACAGACTGATTTATTTCTCCGTGGGGCAGGGCTATTGCCTCAGTCTGAGGTTAAAAAATAGCCGGGGGTCAACATGTTGACCCTAAAATGTTGACCCTAAACGAAAAAAGGACTCACGTTTTGTTAACGTAAGTCCTTGAATTCTCTGGTAGGCACGAGCAGCTTTGAACTGCTGACCTCTTGCGTGTCAAGCAAGCGCTCTCCCCCTGAGCTACGCGCCTATTTTTTTGTGCCGACTCGCTGTCGACGAAGAAGGTTCTACGTAAGAGGGGCTTTGCTGTCAAGCAGGTTTTTAATTTTTTTTATGATTGTGTTTGTTTGTTAAAATAATCAGTGTGTTGAGCCAAGAGTTCCCAAGCTGTTTCGCGCGGTTTTTACCGTTTTTTCTGAGATAATTTTATTATCATCGGGAAGATATTTGCCTGTTTAGGCTTTTCTAAGGCATTGCTCTCTGATACTAGTTTTTTTATGAGTGGGCAGAGCGAAGAAAAAATTTATAAAATCGGGCAGGCGGCCAAGCTTGTTGGACTGAAATCGTATGTGTTGCGGTTTTGGGAGGGCGAGTTTGAGCAGTTGGAACCTATCCGAACCGCATCCGGGCAACGTTTATATAATGATAGTCATATAGAATTGATCAGCCGGATTAAGACTCTTCTCCATGATGAAGGTCTGACTATTGAAGGGGCCCGCAAACGTCTTGATTCTCCTGAGGATGATTTTAAGGAGAGAGTGCAGGCAGCAAGCCTTGCTCCTGAAGTAGTTTCGCGGCTGCCCTTATTCAGCGCTGAAAGCGGTTCTGGCGGACATGAAAAACAAATTTTAAAAGAAATTCACATCGAGCTACAGGAATTAAAGAAACTGCTGAGTTGAGTTAGTTGAATTTTATATAAAAAAGGGGAAGGATCATTGATCCTTCCCCTTTTTTTGTTACTGCGGCGGAAATTGCCGGGTGTCTCTTGAGTGCAGGTAAAGACAGAAAGGAACAAAAGCGGCTATGAATCCCGGAAGCATGGGTTCCCATGGAATTTCAAGAAAAACAGGGATTACCATTGATGCTCCGTAGAGAGTTGAGAAACACGCCAGAAATGAAAGATAAAATGACCCGGAAAGGGCTCCGGCAGCGGCAATGACTATGCCGGTCCAGAATATTTTTTCCGGAACCAGATGTGGATTCATGGTGTAGACTTTCCACGAAATCAGCATGCTCACGCCTGCTATCAGGGCTTCCAGAATTGGCGAAAACTTGTTTTTATCCAGCACATGCATGATTGCACGCGGCAGCAGGAAACAGGAGTATATGCACATACCAAGTGTCAGGGGGAAAATGTAGAAAAATGCTTCGGTCATATAAGCCGGATTAGGTACCGGATTGAGCATGTTGTCCAGAAATCCTTGATATTGCGCATAGAATAGAAATGCCCCTAGGAGGACTGCTATGCTGGGCCATAGAATGGTTCCGGGAACTTTCCTATGGGGCTTGAGTTTGAATTTCCGGGCTATGGCAAGGGGAATTATAGCACCGAATATAGCCATGTGCCCAAAGCAGAAATATAGAAGGGTTGTATCATTCATCCTGCGTGCAAATCGGCGACCAACCATCTTAGGCCATTCAGAACCGATCAGGCCGTCCAATAGGCCGGGAAGCTTAACCATTGTCACGAGATATAATATGTAGGCGATGACGCTCGCCAAAAGTAGATACCGCTTATTTTTCATGTGGATTTTTTGCCTTATTCCAACGTTCTTTGCAAATGCTTTTGGCTGATTTTTACCAAATAGGCAGCTTAAGCACTGTAGTCTGTGTTTATTACTTTTTATAGTTTGATTTTATAGCTGTAGAGGATATATTTAGAAAGTGTATTTTTTGATAAATGTTTTTCACCAGCGGGTGAAGTTATAATGATAGATGTCAAATTCAATGCTGAACGGAGAGTCTGAAAATGAGTAAAGCGGTAAAAATTATAATGGGAGCGCTGGCGGCGCTGGTTGTGCTTGTGGGGGCGGCAATGGTTTTGGCCGTTATGCTGATTAATCCAAATGATTATAAAGCTGAGATTGAAGATGCAGTGCGGAAACAAACCGGTCGGGATCTTGTGTTCAACGGAGATCTTGAATTGTCCGTTTTCCCGTGGATTGGAGTCAAAACCGGCGGGATATCCCTTTCCAATGCTAAAGGTTTCTCAGAAAAAAATATGTTCAGCCTGAAATCCGCTGACGTTAGTCTCAAATTGCTGCCTCTTATTACAGGTAAAGTTGAATTGAGAAATATTGATGTTGTTGATCTTCAGATGTTCTTGATGCGTAACAAGCAGGGGGTAAACAACTGGGATGATCTGACTTCCAGTGATAAAGATAAACAGAAACATAAAGCGGAAAAGACTTCTTCCGACGAAAAGTCCGGTTTACCGATCAACCTTTCCGTTGGCGGCGTGAATATTCAGAATGCAGGTATTGTCTGGGATGACCGCAAGGATGATGTTCGTCAGGCTGTTGACGATTGCGATATCACTATTGAGGGCTTTGCTCCCGGAAATCCGTTTGATTTCAATGTGCATGTTGTTCTTTCTTCAACAAAGCCAGAAGTTAAAGCCGATATAAACACTTCCGGCAAAGCTTCATTCTCTCCAGATTTCAAGCAGTTTGTTGTCAATGGACTTAGCGTGGTGGTTGATGCCGTTGGGCAGGCTGTCCCCGGTGGTAAAGGAACGATCAATCTTAGCGGTGACGCTGCAATGGATATGCTTAAAGGCTCGGCCGATATTTCAAGTTTGGTGATGAATGCTTACGGCCTGAGTGCTGAGGGGCGTCTTGCAGCCAAGGGCTTGAATTCAAGGTCTATCAGCTTTTCCGGTGATATGAATGTTCCCGGTTTTAATCTTAAGGAGACCATGGAGCAGATGGGCATTGAGCTTAATACAACAGACAGTAAAGCCCTTACTTCCGTGGGTATGAATTTTAATTATTCAGGGAGTCCCAAGTCCATAGCGATTAAAGACCTTCTGATTAATCTTGATGAAACAAAGATTAAAGGACTTTTCTCTTTTTCCAATCCGGATCGGCCTGATATTGTGGCACAGCTTGGCATAGATAAGATTAATGTAGACAGCTACCTGCCCCCGGTAGGAGAAAAGAAGGCTGCCCCCAAAGATGAAAAGCCTGCCGCTAAGGAAGAGCCCAAATCCGGTGAGGGCCTTATCCCGGTAGATCTGTTGCGTAAACTGACTCTTAAGGCTGATCTGAACATCAAGCATCTGATTGCTAAGAAAGCCAACATCACCGAAGTGGTGGTTCGCGCCAGAGCAAAAGACGGCGTGCTTACTGTTAAGCCTGCGTCATTTAATCTGGCTAAAGGTGCTTTTACTTCTTCGGCTGTAATAGATGTGCGCGGCAAGGATCCGGTGATGTCCGTAAATGCAGGATTGACCGGGCTGGACGGGGCTGATCTTGCCAGACAGACGACCGGGGAGGATAAGTTCTCCGGTACTATGAGTTTTAACAGCGGATTGAGCACCAGCGGTAACGATATGAAGACTGTCTATGCTAATCTGAATGGAGATCTCGGGTTCAAGGTCCTCGATGGTTATGTCTCTGGTTTCGACCTTGTTTACCTTGTCGGTGATGCATTTTCCATTCTGACCGGTGGAGCGTGGGGCAAGCGTGACAGCAAGCGTACTGAATTCGGCGAGGTTTCCGCTACTGCCAAGATCACAAACGGTATTGCGGATAACCGTGACCTTGTGATGAAATCACCACTGCTGCGAGCAGCTGGAGCGGGTAAACTCGATCTGAATAAAATGGTGGTCGACTATGCTCTGGATGCAAAAGTCGTCGGCACCCTTGAAGGGCAGGGCGGCAAAAGCATGAAAGACCTCATCGGCCTGACAGTTCCCGTCACGATTAAGGGAGATGTTGCTGATCCTTCTGTAATGGTCAATATGCCCCGCTTTGCCGCTATTCTGGCTAAGTCTGGGTTCAACATCGCAGGAAGTGTCATTGAAGGCGTAGGTGATGTTCTTGAAGGGATAGGTAATACCTTCGGCGGCAGCAAAAAATCTGATGGCGAAACTAAATCTAAGAAAAATCCTGTTCAGGAAATTGGCGGGGCAATTAAAAATTTATTTTAGTTGCCAGTCCATTAACAATTAAAAATCGCATTCAGGGCCGTCTTTTAGGTAAGTCGGCCCTTTTCTTTGTAATTCCTGACATGCTCTGGCAGAAAGTGTCCAATTTAGCGTGTAGTCTATATTTTATTAAGTATGACTATATGGAGTTAAACGGATGAGGGAGAATGCACTTTATGATGTTCTGGTTCGCGAGATGAACCATGTTAAATCCGGGATGAAATGCCCGGAAAAGGCGGCTTTAAGCGTGATGGACGAATTCGCACACGAAAGCGTGTATGTTTCAACCAGATTTTTGAAGCATGCAGGACTGGCTGTGAAGGTAGCTGAATTGAAAGATTACGGGGTGGAAAACTGTGATATCGCCGAGCGGCTGGGAATCAGCAAACGGCATGTACGCAGGCTTTATGCCTCAATGAAGAACTAATGAATAGACGAGGGGAGAACATTGGAAAATGGCAGGCGATTCATTTGGAATCACCTGCCATTTAATTTTTATTATTTGGTCCAGTCGAGAATAACTTTTCCGGACTGGCCACTGCGCATCACATCGAATCCTTTCTGGAAGTCATCGATTTTGAAGTGATGGGTGATAGCAGGGTTTACATCAAGGCTGGACTGAAGCATGGATGCCATCTTGTACCATGTTTCAAACATTTCACGTCCATAGATACCTTTGAGTTTCAGTCCCTTGAAAACAACCTGGTTCCAGTCAATGGTTGTGTTGTCAGGCAGAATTCCCAGCAGGGCAATGTTGCCGCCGTGGTTCATTTTGTCCAGCATATCGCTGAATGCCACAGGGCTGCCGGACATTTCAAGGCCGACATCGAAACCTTCGGTCATACCGAGTTCAGCCATTACATCTTCCAGCTTTTCTTTGCTCACGTTTACAGTACGGCTCGCGCCCATGCTACCGGCAAGATCAAGACGGTAATCATTGAGGTCAGTGATTACAATATGTCTTGCTCCTGCATGGCGGGCAATGGCAACAGCCATCATGCCGATAGGGCCAGCACCGGTAATGAGCACGTCTTCGCCTACGAGGTCGAAGGAAAGTGCAGTATGGGTGGCGTTTCCGAGGGGATCGAGGATAGAGGCTACGTCGTCGCTGATGGCGTCATTCAGTTTGAAAACGTTGGAAGCGGGAACACAAACGTATTCAGCGAAACAGCCGGGGCGGTTTACGCCGACACCGATTGTGTTGCGGCAGAGGTGGCGTTTACCTGCGCGGCAGTTACGGCAGTGGCCGCAGGTTACGTGTCCTTCAGCGGATACGCGGTCGCCCAGGGCCAGACCCTGAACTTCGCTGCCCAGCTTTTCGATTGTACCTACAAATTCGTGGCCGACAACCATGGGCACGGGTATGGTCTGCTGGGCCCAGCTGTCCCAGTTGTAAATATGGATATCGGTTCCGCAGATAGCGGTTTTTTTAACTTTGATCAGGACATCGTTATGTCCGCATTCCGGTACCGGAACTTCTTCCATCCAGATGCCTTCTTCGGCTTTACTCTTTACGAGGGCTTTCATTGTGCTCATTTTTATTACGCCTTATTATTTGATAATTTCAAGTTCACGACCGACTTTAATGAATGCGTCGACTGCTTTGTTAACCTGTTCCGGGGTGTGAGCCGCAGACATCTGAGTGCGAATGCGTGCCTGACCGCGGGGAACAACCGGGAAACTGAATCCGATTACATAGATTCCTTCCTTGAGCAGTCCGGCAGCCATTTTCTGGGCGAGGACAGCATCTCCCAGCATTACCGGGATGATGGGGTGGTTGCCTGGAACGAGATTGAAGCCTGCTTCTTCCATGCGAGTGCGGAAAATGCGGCTGTTCTCCTGAAGACGTTCACGGAGTTCCGGTTTTGCGGAAATCATGTCCAACACAGCGATGGAAGTGGATGCGATAACCGGGGCAAGGGTGTTTGAAAAAAGGTAAGGGCGTGATCTCTGGCGCAGCCATTCGATGATCTCCTTACGTCCGGAAGTGTAACCGCCGGAAGCCCCGCCGAGAGCCTTTCCGAGTGTTCCTGTGATGATGTCCACTCGATCCAGCACACCACAGTATTCAGGGGTTCCACGTCCGTTTTCGCCGATGAAGCCCACAGCGTGGGAGTCGTCAACCATGACCAGTGCGCCGTACTTGTCAGCCAGATCACACACTGATTTGAGGTTGGCGATGATTCCGTCCATGGAAAAAACACCGTCGGTTACGATGAGTTTGTACCTGCACCCCTCAGCAGCCTTGAGCTGCTCTTCGAGGTCGGCCATATCATTGTTTTTGTAACGGAAACGTTTTGCTTTGCAGAGGCGTACACCGTCAATGATGGAAGCGTGGTTGAGAGAATCGCTGATAACCGCGTCTTCACTATCAAGGATGGTCTCGAAGAGACCGCCGTTTGCATCGAAGCAGGAGCTGTAAAGGATGGTATCTTCGGTTTTGAGAAATTTGCTGATTTTATCTTCCAGAGCTTTATGCACGTCCTGTGTTCCGCAGATAAAGCGTACTGAAGAAAGGCCGAATCCGTATTTGTCGAGAGCTTTCTTGCCTGTCTCAATAAGATCAGGATTGTTAGCCAGTCCCAGATAGTTGTTGGCGCAGAAATTGAGTACTTCCTGCCCGCCCTTTACCGAAATAAGGGCTTGTTGCTGGGATGTTATGATTCTTTCATCTTTGTAAAGGCCGTTGGCTTTCAACTCTTCGGTCTGGGCTGAAAGTGCCTGAAGTAAATTATTTTTCATATAGGTTTCTCCCGTCCGTAAATAGTGTTGCTACGCGTTATTTAAAAATCAATACACTAAATTGTGTCAAGCAAAATTTTAATAATAGTTTTTTTGTATATTGTAAAAAAGCTCGTAAATTTCTAAAAAATAGTTAATAGAATCAGATATTGACGGAATTGTTATTTTTCACCTATGTATGTTTCGTTAAATTAGATAATATGAATTTATATTAAGTAAAGGAGATTCCGAGTGAAAGAGCGTCCTTTGGTACTTGATGAGGTGGATCGTAAAATTATTGAAGAATTGCAACGTAATGGGCGTGAGTCATATAAGAATATCGCCCGCAAACTTGGTGTTTCCGATGGAACAGTGCGTCTACGCACTGAGCGGATGATAAAAAATGATTACTTGAGAATTACAGCTTCTGTAAATCCTCTCTACTTTGAGAACAGCCTTATTGCCATGATCGGTATCAACCTTGAGGAAAGGGCCAATCCTGAAATCATGGAAGAGATTGCAAAGGTCCCCGGAGTCCAGTCTGTTATGAATGTTTCCGGGCGGTTTGATCTCCTGCTGGAGGTATTTGTTCCGTCGAGAAACGCCTTCCGTAAGTTTTTGGTGGATGACCTTTCAAATATAGGAAGCATCAAATCCACTGAGTCTTTCATGTTTCTGGAAGCGGTCAACAAATGGGCCGAGCACAAGGAGTAGCATTAGCTGCTCCTTGATTTATGGTTTTATAAATCTGATATTGCCTTTTTTGTAAGGATTGATCTCCAGTTGCCCTTCAGGGCATGCACCGCGATAAGCAGGGTCTCCGCAGCCAAGCTGTCTGGAAGGTCTATACCTGCGCTGATGAATCAACTGGATTTTACGTTTCCTTTTGCGGCGGAGCATTTCGTCCACATCCTCAATATGCTTACTCCAGCTTTTGTACGCTCTGAAGTTTACGCTCAGCTGTTCGTAGTCTACGACGTCGTTTTTGCGCCTGATACCTAAGAGGTTCAGAACCTTACGCGCGAATGTCTGCTTGGGGATGAGACTGATTTTTACCTGTGGCTTGTTACGCTGCTCAACTATCTGGTCAAGTTCTTTATTCTGCTTGCTACTTTCTTTTATCTTAATGGCAGCGATAGTCTGTTCTAAATCCTTAATGCGGCTGGATGCCATTTCTTCTGCCGATATCTTGTTATGGCGAAGATCGTGATAATAGAGAGAAAGAAATATGTCTCGTCCGGTCTGGAGGACAACCAGATCATAAATCGAAGCCAAATCAATTTCTGCATATGGTTGGTGGTAGAAAAGTTCATCTTCCATATCTGAGATATCTCTTCTGGCGTAATTGAGGCTTCCGTTCCGGTAGGCATTGAGAACTGCTTCAAGCGCTGGTGAGGGGCGAACTTCTGTTGCCTGTTTAACCTCAGCCCCTTTTTTTATTATCTCCAGACCTTCCTTATCAATGGAGTAGTTCTTTTTACTGCTGGATTTGTTTGAGATCTTAAGCATGGTTCCATTTTTTATCTGCTTGATAATATCTTTAAGCTCTGCTGATGGATGGACTTCATCAGCTGTTGGCGGGTTCACTTCTTCGCTGCTGGGAATATGTGCCAACTCCGTAGTCAGGAGGTCGATCTCAGTTGTCTCGTTGCTGGCGGGAATGTTCAAGTTCAGTGAAAACTGGTCTGATTCTTCATTATTCATTGTATCTATTGAAATTGATGAGGTGCTTGCTGCATTAACCTGCACTGCAAAAAGCAAAAAAAACAGGATTGCGTATAGAACCGGAATTCTTGGGCGCGTAGTATGCGTAATTGAGGATATTGAGTAAAAGGACATATTTAATCCTAAGATTCCGTTGAGAGTCTGTTACTTTATTAGATGCAGCCTGGTTGGTTTTGGTCAGTAATGGTTGTTTGGCTATAAAAGAATCTTTTATCCTTTAGCAATTTATGTCAATATAGCCTAAAGTGTTCATGCTTAAAACTGTTTTTCTTTTATCCAACTGATCTTATCCCGGTGGAGAATATGGGCAAGTTTTTCCGAATAAGAAAGGGACAAGTCCTTCCATATAAGCTTCTTGTCTATATTTTGATTTGCAGCTCTTTCTTTACAATTCTTGGCACAAGCCTGCAGCTGTACATGGAATATCGCAGCGACGTCAGTGAAATTCAGAAAGGTTTCGGACAGATAGAGCATAGTTATGTGAATACTATCGCGGCGAGCCTTTGGGATATCAATATTGACCATGTAAAAATTCAGCTCGAAGGGGCGTTGAAATTGCCTGGAATGCGATATCTCGAAGTTGTTGAGATGTCGTTTGGGTCTGTTGAGCCTGTAGCCTTTATCGGGGCGGTTCCTTCCGGTGAGAATACTATTGAGAAGACTTTTCCGCTGATTCACGTTGTGGACGGCAAGAGTGTTGAGGTTGGGCAGCTACGAGCTGTAGCGGATTTAAATAATGTTTTTAAACGCTTAAAGCTAAGAGTGTTTATAGTTTTGCTTACGCAGGCGGTAAAAACATTTTTGGTGGCCCTTTTTATCCTCATGATTATCCACTATATGATCACCCGCCATCTGCAAACCATGGCTGAATATGTTCAGGAAATAGACATCAACAATCTTGACCGCAAGCTTGTTCTTAACCGGCGCAAGAAGCTGTCCAAACCTGATGAGATTGACCGGGTAGCCGATGCTTTTAATGAGATGCGGCTCAATCTTATCCGTGATATTGCCGAGCGTAAAAAAGCAGAGGAAGCTTTACGGCAGTCTAATCTGATTGTCGAAAAAAGCCCGATGGTTCTGTTCAAATGGAAGAATCAAAAAGGATGGCCGGTCGAGCTTGTTTCCCAGAATGTAAATCAACTTGGTTTCAGTGCTGAAGATTTCATTTCCGGTAAAATTAAATACGGCGAAATTATACATCCCGATGATCTTGGCAAAATGGAGAAGGAGGTGCAGGAGTATGTCGACTCCGGAGTTGAACATTTCAATCATGAGTACCGGATCGTCGACCCGTCGGGCCGCGTATACTGGATTGCAGACAGTACTATGGTTGTCCGCAGTGAAGACGGGGAAGTAACTTCCTATATGGGTATTACTTATGACTTTACTGAAAAAAAGACAGCAGAGAATGAGCTGGCCCGTCTACGTAACCTGCTTAAAAATACCATTGATTCCATGCCAACAATTCTGGTCGGGGTTGACGGAGAATTACGTATCAATCAGTGGAACAGATCTGCTGAAGAAGAAACAGGATATACGTATGATCAGGTTTGCGGATTATCTCTTTTTGAGGTTTTCCCGCAATTGCAGAGTGAGCAGGACCTTATTAAAGAGGCAGTTGATAATCTTGATGTTCGCGAGAAGAATAAAATTCCCTTTAATAGCGATGGGCATGTCCAATATAAAAATATTAAAATTTATCCTTTGCTAGAGAGTGTGGACAGCCGAGATGTGGTTGTTTTGATTGATGATGTGACTATGAAGTCGCGTCTTGAAGATATGATGATTCAAACTGAAAAGATGATGTCAGTCGGCGGATTGGCGGCAGGCATGGCTCATGAAATTAATAACCCGCTGGGTGCTGTCCTTTCCGGTGTTCAGGGAACAGAAAGAAGGCTTTCCCCATCGCTCAGGAAAAATGTTGAAGTCGCTGCGGAGATTGGTCTTGATCTGAATAAAGTACACCAGTATCTGGATAAGCGCGGAATTCTCGGTTATTTACGCGGCATTAGCGACGCAGGGCGCCGGGCCGCTTCCATCGTTCGCAATATGCTCGAATTCAGTCGTAAGAGTGAGTCTTCCCGCACCCATGCGCAGGTGCGGAGTGTTCTTGAAAAGGCTTTGAGCCTTGCCGAGAATGATTACGATCTTAAAAAGAAGTATGATTTCAAGGTGATTGAAATACGCCGGGATTATGAGCAGGGATTGCCTATGGTAGGAATTACTGAAACTGAGATAGAGCAGGTTTTTCTTAATATTTTCAAAAATGCCGCGCAAGCAATGTCTGAGAAGGAGTATGGCGGTGAACGACCTACGATGACTTTGCGAACCCGTAAAGACGGCAGGTTTGTCCGCATCGAAGTAGAAGACAACGGGCCTGGGATGGACGAGGATGTCCGTAAGCGTGTTTTTGAACCGTTCTACACCACAAAGCGGGTGGGGTTGGGAACCGGGTTGGGGCTTTCCGTTTCATACTTTATAATTACCAGAAATCACGAAGGCGAGTTCCTCGTGGAGTCAGAAGAAGGTAAGGGTTCTAAATTTATTATCAGGTTGCCTGCAATTGGCGCGTAAATAAAGACAGCCAATAGTCAAGGTATTTAAAAGCATGGTCTTTCATTTTTTTAGTGAAGGACCTTTTTTTATTCAATAACCATTTCATGTATTTTACAATCTAACTGATTGGTTGATTAAACCGCATGTAATGGAAAACAAAGATTGCAGTTGCATGCAAGTGAGAAATTTGAGGGAGGTATTTTTTGAGCATGAAGATCAAAAATAAGCGCATCTTACCCATGTTGCCAGCAGTGCAGGTCTGTGCTGATTAGGTAGGGCAGTGTAGATAATTCTACAATACAATTATAAAGACCGCTCTTTTGGTGAAGAGCGGTCTTCCCCTTTTTTATTGTTATCAAGATTTTTAAAATCAATTATTTTTGATGTTGTAAGTCTGTGGTAAAGTCTTTTTTTAAATAATGTAGCAGTTTGTTTTTTGATGTCTTTAGTGAAGTTTGTTTTGTTTCGTATAGGTTATTTAAATAGTGTATATGGTGATATGTTTTATAAAAACATGTATTTGTGTATTTTTGCATTGGTTTTACGTGTGTAAATTGTTTTAATAAAGTTACGATAGTTTGTTTTATATCTGTGTATATTAAATAATATATTGTTGGAGCGTTTGCTTACGGTCTTGCTATTGAATTGAAAAGTGGTTAGATTCCACGCACAAGGACTAATTGCATTTTTGAGGGGGGCAGTCGTCCGGTTTAATTCTCAGGGGGATTCTTATGGTTGCCAATGCTGGCCTGAAAAGACGCGTATTGCGGGATGATGTTGTAGAACATGTTGTAGACTGTATTTTGAGTGGATATTTAAAGCCTGGAGATAAAATCGTTGAAACACGAATCTCCCGTGAGTTGCAGGTAAGCCAGGGAGCTGTCCGGGAAGCTATCAGGGATTTGACGGCTCGTGGATTTGTTGAAACCGAACCTTATAAGGGGTCTCGGGTTAAAGTGCTTTCCTCCGGTGAACTGTATGAGTATTATGCTGTGAGGGGAGAGCTGGAACCTCTGGCGCTAGGGTGGGGTTTTGAGCTGCATAAAATTGAAATTAATCATCTTGAAGAGAGTGTCGAAAAAATGCTTTCCGGCATTGCAAGAAGAGATCTGACGGCAATAGGTCTGGCTGATCTTGAGTTCCACCGGACCATTGTGGAGTGTTCCGGTAATAGTTCTCTCGTGCGTTCATGGGAGGCGTTGGCCAATGATTATTGGATATTTACTCTGGCAAAGAAAAATTTTGAAGACGGTATGGATCTCACTGCACATGCAAATGAGCATAAGCTGATTGTAGAAGCTATCGGATCTGGAGATATTGAACTGATGAAAGGAAAACTCCGCGACCATTTTACTCTTTAGATTTGTCGTAAAAGTTTTAGTCTAGCGCAGTGCCGCGGCGATTTTTTGTTCCTGCTTTATGTACTTATTCTGCCGGGTGGAGCGGATAAACGATTTTACTCCCTTCACCCCTTCAGTATCCATGGCAATTCTCTTGGCGGCAATAGCCTCATTTATGCTGGCTACCCTGCCTACAAGTATAACATTGCATTGCACTGACTTTACAGCAATGTTTGCCCCCCAAACTGAATTATCAGTGAGCAGGGCGCTTTTTATCGCCATCTGGATCATGTAATCGTCGGCCTTGCTGCATGCGTTTTCATCTTCAGCAAACAGATATGTTGTCAGTGAATTTACCTTCTTGTTTTTTCTGACGATCTTGCGGATACGGTTGAAATCTTCCTTTTCATCATATTCTCCAACTACATAGACGTGCCCATTGTATGCATAAGTGCTCAGGTCCAGTATGTTTAAACCCTTTTCGTCAAGTATTTGTGATTGAATGCTTGTCTCGAGCATTTCATCTTCGATTATAGTCTGGAATCCACGTTCGTCTGTGCTTATGGCGTAAGCGTTGTAGACCGAGCCCACAGATGAAGGTATCAGCATCGGCCCGGGTAAGGGCGGCAGAAGCACTGAAGCAGAGCATCCGCTCAGGCAGCATATGAAGAAGGTCAGACAGACAAACAATTTCCGCATCTCGTTATCATCCTTGATTAGAGTTTCTGAGATCAGAAAAAGCAAAAAATATGCCGTTCTTCATTAAATGTGTTTAGTTAATAAAATTAAGTATCTTATGTATTCTTTGGGCATATGTATGTTCTTCAATTATAACTTTATGCCAAATTTTTGAAAGCTCTAGTGTCAGCTGCGGGCGCATTTTTATGAATTCAATTTTTGCCGGCAGTTCGTCGGGAGTCTTAAAAGAGCAGTGTTCAACAAGTTCTTTTGGGAAGATGGATAAACCGGCTGTGTAATCACTAAGCAGGAAACCGCCGGCAGCCCAAACATCAAAGTTGCGCTGGGTAAGTCCGCAGGGTAAAAGGGGGCTGGTCATGTTCAGGCTGATTCCTGACCCGGCGTAGACTGAGGGTAGTATTGTGAAATAATCTACCGGGGGTCTTATGTCCGTCCGAGGCAGGTATTTATTCCAGCCGTCATCTCCGAAAACTGTAATTTTGTCTCCGGCATTTTGCAATGACAGAATACGCCAGAGCAGCCCTGACTGTTCCGTTCTGAATCCAGTTGCCCGTATTCCGCGTCCCGGCCAGAATTCATCTAGATTATCGCGCTTTGCCCACCATTCGAAATCAGGCTTCTTTCCTTGGCCGATGGCCTGTACGGCTGCCGCTTCGTCTTGCATACTGAATGTGCAGCCCGAGAAAAAATTGTCTTTGGCCGGGAAGCTTGAGCGCCCTACAAAAACCGTGCGCTCTTCAAGAAGGGGATAAGGAAGGACATCATAGTTAAATATCTGCGGGTCCGTAGCCAGAGGGAGATGCTCAACTTTCTGAGCGCCGTGCTGTTCAAGGGCAGGAATGAACCAATGGTCAGTCACCAGTAGTGGAACTTCACGCCAATAATTAGATTTAATGCCTGAGATGACATGAAATGGATTGTCCACCAGCCAAGCCGCAACTTTGACTCCGGCTTCCCTAAGTAGAAAAAAAATTTCTCCTGAATTATCAAGGCCATTAAAATTTATGCATAAGACGAGTTCCGGCAGTTCGCTACGCAGCAGGGAGAGTAGTTCTTTGCGCATTGCGTCCGGTTCGATAACCCTGTAAGAGAATCCCTCGTCTTCAAAAGCGCGGCAGAGTTCCGGCAGGAGCAATGAATTTTCTCCGCCCGGAATCCAGACTGTTTTAGAGCGGCTTTTGTGCATTATTCCAGCGCGGGATATGGTCATTTGGGAGATCATAGGTTCCCAAAAAGATGGAAATAAACGCTTGCCCGGTGTATAGAGAATAATCCTGAATTTGGAGAGGTCCGCGTCCTCCGGGGCGATTTGCTTAAATCGGTCCGGGATTGTATACCCTTCTGGCAGTTGTGCGCTTAGCTCAGGGCAATCCGCGTATAACAACTTTTCCGCTTGCGGGTATAAGTCTGCCGCAAGTTCCGGGTTTGGGCCAAGACCAAGGAATAGAATATCCCCCGTGCCGCCGAGGTCCTGAAAATATCTTTCGCCTTCGGGCAATGATTGCGGCTGTCCGGATTCATTTTTTATACTGATTCTTTCGGGGCGTTTCATTGCTTGCAATACTTGGCTTGCTGGCCGTAATGAGTTAATTTTCAGTCACCTTATAACGCAGTCGGATGCAAAAGTCTTTTGCGTATCGCTGCGAAACTAAATTCAGATTATGAAACAATATCGCGATCATTATTTCAAAAGGGCTAAAAAGGAAAATTATCCTGCCCGTTCCGTATACAAGCTTCAGGAACTGGACAAGCGTTTCAAAGTTTTTGAAAAAGGGCAGAATGTTATGGATCTCGGGGCTGCTCCAGGTTCATGGACTCTTTTTGCCGCCAAGAAAGTTGGGGATGCAGGACGAGTGCTCGCAGTTGACATCCAGTCCACTGACACCGTCTTCCCGGATAATGCAACTTTTTTGCAGGCCGATGTGTTCGAGGATTCCCCTGAACTACTTGCGGCGATGGATAAGCAGTTGCCGTACGACCTCATTATCAGCGACATGGCACCTAAAACGACCGGGGTTAAGTTTGCTGATCAGGCAAATTCCCTTGAGCTTTGCGAACGCGCACGTGATATTGTTCCCAGCAGGCTTAAAAATGGTGGTCATTTTATTGTCAAAATTTTCGATGGCCCTGATGTGAATGGGTATATTGATTCTCTGCGCAAGATGTTTTCCAAAGTGAAAAGATTTAAACCGAAGAGTTGCAGAGAGGAAAGCAAGGAGTTCTTTATCGTAGGGCTCGGCTTTCGCGGTACTGCAGACAGCTGATAAAGAACCGCCTTCATAAGAAAGTTGATTGTTGACGAGTCTCAGGGCTGCAAGATAACACCGGCCATGTAACAGAGTGTTTCGGAACAGGCTGAAAAATCACGTATTACGTATACGTTTTATTGCGGTCTTTTTCTTGCGCTTTGCCGCAGGCGCGCCCTTGATTGCCGCAATATTTTACTTTGAAGACAAACTCAGTTAGTAGAGCACTACATTATTAAATATAAATACTGTCCCGCCAAATTTAAAAGCGACGGGACTTTGATATTCTCTAGGAGGAAAAAATGGCCGGACATAGTAAATGGGCTAACATCCAGCACAGAAAAGGTAGACAGGACGCTAAGCGCGGTAAGATTTTCACTAAAATGGCAAAGGACATCATCCTTGCAGCCAAGGGTGGAGGCGATCCGGCAATGAACCCCTCCCTGCGCCTTGCCATCGCCAAGGCAAAGGCAGTGAACATGCCCAATGACAAGATTGACACTGCGATCAAGAAAGGAACCGGGGAACTGGCTGGTGGTGATATTGCCGAAGTCATGTACGAAGGTTACGGTCCCGGCGGTGTTGCAGTCCTGATCGAAGCCGCTACCGACAACAAGAACCGTACAGTTGCTGAAGTCCGCCACGCACTGGGTAAAGGCGGCGGTTCCATGGGTGAAGCAGGTTGCGTGGCATGGATGTTTGATAAGAAAGGTGTCATGGTTTTTGACGCTGAGAAATATACCGAAGACCAGCTGCTTGAAATCGGCCTTGAAGCAGGTGCTGAGGATGTAATCGCTGAAGACGGTTCCCTCGAAGTTCACTGCATGCCCGAAGATTTCACCGAAGTTCAAAAGGCTTTCGAAGCTGCTGAATGCACTGCAAACAGCTCTGACCTCGCTTTCGTGCCTAAAAACCTCGTAGAAGTTGACGTTCCAACTGCCAAGAAGCTCATGAATCTTATGGAAAAGCTGGAAGACAACGAAGACGTGCAGAATGTACACGTTAACGCTGACTTCCCAGATGAACTCATGGATGAAATGGAAGACTAGATGGACGAATCCGGTATTGTAATCATCGGCATTGACCCCGGAACACGCGTGACCGGATACGGAATCGTGCGAGAACTTTCCGGGCAGGTATCCCTTGTGGATGCCGGAACAATCCGCACCAATACCAAAAAGCCCATGTGCTCGCGGCTGGGAGAGATTTATTCCCGCATAGCCGAGCTTATAAAAGACTATTCACCGGATGAGGCGGCAATCGAAAATGCTTTTGTCGCCTCTAATCCGGCTTCGGCCCTTAAACTGGGGCAGGCCCGTGGTGCAGCGATGGCTGCTTGCGCTGTTTCCGGGCTAGTGGTTTCCGGCTACGAGCCGACCAAGGTCAAGCAGAACCTTGTGGGGAACGGACGGGCTGATAAATCACAGGTTGCTTTCATGGTGGAACGCATTCTCGGTGTGAAGAATACTAAGTGGGCTAATGATACAACCGATGCGCTGGGCATTGCGATCTGCCACCTCAACGAACGAAGATTCTCAAGGATGGCCGGAAAATGATAGCCTATATTCACGGTAAGCTGCTTGAAGCCACAGACAGATCCTGCATCATTCTCACTCCCGGCGGAGTCGGGTACGAACTTTTTCTGACTCTCACAGCCATTTCCACCCTGCCCGAATCAGGCTCGGATGTGACTTTTTACGTGCATTCCGTGATCCGCGAAGATGCCTTCGATCTTTATGGTTTTCCCTGCTTTGATGATCGCGAAGTTTTTCGCACTCTGATTTCTGTTGACCGTTTGGGACCCAAAAAAGCTTTGGCAATCCTATCACAGTTTGGTCCCAAGGAACTCCAGGATCTCGTTTTTCGAGAGGACACCAAGACTTTGTCCATCGTGCCTGGCATCGGACCCAAGTCAGCACGTCAGATTCTCTGGTCTCTCAAAGATAAGATGGAAAATCTTAAATCCGCCACCGTGCGTAGCGGTTCCTGTCCGGTGGAAGGTAACCGCAGTGAATTTCTCGATGCTCTATCCGGCCTACGCAATCTGGGCTATGGTGATGATGAAGTGCGCGACCTGCTCAAGGAAATCTTTGATGAGGAACCGGATCTTGACGCTGGCGGGGCTATCCGAATAGTTTTAAAAAAGATTTCCCAGAATAAGTAAATTTCAGCAGGCAGTACCGGAATATGATGGAAAACAACGGTTCAGACGACCATATCAGACCGCAACGACTGACCGATTTTATCGGTCAGGATGATCTGCGCGACAACCTTGATGTCTTTATTCAGGCTGCACGCGGACGCGGCAACGCCATGGACCATGCGCTATTTTATGGTAATCCCGGTTTGGGCAAAACTACGCTCGCCCGGATCATCGCTTCCGAGCTTGGGGTTAACCTCATCTCCACTTCCGGTCCTGTTCTGGAGCGTAGCGGAGACCTTGCCGCGATCCTGACAAATCTTTCGCGCAACGACATTCTTTTTATCGATGAAATCCACCGTGTGCCCGCCAACGTTGAGGAAGTGCTTTATCCCGCCATGGAGGATTTCAATATCGACCTTATCATCGGACAGGGGCCTGCCGCCCGAACCGTGAAGATCGATCTTGAACCGTTTACGCTGGTCGGGGCTACGACCCGTCTGGGGCTGCTTACATCTCCTTTGCGTGACCGGTTCGGCTGTATTTTCCGTCTTGAATTCTATTCTCCCGAAGAGCTTGCCCTTATTGTCACCCGCGCTGCCAGAATTTTTGATCTTAAAGTGACCGACGAAGGAGCGCTTATTATTGGTAAGCGTTCCCGCGGGACTCCGCGTATCGCTAACCGCTTGCTGCGCCGCGTGCGCGATTTTGCCACAGTTCACGGCGACGGAGTGGTCACCGGAGAGCTTGCTGATATGGCTTTGAATAAGTTGGACGTCGATCCTCTGGGTCTTGATTACATGGACCGCAAAATCCTGAGTATTCTTATAGACCAGTTCGGAGGCGGGCCAGTAGGTGTTAAAACTATTGCCGTGGCATGCTCTGAAGAAGTTCGCACTATTGAAGAAATTTATGAGCCGTATCTGATTCAGTGCGGTTTCATGAAGCGCACCCCGCGCGGGCGTGTTGCTACTGCCCGTGCCTACCAGCATCTCCGAAAAGTTGCTTCCGGTGGGCAGGGGAGCCTGTTTTAAGGTTCCACTTAGACAAGATTAATTTAAAAACGGGATCCTTGTTGGTTTCTGTTTTTTTATGTGGTGGGGTGAAGATGTCTATACGTATGAAATTGATAATGGCGGTAACAGCTATTCTTGCCGGTACTTTTGTGTTGTTGAGTCTGCTGAACTACAATGTTTCACGGCAGAAAATTCAAGAAGATATTGTTTCTTCCGCCTTACCCCTGACCCGCGATAACATATATTCCGAAATTCAATCCGGGCTCATGCGCCCTATATTTGTTTCATCCCTAATGGCAAATGATACTTTCCTTCAAGATTGGGCCAGTGAAGAAGAACCGGATATAAAAGCGATCAAAAGATATTTAGCTGAAATTAAAGATAAGTACGGATTTTTCAGTGCCTTTTTTGTTTCCACCCAAACTGGAAATTATTACATTCCGGATGGTGTACTGAAGAAAGTTTCCAGGCAGGACGAGCATGATGCATGGTTTTATGATTTCATAGAGTCTGATGAGAAGTATGCTCTTGATGTTGATACTAACGAAGCCGCAGATAATTTTCTGACAATTTTTATTAACCATCGGGTTAAAGACCGGAATGGAAAGCTGCTTGGTGTTACCGGTGTCGGCCTGAATATGGACAAGGTTGCTAAACTTCTGGCCAGTTTTTCAAAAAAATATTCCAAGGAAATATACCTTGTTGATCTTTTCGGGGTTGTGCAGGTTCATAGTAAAGTAGATCTGATTGAAAATGTAAATATCAAATACGTACCCGGATTAAAAGATATCGCTGGGCAAATACTGGTCCCGAACAGTGAACCGGAAATTTTTAATTTTTCACGAAATGGCGAAAAAGAATACCTGACGACCCGTTATATACCAGAATTTGAATGGGTTCTGGTCGTACAACAGAGTGAAGAAAAGGCACTTGCAGCCGCTCGTGACAACCTTGTCCGTACTTTAATAGCCGGTGGTGGGGCAACTCTGCTTGTTATTATTTTAACTGTTTTGACAATCAATCATTTTCAATTGCGCTTGGAAAGACAGGCTGGAACAGATACGCTGACAGGAATTGCTAACAGGCGGACGTTTGAGCGTCATTTCGATGATGCTATGCTTCTTTTCCAGCGCAACGGAACAAAGTTTTCACTTATCCTGCTTGATATTGACGACTTCAAGCAAATTAACGACTCATGCGGTCACGTAAAAGGTGACTCCATTATTAAAGAAATTTCTTCCACAATCAGCAGTGCTATTCGTGATAATGATTTCTGTGCTCGCTGGGGCGGGGATGAATTTATTGTGCTGGTAGACGGCGAGGCTGGAGCTGCACTTAGTGTAGCTGAAAATATCCGCTCTTCTGTTTGTAGCAGCCACAAATGCAGCCTTGGTTCCACCGAAACTGAAACGATCTGTGTTACCGTAAGTTGCGGTGTAGCTGAGTTCGAAAATGGTGATTCGCTTGATTCACTAGCACAAAGGGCAGATAAGGCTATGTACGAGTCCAAAATGCAGGGCAAGGATAAGGTTATCGCCGGGTAAGATCTTCCAACTTTTTTTATAGTTCATGCGCTTATCGATGTTATGCAGCGTTTTATGGTTAAACAATATTAGATCACATTTTAGATAATAGTCGTTATCCAAAAAAGCTCCCCCGCCTGCTCGCGCAACCGGGGGAGTTTTAATTTACCCAATATTGATACTAATCCCTAATCAACATCTGGAACAATCTTGCAGATATATCCTGTCAAAATATCAAATATATCTTTTTTCCGGTTGTTAAACCTGAATTCCAGCTCTTTCAAATATAATGGAAAGCGGTGCGGGGATATGCCTTTGTATCGTTTGAAACGCTGGCGGGCGAATTGCCAGAACTCACCACCTGAGGTCTCAATATGCGGAGTTACGTCCGGGTATTTGCGGATATAATCCAGCGGAAGTGAATCCTCCCCGCAGAGAATAAGCGAATCGTACTTCTGGTAGCGGTCAGTGTGAATTATAGAGCCGTGCCTGACCAGTTTGAGATGAAAGTTGTGGTTGAAATGAAAGACTGATTCCGCAGTAATGTTCTGCATCAAGTCAATGAACACCCACCCGTTTTTTTCCATAATTCCGAATACCGGGATTGCTCCGGTGGATTTTTTGGACGGAACGCCGGTCAGCTTTTTGTTCTTTAGATGCTTATGCAGCCCGGTTTCCGAACTCAATAACTGCTGCGCATCAATGGCCTGCGCAAGAATTGCGAAGCGCAGGGCGGTAATGGCTTTGTAGGTGGCGTTGTATGATAGTTCAAGATCCAGAGAGATAGCGTGCGCTGTGTTATCTTCAGCAAACATCTGGATAAGGCGCACCCATTCGCGGCAGGAGAGGCCGCCATTGTTGATCCAGCGCCCGCTGAAATCCTGAAAGGTGTACTTGCATGAAGAGCAGCGGTAGCGGTTCCCGCTTAGGTTGTACAGCTTGTGCTCCCGGCAGCGGGGACAGAAAGGTTTGCGGTCTCCCATAGCTTTGTGCAGCAGAAAATTTCTGGCTTCCTCTTCGGAGGATGTCAGTCGCTGCAGCAGTTCGTTTCTGCTTATGGTAGAAGCCGGTCCGGAATGGACTACCCGCCTATGGCCGACATCTGTGTTTCGCATACGCCTTCACTTCCTGATCTTTGTTCTAAGAGATGGTATCCCAGTGGCTTGTCCATGGTGGCTTCGGCAATGACTTTTTTCAAATCATCGTCACCAAGATCTGGATTCCTCAGGATATCACGCAGACCGTAAGTTTTGTCTGAGAAAAGACAGGTGCGTAACTGGCCGTCAGAAGTTATGCGCAGCCTGTTGCAGGTAGCACAAAAATGAGAACTGACCGGTGATATAAGTCCCAGTCTGCCCTTACCGCCTTCAATTGCGAACATGCGGGCCGGTCCATGATTCTCAGGTCTGACCTTAATTTTTATAAGTCTAGCGAACTCCCGGGATTGTTCGAGAATTTCGTCTGCTGTCCAGAGCATATTGTCGGACTTGGTTTCATCTCCCATGGGCATGAATTCAATGAAGCGCATATCAATGGGGTTTTCCTTGGCAAAGTGGATGAAATCACCCAACTCTTTGTCATTAATACCCTTCATGGCGACAGCATTCACTTTTATTCGGATTCCCGCTGAGAGACAGGCAGAAATTGTAGCCAGCACATCATCTAGATGATCACGCCCGGTCACTTCTTTGAAAGTTTCGCGGTCAAGAGTATCCAGAGATATATTCAGCCTGCTGACACCGATTTTTTTGAGTTCCGGGATCAGATCTTCAATGAGTGTTCCGTTAGTGGTTATGCGCAGGTCCAACTGGGGGTGTTTATCCATAACCGTGCTGATGAAATTCATAAATCCTTTGCGGGCAAAGGGTTCTCCCCCGGTGAGCCGAAGCTTGGAGATATTCATTGTTGCAGCGATATTCACCAGCCTGAGCATTTCCTCATAGCGCAGGATGTTCGGGTGCGGAATGAACTGGAAATCCTTAGTAACGCAGTACATGCAGCGCAGGTTACAGCGGTCTGTGACGCTAAGCCGCAGATAGCTGACTGTGCGCCCTATCTTGTCGGTAAGTACCATTTTAGAATCCCCATACGGAGAGTGTGCCCCGGTTGTATCCTTCTTTAACAGCAACAAAATCAAGCGGCAAAGATTCAAGGTCATTCAATGCCGGGATAGATATTTTAGCAATTTCCCGAAAATCTGTGGTCTTCATGTATGTCTTACAGGAATCGCAAACATCCACCCGGTATCCTGGTGCTTCCTCAACGGTGAAAAATTTGAGCTTGTCAGCGTGGTTTTCATCACAGTAGGCACATGCCAGCCTGCGCACCCTGTACTCGGTGTGGCAGAATGAACAGCTGGCGTAGCGGAATCCCTGTTTGTGGTGCAGGGTGTGCATGAACGGTACGGACCCGCATATGGGACAGTGGCCGTGGTTGCGCGGGGCGGGTTGCTCCAACTCGAAATCAAGTTCAGCGCTATCTGGACGTTTGGTGGTGTCGGCTTTGATTTCAGGAAGCTTACCGGCCAGAGCCGCTGCGACTGTTTTAATGGAGGGAGTCAGTGCAGACTGGACAAGAAAGCTCAGTGTGCGCGGAGCTTCCGGCATTTTGTCTGCCCAGCCGAGAAAAAAATCGTCGTCAGTTTCAAGGTAGGCTTTGAATGCCTGTTTAAGATCAAGTTCACCGGATTTGATGCTTGCGGTGATAAAGGCAGTAGATTCGGAGATAGGGCCTTCTTCTTTACCGAGCAGTTCAGCCAATTGGTGAATAAGCTCACAGGCCTGTTTGTAATCATATGTGAAATCTGCACGTTCAAGGAGGGGGCGTCCCTGAATATTCTGGTCTGCCGGGGCCAGGTCTTGAGGTATTTCTGGCGAAGAGTGCTGCTGCGCTTCCAGCTGGATTGCAGCTACATTAGATATTAAATTGACAAGTTCTTCAGGGAGAAAAGGTTTTTCCCGCAGTTCAGCTACTTTTTTCTCCAGTTGCACTTTGGCACTGCTGTAATCAAAATTCATTATAAAACACACTCCTTAAAGGAACCCGGTGTAGGGAGTCCGGGTTTATTTCATTCCTGTTAAAAAAGCATAAGCCTAATCGGCAGCAGCTGCATAGGAGTATTATTTAGTCTTATTTTGGCACAAAGTCTAATTTATTATTTTAACTGGATAATATGGTAGGCGAGACATAATTTGTAAGTAGCTTAAAATGCACTACATACCTTTTATCCTTCCTTGATCATTGTAAATCCAAAAACTGTCTTTTTTTATGTTTCCGATCAGGGTTATTCCGATTTTACGGGCCAGTTCCACGGAGAAGCTGGTGGCCACAGCAGTTGAAGCCAGGATGGGAACCCCTATACGCACTGCTTTAAGAAGGATCTCTGATGCCACGCGCCCAGTAGAAACAATCATTTTACCATTAGTTGGTACATCTTCGAGAAAGCATTGGCCCACGATCATGTCGATAGCATTGTGGCGTCCGATATCTTCACGAAAATATAGCATTTCATCCGGAGTGCACAGAGATGAATTATGGCAACCACGTGTCTTTGCATAGAGTGTGGATCGAGAATGCAGCTCATTTGCATGGGTCAGGATCTGCTCAGGAGTGACGATTAGTTCGGACTTGATAGTCCGTTTGGATATGGTTGAAACATTGCGCCCGAAGTTGGTTCCTTTTCCGCAGCCGGAGGTGATTGAGTACTCAAGGACACGCCCTTTCCACGGGTCATGGATGGTGCTTACATCGGCTATGATGCGGTCATCAAATTCAGTTATTTTCAGGTCGGTGATCTGATCGCGGGAGGAGATGTATGCATCTGATTTAAGAAAGCCCACAGTCAGATAGTCCGGGTAGCGGGCAGTGGTCAGCAGTGTGACAACTTCGCGCCCGTTAAGGTTGATGGTCAAAGGGATTTCAAGGATACTCTGAATCTCTTTTTCCCGGAAATTGCCACCTGAGAATTCTGTAATAGTAAAGTCAAAGCTTTCTTTCATCATGCTCCACCTGATATATTTAACTTAGGATATGTGCAACGCTGTTTGCGGGCAAGTGCTTTCTATCTGCGTCAGTTTCAGCACATTTTTGGTGCAAAATCGGGTTAAGAATAAGAGTATAATTGTGCTTGTGTTGACATAGAGCTCTGTTTCTGATCTATATTTAAATGAAATTGCTCCCGCTCGTCACGGGCGCAGTTACAATTGCGGATGATCTTGATTTAGTGTTTTGTAACAGAGTTCTTTTTGGAGGAAAAATGAAAAAATTTAGAGTATTACTGCTCGCTCTCGCTCTTGTTTCCCTGCTTGTTGCTCCGGGACTGGTTAAAGCTGAAACCCTGATGATGGCTACCACTACCAGTACAGATAATACCGGTCTTCTGGATGAACTGGCCCCGATGTTTCAGAAAGATACCGGCATCGAATTGAAATGGACTGCCGTTGGAACAGGTAAGGCTCTCAAAATGGGACAGAACTGCGACGTTGACGTTCTCATGGTGCATGCTCCCGCTGCCGAAAAAAAATACGTTGATATGGGCGCACTCAAGGACCGCCGTGAAGTTATGTACAACGATTTCGTGATCATCGGTCCTGAGTCTGATCCCGCAGGAATTAAAGGTCTTCCGGTTGTTCAGGCCATGAAAGCTGTTTCCAATGCAAAAGCTCCTTTCGTCAGCCGCGGCGACAACTCCGGTACCAACAAAAAAGAAATCTCTCTTTGGAAAGTAGCCGGTATGGATGTTCCTGATAAAGCTGAATGGTACATCCAGACAGGTCAGGGCATGATCAAAAGTATCACCGTTGCAGAAGAGCGCGATGCATACATCATGACCGACCGTGGAACCTACATCAAATACAGTGCAAACAAGAACGGTTCTCCTGAACTGAAGGTTCTGGTTGAAGGCGACAAGTCCCTTTTTAACCAGTACAGTGTGCTGGCTGTTAATCCTGCTAACTGCAAGAACGCCAAGTACGAACTCGCTACCAAATTCTCTGAATGGATGGCTTCCCCAAAAACTCAGAAAGCTGTCGGCGACTTCAAGCTTCTCGGGAAAAAACTCTTCATTCCCAACGCAAAATAAATTGTTAATGATAAGTGGGGCTTCATAGAGGCCCCACTTGTCTCCCCCTAATAAAGCTTCACTCTTGTGACTGGTATTTGCGTTTGGTATTTATTGTTTCACTGAGACAGGGGAGGCTTAATTAACTTATGGATTTTATTTTAAACGGTTTATGGCAGGCATTTGTATTGCTGTTTTCGGCTGACCCGGAAACATATTCCGCTATTTATACCACCATCTGTGTGACGACAATTTCCATTAGCGCAACTCTTCTTATCGGTGCGCCATTGGGGTTTCTACTCGGCTATCACGAATTTCCCGGCAAAAGGGCCTTACGCTTGGTTGCCGATACCCTGCTTTCTTTTCCGACAGTTGTGATCGGCCTGCTTGTTTATGCCATGCTTTCCCGCCGTGGTCCTATGGGGGATATGGAACTGCTGTTCAGTATTCCAGGTATCGCCGTGGGACAGACTTTGCTCGGTCTGCCGATTGTTATCGCCATGATGGCTACCGCAGTTGAAAATCTTGACCTGCGGCTGAAACAGACACTGCTCACCCTCGGGGCTTCCCATAGCCAGATTTTACGGACCACTCTTTGGGAAGCGCGTTACAGTCTGATACTGGCAGCTGCCGCAGCATACGGGCGTATTGTTTCTGAGATCGGTATTTCCATGATGGTCGGCGGGAATATTAAATGGCATACCCGAACCATTACTACAGCCATCGCTCTTGAAACCGGTAAGGGAGAATTCGCCATGGGCATTGCTTTAGGGCTGGTGCTGATGATGATTGCCTTTGCTGTCAACTATTCCATGTCCGGGATCAGGAAAAGGGCGGGACAGTGATGAATGATTTATACAGGCTGGAGAATGTCGTCCAGCGGTACAACGGACGGCTGGTCCTTTCTCTTGGTGATTTCAGAGTTTCCGAAGGCTCGATTGTCGGCCTTGCCGGGCATAACGGCAGCGGTAAGAGTACCCTCATGCGCATGCTTGCGTTTCTGGAAAGTCCCGACTCCGGTAACCTTTTCTACGACGGTAAAAAGATTTCTGAGCCGGAATTAAGGCTTAGACGTGAAGTTACCATGCTTACACAGGAACCATACCTGTTGAAGCGCTCTGTTGGAGCAAACGTAGCTTACGGACTTGAACTCCGAGGAGAGAAGAATATCAGCGGTAAAGTTTGCGATTCTCTTACACGCGTAGGGCTGGAGCCCGATAAATTTATGCACCGCAATTGGTTTGAGCTTTCCGGGGGGGAAGCCCAGCGGGTTGCACTTGCCGCTCGTCTGGCTCTGCAGCCGCGTGTCCTGCTGCTCGATGAACCCACGGCCAGTCTTGATATTGAATCAACCCAGCTTATTCATAATGCGGCGGTTTCAGCTCGTGAAGAACATGGCACCACTCTGGTTATCGTGAGCCATGATCATTATTGGCTGGAAGAGGTTTCGGATACTATCTTAAAGCTTTCCGCCGGGCGAATAGAAGCCTGATGCTGTTGTTTCTCAACTGGTTATTGTTATCCGGTCTAACTGGGAAAAGGTATCCTGCGGATCTTTTGAACTGGTATATTTACGGTCCGGAATAGAGTCTTTCTCCTTTCAGTATATCTTAACTTCTTTTTTACTCCTTCCTTATTTTGATCTGCCGGATAGATTTGCTGTACAGGTTATGCGGACTGCAATTCTTCTCCGGCTGATTGAAGTGTGTTGCTTTACGCTTTTTGCAACTGAATGTTTAAAGTGGATTTAGCTCTTTCTAGCTGCTATCATCGGTATAATTTTATGATGCCGCAGCGGCAGGAGGAATCATGAAGAATGGTGCTTTCAAAGTCAGAAAGAAAAACGACCGCAAAAGTTTAATCTCGGATATCAGGGATCACGTTATCTATTCGCTCAGCAAGGAAGTGAAGGATGCCAGTGAATGGGATGCTGGGAATGCTCTGACTCTGGCTTTGCGTGACAGGCTTGTCGAGCGGATGATTGAGACCCGTGACCGCTATCGCAGGGCGAAATCCAAGCGGATGTACTATTTTTCCATTGAATACCTGCTGGGCCGTTGCCTCGGTAATTTTCTGTGTAATATGGAATTACTCGATTTATGTGAGGATATTTTTAAGGATTTGGGTTTTGATCTTGATGAAGTCCAGGCCAGTGAGCGTGATCCTGCTCTCGGAAACGGCGGGCTGGGTCGATTGGCGGCCTGTTTTCTTGATTCTCTTGCGACCCTTGATCTGCCCGGATGCGGTTATGGTATTCACTACGAATATGGTCTGTTCCGGCAGTCTATTCATAATGGCTACCAGTGTGAGCTTGCGGATTATTGGATGAAAGACGGTATGCCCATTCAGATAGCCCGCCCTGACCAGTCGGTGATCGTTCCCTTGTATGGCAGGGTAGAGAGTGCGATTTCTCCAAGCGGCGAGTTTCTTCCGATGTGGGTGGATTGGGATGATATTATTGGTGTTCCGCATGATATTCCGATTGTCGGGTATGGTGGTAAGACGGTAAATTACCTGCGTCTGTTTGCTGCCTGTGCTTCCGAAAATTTCGATATGGATATTTTTAACCACGGCGACTACATCCGGGCTGTGCAACGAAAGATTGAATCGGAGATGGTTTCAAAGGTGTTGTATCCTACCGAGTCTGTCTCCTTTGGCAAGGAACTGCGGCTGGTGCAGGAATATTTTCTGGTTGCATGCGGTTTGCGGGACATCACCCGGAGGTTCATGGCCCAAAATAGAAATTTTGAAGAGTTTGCTGACTATGTTGCCATACAGCTAAATGATACCCATCCTGCTCTGACCGTGGTTGAGCTGATGCGTTATCTTGTAGATGAACGAAGGATTGACTGGGAAAAAGCGTGGGAGATCACCCGTTCCACATGCGCCTATACCAACCACACCCTGCTCCCGGAAGCCCTTGAATTATGGTCTGTCTCTTTGATTGAAAAGGTTCTGCCCCGTCATTTGCAGATCATTTATGAAATTAACAGCCGTTTCTTGAAAATGGTAGAGCGCAAATACCCCGGTGATACCGGAAAATTGCGGCGTATGTCCCTTATCAGTGAAGGCGGAACCAGAAAAGTGCGTATGGCAAATATTGCGGTAATCGGTTCCCATTCCGTAAACGGAGTTTCCGAGCTGCATTCAGAGTTGGTCAAGACGAGGCTATTTCCAGATTTCAGTGAGCTGGAGCCGGAAAAATTCAATAACAAGACCAATGGGGTTACCCCCCGCCGCTGGCTGCTCAATGCCAACCCGGCACTTGCTGCGCTGCTGACTGATTCGCTGGGCAAGGGGTGGATAACTGATCTTGATGAATTGCGCAGGCTTGAAGGATTAGCAACCGATAAAGAGTTCCGGGATCGTTTCATGGCCGCCAAACGTACCAACAAAGTCCGCCTCGCCAACTATATCAAGGCCACACTTGATATCGATATTTCTGTTGATTCAATCTTTGATATTCAGGCCAAGCGAATTCATGAGTACAAGCGGCAGTTGCTGAATGTGCTGCATATCATGCACATGTATCTTGAGCTGGTTGATAACGGAATTGCGTCTGCATGCGCGCGAACGTTTATTTTTGCAGGAAAGGCTGCTCCCGGTTACTGGGAGGCCAAGCAGATTATCAAATTGATTCATTCTGTGGCGCATGTGGTTAATAACGATGCCCGCACAAAAGGATTGCTCAAAGTGGCTTTTCTTCCTGATTACCGGGTGTCACTTGCCGAGAAGATTATTCCGGCCTGCGATGTTAGCGAGCAGATTTCCACCGCCGGGACAGAGGCCTCAGGAACGGGGAATATGAAATTTGCCATGAATGGAGCCCTGACAATCGGAACTTATGATGGTGCAAATATCGAGATGATGGAAGAGGTGGGGAAAGATAATTTCTATCTCTTCGGCCTTAAACAGGAAGAAGTCGAACAAGCACTGATCAGCGGAAATTATCGTCCGGGTGAAATATATAATCAGGTTCCGGAAATACAGCAGGTCTTTACTGCCTTATTGGAAAACAGGTTCTCACCTGATGAACCGGGCTTGTTTAAGTGGGTGGTGGATAAGCTGCTCTCAGATAATGAAAAATATCTGCATCTGGCTGATTTCAAATCTTATGCAGCGACCCAGAAACGAATTGATAAGGACTATGAAGATAGTAATCTTTGGGCAGGAAAGGCCATTTTGAATACCGCGCGTATGGGCAAGTTTTCCACAGATAGAACCATGCGTGAATATGCGGAAGACATATGGAATATTAAGCCTGTTTATGGATAGATAATCTGGAAATTCAAAAAGCGGTGAATGTTTGTAACCATTCACCGCTTTTTGATTATTTAGGCTGCTTTACTTTTTTTAAGCGTACGGCTGTTCCATAACAGGAATAAAATTTGTCTCCCTCGGGGTGGAAGGATACAGATTCACGGTAACCGACGATAGCATCGGCGTTGGCATCAATCGCCTGAGCGATGAGGCCGTAAAAAGCGTTGTCAAAGTTATAGCTTCGGCAGACTATGAGGCCGAATGTTCCGAGGACTTCCCGGTTGGGAACTTCCTCAGTGGTTACTATTTTCACCTTGCCGCCAAGATAGAGGTTGCGCGCCATTTCAAGACGCTGGTCTTTTTTTGCGTCCTCAACGGTTCGACTGGTCTTGCGGCTTGGGCTTCCGAACATTAATGCCATATTTGAAATCCTTTTTTACGGTCAAGATTGATTGATGATTTCTGCCTCAAATATGATTAAATTTCAACTTAATGAATGCATTGTTCGCAGTCGTTCCCATAATCAGTCCTCATCCTTTTCCAGCGTGGATATTTTCTCAAATAACAGATCCAGTTTTGCGGATGTTTGCGTCAAAGCCTTAACAGCCTCTTCTTTAAGGTCTGATTTACAGGCTTTTTCAAGCTCAAGAGTAGCCAGAGCCAGTTCATGCGCGGATATGTTGGCCGCGGAACCTTTTAATGTATGGGCTTTGTCTCCCGCTTCCTTTAGCTGGTCTTTATCCAGCAGTTCCTGCATTTCTTCACTGAATCCGAGGTTGTAATCCCTGAAGTTACGCAAAATGCTGATCAGAATATCCATGTCTCCGCCAATTCTTTCCAGCACCTCTTCAATATTTATTTCACTTCCGTCAGACTTGTCATCGGTTTTGTTTTCGGGAGCAGGTTCCGGTTCAGTTTTACGGGCATGGAGGTCTGGATCGTAAGCGGGCCGTTCTTTGAGATGGGCCCGGATTGTGTTGATCATATGTTCTTTATCGATTGGTTTGGGGATGTAATCGTCCATCCCCGCATCAAGACATTTTTCCTTGTCCCCGCGCATGGCATGGGCGGTCATGGCGATGATGGGTAATTCTTTCATGCCCAGTACAGTCCTGATTTTGGCAGTGGCTTCATAGCCGTCCATTTCCGGCATCTGAATATCCATCAAAACAATGTCGTACTCGGTTTCCTGTACCATTCTTGTTGCTTCTTTCCCATTTGAGGCAGAATCAATTGAAATTCCGGTGGGCAGCAGAATTTGTTCGGCCACCTTCTGGTTGATGGGGTTGTCTTCAACCAGAAGCAGACGGTAATCATTAAGTTCATTTTTAACTGGTTTCGAAGGTTCCTGCGCGAGTTCTTTGGGGATATCATAGCCTAAGGTGTCCAGTATCGCATTAAACAGGGTTGTATGTTTAAGAGGCTTGCTGATCATTTTATTGATCTGGGCATTCTGGGCTTTAACAATGGCCGTATTCAACTCGGTTGATGTGATCATCAAAATCGGCAGCTCTTCCTTACTGTATGATTTGCGTATTTCAATGCTGGCTTCATCTCCATCCATGCCCGGCAGCCTGAGGTCGATAATGACCATTTTGAATTGATTCTTTTCATTTTCACGGATGAGTTCCATTGCTTTTTCGGCATCAGGAGCACTTACGGGTTTTAGGCCGAACAGCTTGAGATAGCGGACCAGCACACTGCGCACAGCAAAGTTGTCATCCACAACCAGAACAGTTGCGCCCTGTAAATCATCAGGCAGTACAAATTCAGTATTTGCAGGTTCAGAAGCTATATTTGGTGTGATAGTAAAGAAAAACGTACTGCCTTCTCCCTGTTTGCTGCGAAACCATATGTTCCCCTGCATAAGGTCGACAATGCGTTTTGATATGGATAGGCCCAGACCGGTTCCACCGTATTTGCGGGTGGTAGAGCCATCAGCCTGCTTGAAAGCCTCAAAGAGGTAGGGTTGTACGTCTTTAGGAATACCGATTCCGGTATCTTTAATAGCGAAAATTATTTCTGCTTTATTGGAATTCAACTTGTCTGCCGAAACGGTAATGATAATTTCACCTTTGGTTGTGAATTTGAAGGCGTTAGCGGTGATGTTGATCAGTACCTGACGAAGACGCAAAGGGTCACCTATAATCAGTTGCGGTACTCCCGGCCTGATATCGATAACCAGCTCTGTCTGGGATGCAACCATCTGCTCCACGAACAGATCGCTGATATCGTGGATGAGCTGGTGCAGGTTGAAGGTGACTTCTTCCAGGTTCAGTTTTCCTGCTTCAATTTTTGAGAAATCAAGAATATCATTGATAAGCCGCAGTAACACTTTGCCAGAGCTGATGATGATATTGAGGAATTCCCTCTGTTTTGGTGAAAGCTGCGTCTCCATGGTCAGGTCGGCCATACCGATGATGGCGTTCATAGGGGTACGTATTTCATGACTGACGTTGGCCATGAATTCACTTTTTGATCTCGATGCAGCCTCAGCTGCGTTTTTTGCAACTTCCAGCTCTCTGTTGATAATTTTTAATTCCCGGTAACTGTTCTCAAGGTTTTTGTTACTTTGATGGATTTTTTCCTGTAACTGCCCGCTGTACTGTTTCAGCTTCAGATCTTGCTCTTCAATCTGTTGCAACATGTTATTGAAGTTCGCCACAAGGCTTTCCATTTCACCTTTGCATTCAATATGCACCCGGGCGCTATAGTTCTTGTCCAGTGAAATCTGGCGCGCAGTCTGGCTTAACTTCGCAATGGGGGAGATCAGAATCCTGCGCATGGTTATGAACAGGACAAGGTTAATCAGAAGTACAAGTAACACGGTCCGCAGCAGGGAACTAAGTATGGAAGAATACAATTCGTCGTTGATGAATTTAGGCGAAAGGAAAATTTCAACAGCCCCGATAGGCTGGTTCATTATGAAAATTTCAGCCTTACGTTTAACGAACTTGCCAATGGGCCATGTTTTAAAGTCAACTATATTCCAAGATTCATTACGGATTTTTCCCGCAAAGACATTATTTCCGTTATCTTCAGTTACCAGAATCGCTTTGATCCTTTTATCGTTCATTTCAGAGAGCAGGATGCGGTTGATGGCAGCCTGATCAACATTCCAGAGTGGAGTGATAAGTGACTCGGAAAGCCTTTCAACCAGCCCGTCAGCTTTCTGGTTGAGTTCGTTGAGCATGCTCCTTCTCATAGAGTTATATTCATAAGCTCCCGAAACAACGAAAGACATTAGCGATATTACAACTATTAGAATCCCTATTCTGGTTTGTATTTTATCTATTTTTAACAATTTTAATCCGTTGGCAACAGGTTGGTGGGTATGTTTCAATCCTGCTATAGATATACAGAATTGTTTAGCATTCCTGAATATTCTGTGCAAGGTAAACAGTTTATTCTGATAGAAATTATTTGGATGCAGACGATGGACAAGTTCTGCTTCAACCGTTAATTAATTGGCATTCCAAATATCTAAGGACGGACATGAATCAATGAAAATAGCCCTGTTGCAGCTTAACCTGACAGTTGGTGATCTCGAAGGTAATATAGAACTCATTCTTGATGGAGTACATAAGGCCGCTAAGCGTGGAGCAAGACTTTGTATCACTTCAGAACTGGCTTTGACCGGATATCCGCCGCGGGACCTGCTGCTTAATGCTGACTTTGTTACCCGCTGCCGTGAAGCAGTTTCCGAAATTTCCCGGCGTATGCCCGAAGGAGTGGCCCTGCTTGCCGGTGGTGTGGATCTCAACCATGAAGGGGTCGGTAATCCTCTGAGAAACGCCGCATGGCTGATTGAGCGTGGAGCGGTTCCCAATGTGTTTTATAAATGGTTGCTTCCCACCTACGATGTCTTTGATGAACAGCGGTATTTTGAGCCTGCGGAAAACGTAAATTTCTTTGAATATGACGGTCTGAAAATCGGGGTGACCATTTGCGAAGACGTCTGGAATGATCAGGAAAACTGTAGCGGCCACCGTTACGGCAGCAATCCCATTCCTGAAATTATGAAAATGAACCCCGATGTGCTGGTCAACCTTTCCGCTTCTCCGTTCAATATAGGCAAGCAGCAGGAGCGTGAAAAACTGCTTGGAGATATTGCTTCCAAGTACAGGGTCCCGATTTTTTATGCCAATCAGGTCGGAGGGAATGACGATCTGGTTTTTGATGGACGAAGCTGTGTTTTTGATAACCGTGGCAGTCTGGTCGCACGTGGCCATGGGTTCAAGGATGATGTGGTTGTTGTGGAATCCGATTGTTCCACGGGCCTTATTGAAGAAGATGATTTTTGTGAGGAGGCCGAAGCCTGGGAGGCTATGGTTCTGGGATTGCGGGATTATCTGGGCAAGACCGGATTCAGCAGGGTTGTGCTTGGACTCTCCGGTGGAATCGACTCTGCTTTGACCGCGGCTGTTGCTGCCGAGGCCCTCGGGCCGGAAAATGTCACCGGGGTGCTTATGCCTTCCCCTTACTCCAGTAAGGGAAGCGTTGATGACTCCCTTGATCTGGTGAAAAATATCGGAATCAATTGTACGACGATTCCTATTGATAGGCTCATGGGGCAGTTTGAAGAAGCTTTGGCCCCGACTTTTGAAGGTTTGCCGGCTAACGTTACCGAGGAGAATATCCAGTCGCGCATCCGTGGTAATCTGGTTATGGCTATTTCAAATAAGATGGGTGCGCTGCTGGTCACAACCGGTAACAAAAGTGAGCTGGCAGTAGGTTACTGCACTATCTATGGTGATATGGCCGGTGGATTGGCCGTAATTTCAGATCTATACAAGTCTCTCGTTTTCCGGGTCTGCCGCTGGCTTAACACACAGGGCAGAGGTGAAATTATTCCGGTTGCGATCATTGAGAAGCCGCCGTCCGCTGAACTTCGTCCGGGACAGAAAGATGAAGATTCACTTCCGCCTTATGACGTTTTGGACCGTATTATTGAGCTGCGTGTAGAGGGGCATAAAGCCGAGAGCGAAATTATTGCCGAAACAGGTTTTGACCCTGAAACTGTTCAGCATGTGCTGCGTCTGATCAGAATTTCAGAATTTAAACGCAAACAGGCCGCACCGGGACTGAAGATTACTTCAAGGGCATTTGGCACAGGCTGGCGAATGCCTATAGCATGTCGTTTTACCGGATAGTAATTCAGAGTAATAAAAGAGAGACGCGCCCATCTTATCCTTCGGGATTTGATGGGCTTTTTTTTACTTTTTGTCGGTTGCGTCTTCCATTAATTCTGCACAAATTTGTAGCCATTCTGGGAGCTTGTGGCTGAAATTATTCTGCTCAAGCCATCCGGCCGAAAGTAAATGCGGGACATGGCTTTCATCGGTTACTCGTAGTTCATGGTCAAAAGAGTTGGCAACATGGATAGCTACCGCAGGGCTTAAATCCGTGCTCCCCAGTCGTTTGGGTTCGTGGTGGCAGTAAATCGCTTCGATAATATCCTCGTCGAATCCCCATATAGCAAGGAGGTATGCGCCCACTTCGGCATGGGTGAAACCGAGAATGTCTTTTTCCGCATCCTGAATAGGAACTTTCGCATCGCGTACAATGCTCAGGATGGTTGCGTATTCGTCTGTGTATGACGTAGCCAGCACCAGCTTGCCGATATCGTGCAGAAATCCAGCCAGGAAGGTATGTTCTGCCAGCTCATTGCTGCCACCTTCTGCCTTGACTATCGCCCGCCCCATAAGTGCTACATACTGGCAGTGCTGGCCTAAGCCCTTGACAGAAAAGTCGATGTTTACTTCCTTGGTGGAGTTGAAAAGGTGGATTCCCAAAACAAGTCCTTTAAGGTTGTCCAGTCCAAGAAGGGCAGCAGCCTGCTCCGGTTTGGTCACTTTGGAATACAGTCCGAAGAATGGGGAATTGACCAGCTTCAGAAGTCCTGCGGTCATGCCTACATCCTGGCCTATAAGTTTACCGATATGGCTGATTACTACATCTTCCTTGCGTAGTTCCTGTTCTAAGGTGATATAAAGGTCCGGCATGGATGGCAGGTCCTCAATTGAAGCAACTCCCTTGGCTGCGCGCTCATTAAGGAAAATATTTTTGAGCCGCAGGCTTTTTTTTATCAACGATATTAGTTCAGAAGGTTCATACGGTTTGGTCACAAATTGATGTGCGTAGCCGATATATTGCAGGCAATTATTTGAATTAATGGTTTCGGAGATAATGAATCTTATGCTGCCGGGTTGTCTTTTTTTGATTTCATCGAGAAGTTCATTACCCTGAAAACCCTCGACGCAAAAATCAGAAGCTATTACGTCGAAAGGGCAGGTACGCAGATAGTCCATAGCTTCCTCTGCTGAGGTCGCGAAATGGATGGTCCACCTTTTGCTCAAGGAGGACAGGTGTTTTTCAATATTTTCGAGTTGTGATTTGTCCGCGTCAATAAACAGAATGTTTTTAGATCGGCTCATGGTCTTCTCCGCGCACATGAAAAGTATTGGATGTATAGTCGGTTGATTCAGTCGCTAACGATTGGACGATAGCATGCACATGTTGTTTTGGTAAACGAAAATCCCCGCTCCGAAACTTGTCGGAACGGGGATTTATAATTTTAAGAAATTACCGCCAGCTAAGGGTACACTCTTACCTGTCTTATTTTTTTAGCAGCAGGTAGGGACGGTCTGAGATGAACTGCTCGTTGACAACAGTCAGACCTTCAGGCCGGTGCTCCCAGCGGTCATAGTATTTTTTCTGCATGACCAGAATAACGTTATCTTTTTCCGCGAGGATCTTTTCGATCTCCGCAAAGTCACTGGTTTCATGGATGTTGGTCCCGGCGTAGTATGAAAATATTCCGGAATATATCTTATGCGCCATAGGGTAGCTGCCCTCGGCAATGTATTCTTTCATCATTTCACCTGTCTGGCGGGGGCTCATGAGCGGATCAAGCGATGGCAGGGTCAGCAGTGCCAGCGGCTGGAGCCAGAGCACCATGGCTGCGGTCATAACCAGCAGACCTTTGTAAGCACCGCTTTCCTTGAATTTGAGCAGGGCCAGTCCGGCCAGTCCCATGATAAGTACGGTGAAGCCCAGACCGTTCAGGGTGATATCGAAGGGAATTATTATTTCCGCAAAAGGCGAAGCCACTGCCAGGGTCAGGTAGAATACGGCAATTGCGGTCCAGAGTCTTTTGGAATTAAGAACCGGTTTTTCTCCGTCTTCACCGAACAGGCCGCGCGCGGTGAGAATGGCAAGAGGAGCGAAAAGGGGCAGGATGTAGATCAGTACCTTGATGCTCAGGCAGCTGAGCAGAACAAAACCGCTGATGAACATGATCCACGCCCAGTCACGACCGTTATTTTCTGTACCCTTACGTTCGGCAGTTATTTTTACCCAGTGCCCGATGCTGAAAATCTTCCTTACCGGAGCGGCGAATATGGCCAGTGTCCAAGGCAGCCAAGCAAGCGGAAAAGCGATCAGGTAGTACTGGAAAGGCTCTTCATGGTGAAAGGAGCTGACCGCGCGCTGGTAGATCTGTTTGTAAAAGATATTATGGATAAAGGATGTTCCGTCCACAAGAATTGCACCCACGATCCATGCCAGCAGGATTGCCAGCAGGACACCAAGTCCTTTGAGAAGTGCTTTATCACGCAGGAGTCCTGCCTGACCTTTCCAGATCAGGAAGCAGACAGCGGTGAGCAGGGGGAAGATGAGTCCCAGAGGTCCTTTGGTCAATGTTGCAATGCCCATGAATCCGAAGGCCCAGAGGAAATATTTCCCGGATTCACGGTTCTGGAATCCTTTGAACAGACAGATGTTTGCCCAGAGGATGAAGCCGCCGAAGAGCAGGTCCATGCGCGAATAGTGGGCAATGCCGATGAAAAAGATATTGCTCAGCAGAACCAGACCGGAAGCAAGTGCAGTCTTGCGGCCACAGCCTAGAGTGCGGGCAAGGCAAACAGTGGAAAACAGGAAGAAGGCCGCAGACAGGGCAGAACTGAGAAAGAATACAGCATTGCCGTCTGCCGGGGTCAGGGTGTCGACCAGTGCCATGAACCAGAAGTATACGGGCGGCTTATCCGGGTAGGCGACTCCGTTCAGGTACATGACCAGCCAGTGTCCGGCATCCATCATCTGAGTGTAGACGTCGGCGTAACGGACTTCATCAGAAAACCATAGTGAACGGTAGTCCATGGTAAAAATGGACTGCAGGAAGAGAATGAATAGGACGCTTAGCCATGGATTGGTTTCCATTATGTCCCAGATAAACGGTTTTTTTTCATAGCGCATGGGCTAGTCCTCTTTAGAGAAAAGGTGAATGGCGAATCCTGCCACTGATCCCAGCATCCAGCCACAGAAAACATCACTGGGGTGGTGCCAGTTCAGATAGATACGGCTGAAGGCTACGGCTGCGGCAAAAATGCCCAGCCCGAAGGTCAGCAACAGGTTCCGGTAACGTAGAATAAGGGGCAGGGTGGACCCGTAAATTTCACAAGTATGCCCTGAAGGCATGGAGTGGTATGCTCCCTTGGTTGAAAAAGGCTCGAAAAACGGTCCTTCTCCCGGCCGGGGTTTCCCGATGGCCATCTTCAGGAAGCGCACGGTAAGCAGACTGACAATCAACTGTACCGCTATAAATACAAGCACGAAACGCAACCGTGATTTATCGGTCTTACGCTGTCTGATGCCGGTGACAAGAAACCAGAGATAGACCGGGTATAAACAGGCATTCCCCCAGTTGGTCACGATTTTGGCGAAGGATTTAATGTCCGGGTTGGCCTGTGCATGGGCTTTGAAAAAAGCCAGAATCTCCGCTTCACTGCCGAAATTGAAATACAGTGCCGCGAAAATAATCATCAACGGCAGGGAACCCAGAAAATAGTGGCAGAGGGTCAGGTTTCTATGAATGAAAGAATTCAACTGCCTACTCCTCGCCGTCAGCTGATTCTTCCTTGGCAGGAGCATCGTCCGGGTGTTTGTCCGTTGTGAATTTATACCATGTCTCCTTGTCCATATTCAATTCGGCAAGCACCTCGGAAAGTTTTTTACCTTCTTTTTTCCAGTACTTGTATTCATGATCCGGGCAGGAGAACGGGATAACCAGTGTGCCGTCTTCCATAATATAGGGCATGTCTTGCTTATTATCACTCATGGGCACGGTTTACACGCTGACGGGAGAGGATTCAAGGGAATGTTTTCTGTCTTTCAAAACGGCAGTCCTTGATGCCCGGAGTTGTCCAATTGGCTGGATAGTTATGTGGTTACTTGCTATTTTGGAGTAACGGATGATGTCTGCTTTATCTGTGAACGTGATCTAATACCGATTTATTGGAGTTTGTTTTGGGATTCGAATTAATAGATAATTTTGAGCATATAGAAAACAATTCCGAGCTTTTTATATATGGAGCAGGGTTGGCTGCACGCCGTTTATTTATGGATATGATGTGGAAACGTCCGGATATCCGTATCAAGGGTTTCATAGACAGCTTTATGCATTCAGGTGAGCTGTTCACTTTACCGATAATAAATGTGGCTGATGTTAAGGATATTGATAAGCAGCAAATTGTCATTGCTTCCATGCATTATGAAGAGATTGCAGAGGGCTTGGAAGAACGTGGAGTGTTGAATGTTCTGGCTTATTGGAAAGAAGTCGATTTAGCTGAAACTTACCTGTCGTTGAGGTTAGTTGATTTTAATAAAGTTCAAATTATTTCAGTTTTACCCACTGGACTTACCGAAGAATCATTGGGGATCATCAACAGTCATGAAAGTATTGCTGATTTGGAAAAGGAATTGCCTGTCCTGGGGTTGATGGGGTCGGTCAGTTTGTTTCCTGATACATCCAAATCATCGTTGGATGCTGTGCTGCAAAAAATAGGTTCTGCTCCCTGTACTGACGTTTTTCTTATGGATGTGAACGGTGACCAGTTATATCTAGCAGAACTTTTGCGTGTTTTGACTTCTGATTATGGCAAGTCTGTATCACTGTTTAAACTGCCAGCGCGGACTAAGAAGGTTTCTTTGATTGAAAGCAGGAAGATTATGTTCTTCGAAATTGCGAAGAACGGTTCTTCCAGTGCTGTTAGTCTGTTAGAGAAATTACATGCCAAGTATGCAGTTGAAAGTGATTTATATCAGAATTTACGTTGCCGAGTAGATGTGACTGATCCTTCTTTTGCCAATTATCACAAATTTGCGGTTGTCCGTAATCCTTATGAAAGGCTTGCCTCACTATATGCCTACATTGAACGGTGTGGCAGTGACTTCTTATTTCATGGTGCATTTGGGAAGGTAGTGACCCCTTTTACTTTTAATGATTTTTGTCGGTTTGTATGCAATTGCTCCGATGAATTTGCTGATGAGCATTTTATTTCCCAAACTTCATTTTTTACTGTCCCGGAAGGCATGCTCAAGGGCATTACCATGCTTCATATGGAAAATTACGCTGAAGAAATGAAAAATTTTTTTACGATGATCGGTGAAGAAGTAGAAGCTCCGCATAAGAATAAGTCACGTCCAGATTCAGTAAATTACATTAAGGATTATTATACACCGGAATTGATTGAGTTGGTGAATAGACGGTATGAGCAGGATTTTATAAATTTTGGGTATGAGTTTTTGTAGGCGGAATCAAAAACCAAACCACCCCCGCAGCGGGCAGGTGCTGCGGGGGTGGTTTGATTATGAATATTTTTACTGATTTTTTGTTTCGGGTTGACCCTTTCAGGCTGCCTTGCGGTTGGGGCTGATGCATATTGCCCGGTCCATGTGGCGTACTTTAGCCAGAATTTTTTTGATTATCCGCTTGTAGCGGGGCAGGTCTTTTGGGGCGTAGCCATATTGCGCCCGTGCCAGTCCTGCCATATCGAGAATTTCGTTATAGAGGTAAGGCATGTAGAGCAGGTCCTGCCTGATGAAGAAATATACCTCATGCAGGGTTTTATGTATTTCATCCTGATTCTTGGCGTGTTTGCGGAAAAGTTTTTCCAGCCTTTTGGTTACGTGGTTCAAGGATGAAGTCCACTTGGGGCTGCGCGGCTCGAAAGTTGGCATAGGTCGGGGAGTGGACGTCATATTCATGGCGGTCTTGAAATAATCCATGCTTCCGGGGACAGCGGAGAGCAGACCTTCCATATGGACTTCCTGCATGCCGACATTCTGCGCACCTTCTATCACGGCACATCCGCCGTAGAGGTTGAAGACCTGCGCACGTAGTTTTTTGATATCCTCTTCCATTTCATTCTTTGAAGTCATGTACTGCACTGTGGATGTCAGTTTTTCGCCATCCGCATTTTGCAGTTCGACCAGCATGTTCGGGTTGTAGTTGGCACCTGAGTTCTGGTGACCTGCGGAGTGCGAGTTGCGGCCCTTCCATGCGAAGTCCTGACCGACCATGAGAATGTGATTGAACCCGCACCAGTCGAGGAATCTTGCCAGTGTGATACTGACGTTACTACCGGCGTCGAAAATGTCTGCATGGTTACCGAGTACAAAAGTTCCCAATCCACCGACAGTCCACATGGGAATGGTCGGCCCGGGGTACTTGGCGAGTACTTCATGGTCAAGTTTGGAGGAGTAGATGAGCGGGATGTCCTTGGCCCATTCCATGTCCAACTGCTCGTAAACGCGGGCCATGGATGCGTTGTAGTCGATACCGATGCAGAAATGGGGCTTGATGCCTGTTTTCTGCACAGCTGGAAGACCCTGCAGGGATGTTGTGAAAATCGCCTGACCGGGGTTTTTGGCCAGCTCTGGGCCGAACTCAGCCAAAGAAGGACCAGCACCCAGAATGACTGCTCCCATGCCGCGTCCAGCTCCCTTGAGCGGGGTGATGCTTCCGTCTTTCAGAATGCGTGAAAAGTTATCCAGTTCGTTGCCGACCATGACATCCTGCTTGAGCCGCAGGGTGGTCATTTCCGCCGAGAATGATTCCAGTTTCTTGCGGATAACAGTTGACCAGCGTGCGTATTCCGGTCCGAGCTGCTGGCTGGCCATGTCCTGGCGCAAATAAATTTTGCCGTATACGAATTGAAGGTCTAAGTCTTTAATGATAGTCATCAGACTGTTTTCATCAATTGGACTGAAATGGAGTTTTCCGGCCTTTATGAAAGGACGGTAATCGGTTTGTCCCAGACAGGCGAGAATCATTTCCGGATTAGGATCGTAAACGATGACTTTATGGCTGTCCGGAGTGTTCATCAGTACTTGGTTAACACCATAGCCTACGTTGCAGCCGACAATAAATGTAGCGCTGGTGTCCGGCTTTTCCGTGGCGACCCAGCTTTTATAAATGGCATTGGGCGGGACAGTTTCAAACAATCCGATGCCGTTTTCCATTTTCCAATCGAGAATGTCCCATTTATTAGTGAAAAGAGACTCTTTCAGTTTCTCTTCGTCAATATTCTGACTGCTGAGCCATGCATAAAAGGGCGGGTTGTATGTTTCAAGAGCTTCGATGTTGTCTTTAAGAAAAGGATAGGCTGACATTTGTTCCGTCCTTGGCAGACTGTTTTTATTAGCTGTAGCTGTGCCGGGTTCATTCCTTGTCCCGGATTTCCAACCAGACTGATGATATCTGCCCCTATACTGCAAAATGATTGCCAGATATAAAAAGGACGCGGTCTGTTTTCATTTTCTTATCGATAATCACTTGAAAGGATTATATAAAATGTTTGCTCGTAATATTCTTGAACTCGTTGGCGGAACCCCTCTTGTTGAAATGCGGGTTCTCAATCCCAATAAAAATGTCAAGATTCTGGCTAAGCTGGAAGCCATGAACCCCGGGGGGTCCATCAAGGACCGCGCTGCCGGGGCGATGATCCGCAAAGCTGAGCACAGCGGGGAGCTTACCCCGGATAAAATCATAATCGAGGCTACTTCCGGTAATACCGGGATCGGACTGGCTATGGCCTGTGCGGTACGCGGTTACAAGCTGATGTTGATCATGCCCGAGACTGCATCAGAAGAGCGTAAGATGATCATGCGTGCTTACGGTGCGGAGATTCTGCTCACTCCCGGCCACCTTGCCACGGACGGAGCCATTGAACTGGCCTACCGTTTCTACCGCGAGGAACCGGAAAAATATCTGCTGATGGATCAGTATAATAATGAAGCGTCCATTGATGCCCATTATGAAGGAACCGGACAGGAAATATGGGACCAGACAGAGGGTAAAGTCACTCACGTAGTCGCCTGTCTGGGCACTACCGGAACAGTTATGGGCATTACCAAGCGGCTTAAGGAACTGAATAAGGATATTCAGATGATAGCCGTGGAACCTGAACCGGGTCATAAAATTCAGGGCCTGAAAAATATGCAGGAATCCTATCCTCCCGGCATCTACGACAAACAGAAGCTGGACCGCATTATCCGGGTGCAGGATAATGATGCTTTTGAAGCCTGCCGCCGCCTAGCCAAAGAGGAAGGGGTATTTGTAGGCATGAGTTCCGGTGCTGCCATGGCCGGGGCCGCTGCCATTGCTTCCGAGCTTGAAGAAGGTCTGGTGGTTACAATTTTCCCTGATGGCGGTGAACGCTATCTTTCAACACCGCTTTTTCGTCCGCAGGTGCTCAAAGGACCTAAGATTTTCGACCACAGCAGCGGCGAGGACCGGGTACTTTCCATCTCCGAAGCGGAGACCGGACTTTTCACCATGGGACCGTCTTTTGACAATCCCTATGATCCTGAAGTGTTCCGGCGCATAGTGCTGCTGGATGTGCTGGCCCGTCATCTTGATCGTGAGGGCGCAAAGGTTTCCGCGCTGGTCGGCTTGGCTGATCTTGAAGACCAGACCCTTGCGGCATCCCGTGAGCGGGGCGTGAACCGTGAAGTCTTCTCCGGTGAGATCGCAACTGCCATACGCAAAGCAGCGCATCTGCTGGGTGTGCGTGAATCCATGCGTTTTGAGCGGGCTTCGGAATCCGTAGACCGCACGGTTGAGCTTTGTCGCGCTCTGCTTGCTCATGGACTGGCTTATGAAAAGCTGCGGTCCGTATATTTCGACATCTCACGAGACAAGGGCTACGGCCAGATGTCCAACATGGATATCGACAAGGTAAGTCTCGGCAAGACCGTGGATATGGATGATTACGTTAAAGAGAATCCGCGTGATTTCACCCTGCTCAAGCGTGCGACTTTGCAGGACCTCAAGCTCGGAGACATCATCGAAACCGAGTGGGGCAACGTGCGTCCCAGCTGGTTCATGCAGCAGGCGGTGACTGCCCTTGAAGGTCTGCCCGGTGTCAGCCTCGTATTGGCCGGTGAAATCCACCGTTTTCCGCATCTGGAAAACCTGCGCGCGATCTGGGCCGGGGCCGGGGTATCTCCTCAGGCATGGATGGTTGCCCAGCCGGTACTGCCCGGCGGTCCGGTTTTGCCCTGCGTTGATGAACTCATCGAGCAGTCCGGCCAGCCAATTGCCGTGCGTCTGTGGATGCTGTCATCTTCTTACAAGAAGCCGCTGGTTTGCAGCGATCAGTCCATTTCCATGTGGGTTAAGAACCAGCAGAAATTGCAGGATCTCGCCGCAGGCTTAAGCGTCCATGCCGGAAATTCCGGTGAAGTGTCCGAAGATATTGATCAGGAGGTCTTCACCCTCAAGTCCGGTCTTTCGCAGGCCCTGAACGACAACCTCATGCTGCACCGCTTCTGGCCGATCCTGTTCAGCTTCACCAAGAGCATCAATTCACTGCTCGGCGGCGGCAGACTCTCTGCCAAGGAAGCAAAGTTCTGCCTCGACCAGCTGCTCGAAGTTGATGAAATACTGGGCATTCTAGACCACGAAGCCATGCCCGTACCTTTCGTGTCCCTGCCAGAAGAAGCACAGGATCTCCTTGAGCAGCGCGAGCTTGCCCGCGTCAAAAAGGATTTCAGCACCGCCGACGCCCTGCGCGACAAGCTGCTTGAACTTGGCTTCAACGTAGAAGACAGTTCCGAAGGGGCGCGTGTTTTTCGGGTGCGGTAGTCAGTAATTAGTTGATGCGCTACGCGTTTTGATGGAAAGAGTTTGCCTCCGGCGGCTTAAACCCTTTTTATTACGCCCCTTCCTGGGGCTTACCCCTTCGGGGCGGTGCTTTGAGGCACCGGGCAAATCCGCTTTCCTGCGGATTTGTGGCAAAAGGGTTTAAGAATCCTAAAAACTTTTATTTGCGCTTCGCGCTGGGTTATTCAGTGTGGTGCGGATAATATGAATGAAAGCTCCCCCTGTCGTTTTGCGGCGGGGGGAGTTTGTTTTTAATAGTGCTACTTGCAAAGAAAATTGTGTTCGAATATTGAATACCTATGCCTGATAATAATCCTGATAAAATTGAAGCGCAGCTCCAGTCACTCGCTGAGTCTGATGATTTGGTTAAGTGGCTTTCTGATGTTGATTTGTCCAAGTATGTGATCGATTGGCTGGAAGATGAAGGGTTTTCCGGTTGGAAGGTCAAGCTTGCAGTCAAGATTGTTTCCATGCTTGTTGTGAATGTCGGGAAATATGGCGGAACGGCCCTTAAAGACACGGTCCAAAACCAATTTATAAGCTTTCTCAAGAAGTCAGAACGGGTGAAAGCTGTTTTGGAGAAGCTTGAAGACCTGCGCAAGATGACCAATCAGCAGATTGCAGCGCAAGAAGGTCTGAAAGAGCTGTTAAAAGGAAACATAGACAGGGCATCAGGAAATATTGAGCATCGTGAATCGCTTTCTCTTGATATTCAGGCACATTTGGAAGAACTGGACAGGCTTCATGATATTGGTAGTGAACTTGAGGCATTAAAAGATCAGCTCAGTGAACAGCCGGAGTTTGTTAATCCCAATACAACCGGCACTGAGATTAATAAGTTCGTTTATCGCTCCCAATACATTCCTTTTGCCGGAAGGGAAAAGGAGATTGATTTTCTCGAATCTTTTCTGAACAGCAAGCGCATGTTCAGTTGGCAAGCCCTAATCGGACCCGGCGGGGTAGGTAAAAGCAGACTCGGTCTTGAATTTTGCCTCCAGCATGGCGTTGGTTTCCGTTCTGGTGTTCTTGATGATTTCGATTTCAATTTTAAAAAATGGCAACCCTGCCAGCCGACTTTATTGGTTGTAGATTATACCTCCAAAGAGCGGGATAAGCTTCAAAGCATAATTAAATGTCTGACAAATCGCGAAACTAAACATGAATGTAAGATCAGGCTGTTAATTCTGGACCGGGATAGTTCAGACCACCAGCTAAATTCCCTTTCCGAGCACAGGCATACCAGAGATTCTCGCTTCAAACAGCCTTACCTGCTGAAACAGCCGGACCCGGCAATTGCGAAATCAATATTTGAATTTTTCTTTGAAAAGGAAAATCAAGCAATCCCTGCCTCTTGGGATGAATTATTGAAGAGGCTTGAAAGTATTGACGCTGATATGCGTCCTTTATTTGCCGCTTATCTTGGTAGTGCCGTTGCCAAAGGGGAGGGGGATCGTCATTTTAACAGAGAATCCCTGCTTCAGGATGTAATCAGGCGTGAAATTGAAGACATGATGGAGCCTTGCGGGGTGACCGAAAAGGATTTGGCTCTACTTGCGTTGGCAACCATGACTGGAGGAATTTCTACTGAGGATAATTTTACTTTGCCCGAATGCGTTACCCCGTTTCAGGAACTGATACATGCTAAAAATAGATTCAAAGCTTTGAATTGCATGGTGGTTGAAGATCCTGAAACCTCTCAGAAAATACAAGTAATCCCGCCTTGGGAGCCTGATCTTGTGGGGGAATTGTTTGTTCTTGATTTTTTGAAGGATGATGTTGATACGGGGGTAAACAGGTATCGTAAGGATATACTGAATGCAGCTTGGGATAACGCATCATTTGCTACTGCTGCTTTCTTGGATAGGTGTAGACAGGACTATTTAGATCATGTTGGATATGATATTTTGGTTGTGCAGCCGGAAGAAATCCATCCAATCAGTGCTTTCCTTTGGGCGAAACTGGCAGTTAATTTGTCGTTTTCATATGGAGAAGAAGGTAATTTTGATAAAGTGGAAGATCTTTATAGTAAGCTTAAGGGGATTTTGCACCTTTCGTTTTCCACTCCGCTGCTAGATATAGAATATGCCAAAGCTACGGTTAATTTGATTAATTTTTATGGAGCTGCTGAAAATTTTGTTAGGGCGGAAGATCTTTACGCTGATCTTGAACCTTTTATGGCTTTATCGCAGAACATGCCGGAGATGGTGTTGGAATACGCAAAGGCATTATTTAATTTAATTCATAATTATGGGCGAGCAAGAAAATTTGAAAGGGCACAGGAGTTATATTTTATCCTAAAAAGGCTATCTCTTTCTGCTGAGGCAACGCCAGAGATCGTTTCTCGTTACACCAAGGCTGCGGTGAATCTGATTATCTACTATGGAAAGGCCAATTATTTTGACAGGGCAGAAGATCTTTATGCTGACCTGAAAATGTTATCATCCTCCGCGGAAAGCACTTCCCTGATGGGTTTGGGATATGCAATGGCGTCATTTAATTTAATTATCTTGTATGAAAAAAATAACGACATTGATAGGATGGAAAATATTTACGCAGATCTGAAAGTATTGGCTTATTCTTCTGTCTCAACTCCTGAGATAGCATGGCAATATGCGAAGGCCGCATTTAATTTAATTAATGACTATGGAGAGGAGAGAAAATTTGATCGTGCAGAAGAGTTTTATGCTGATATGAGAGATTTGTCTTCATCCTCAGCCTCCACGCCTGAGATTGTTTTGCATCATGCCATGGCAGCATTTAATTTGATGGTATATTACTCTCGGCTTGAGAATGGTCAGGCTAGGTTGCAGGAGCTATACGCGGACCTTAAAGCTTTATCTTCTACTCATCCTACCCCTGAGATTGAAATACCATATATCAAAGGAATTGCTACAATTGTTCTTGTTTCTGTCAATGCAAAAGATCATAAATCAGCTAATCAATATCTCTCTGAATTCAGAAATATGTGCAAAAAATACCCGGATAACCCTGAATTATTAGGATTGTCCGACTATGTTGAATCACAGTTAAAAGAGATCCCCCCTACTTTTTAGTCATCCGATAAACCCCATCCCAAACTTCGCCTTCGGGGACGGGCGGATTGATCTTGTGTTCTTCGGCGCGCTTGATGAAGACCTCACAGGGGGTGTGCTTGGTGTCGTCGTAGCGTTCGTATTTATTGGCTTCTGTGTAGATTTCAATAGCCTTGTCCCAGTTCTGGGTGACGTATTCTTCGCGGGCTTTGGCGAAAAGGTCGAAGAGGATTTCTTCGCTCTCGGTCAGCCCGCCTTTCATGGCTACCAGTTCGTAGATTCGCACGGGTTCGTTTTTACCGACAACCTGAATGTTATCGATAAGTCTCGCTTCTACCAGCTCAATTACCTTGCTGGTTTCACCGTCTACTTCCACTTCCTGTTCCAGTGTGAAATGCGAAACAGCATTGAAGATACCGAACTGCTTTGCGCCTTCTTCCAGACGGGCGGCGAGGTTAACGGCGTCACCCATCATGGTGTAGTTCATGCGCATGGACGAACCCATGTTGCCAACCACGATTTCACCGGAGTTTACCCCGATTCTGGTGCGCATGTTGTGTACGACCTTGGGCCATTTTTCGCCCTTCGCCCATTGCTCTTCAGGGAAGTTCTTGGTGTTGCGGTCCGGTTCATCAGGGAGTTGCACATCCTTGGCCCACTTGTCACGCAGTTCCAATCCGGCCTGCTGCATTTTAACTGCTACACGGCAGGCGCGCAGCGCGTGGTCCGGCACATCCATTGGTGCGCCGAAAAAGGCGATGATCGCGTCACCTTCATATTTATCAAGAGTTCCTTTTTCTTCAATAAGGATGTCGGTCATTACCGAAAGGTATTCATTAAGCAGCTCAACAAGCTGCGGCGCGGTCAGCTTTTCCGAGAAGGTGGAAAAGCTCTGGATATCGGTGAAATATGCGGTAATCTGCCTTGCTTCACCACCCAGCTCCGGCATCTCGCGGTTGCTGAACATTTCGTCGATAAGTTCCGGGGCTAGGTAGGATGAGAATGTTGCTTGCAGGAATTTTTTCTGACCTTCTTCGCGCCAGAATTTAATCAACGTCAGCAGGGTGAAGTTCAGGCCCAGCACGATGAGCGAATACATAGGGGTCAGGTACGCATCGTATTCCCTGAAAATATAAAGTGAGCCGTAGACAATTGCCGCACCCATGGCTGCGATGGGTATGATCATCCACAATGAACGGGACCATGTGAGCAGAATCATGGAAAGAATGCCGGCCAGCAGCACCAGCAGCAGTTCAAGGCCCGGAACCCAGTCCGGATTGAGGATGAAATCTTTGGTCAGAATATTGTCAACGATTGTAGCGTGAACTTCAACGCCGGGATAGTCCGAGACAAAGGGAGTTACCCTGAGATCTCGAAGCCCCGCGGCTGAGGTGCCCATGAAGATTATTTTACCTTTCAGCTCCTTCTCGCCGACTTTGCCACTCAGGATATCTTTGGCACTGTAGTAGGGAAATTCAGCCATGCCGCCCCGGTAGCGGATCATCATCTGTCCCTTGGCATCCACCGGGATAGTGGTCTTGCCCAGTCTGATGGATTCAATGCCGATGGAGCTGGTTTTGACGAGAATGCTCTTGCGGCCGATGGCCTTCATAAGCGTGGCAAGTGCAAGACTGGGGTACTGCTTGCCATTGTAAGATATAATCAGCGGAACACGGCGGACCACGCCGTCATAGTCGGTAATGGTGTTATAAAATCCGCACAGTGGGGAAGCCTTCGCAAGCACCGGAAGCGGACAGATAGCGTCCAGAGCATTGAGGGTAAGATCCTTTAATTCCGGAGCTTCTTTGGTCTTGATCTGAGCGACGGAAACCGGTTTAGCGAAACAGGGCAGCTCCTTAACTGACCGGTCCTTTTCCTTCTTCATGAAATCAAAATAGAATCCCAGTACATAGCGGCCCTGACGCAATATATCTGCCAGAACCCTGTCATTGTCCATCAAGCCCTTGGGAAGTCCCTTAAAATCAACAGTTACGCCCAGCTCCTGACGCAGGCTTTCTCTGATTGTTCCCGGGGAGGTTCGGTCCGGCTCACCTATAAGAATATCAAGCCCGGTTGAGAGCGCCCCGGCCTGTTGGATTTTGGCCAGCAGCAGCGCCATCCGATAGCGCGGCCAAGGCCACTGCCCAAGTTCGGTAAGGCTTTCATCGTCAATATCAACGATTACCGGAATGCCTGTTTTTTGCCCTGCAGGGCTGGAGCGCATGTACTGGTCGTAGATTTTATAGTCTACAAATTGAAGAATTGGCGGCTGGAAGATATATAGTGCTGCTATCAGGAAAGACGCAGTTAATCCGGTTAGAATTAGGAAGAATGAATCTGCACCAGTAATCTTTTTTAGAATATCCAGCATTATTTTGCCTAAGTGTTAAAGTTTGGTTATGATATTAATAAGTATAACTAAATACTATTATATATGTAGGAATCGTCTGGATTTTTCAATAGAATTTATATATATAACTAAGGTATAAAAAATAAATTACATTAATATCTTGATAAGAATCTGTTTTATATATGCTTTTGGAGGTCCATTTGTGATGAAAGTAAAGTTTTTGATTCTCGGGCTATCCGTAATGTTTATGCTTGGGAGCATCAGTTTTGCTTATGCTCAGCCTGAAATGACCCCCATTAATCCGGAACAGGTTGACGGGGCCCCATATCTTAGAAATATCCTGCAGGATCTTTTGTCTACTCATGACCGAATTAAAGCAGCTGAAGCCCGTGTGGAATCGGCAGAGCACCTTGTTTCCCAGAGTTGGTCTGGATGGACTCCATCCTTTGATGTCTCTGTGGAGGGCGGCCGTGAGGAAATTGATAAACCTGGCGGCGGTTCAGCAAAAGGACGTAACGAAGAGCGCATCAAGGCAACCCAGATGCTCTATGACTTCGGCGGAGTGAACAGTAATATAGACAGTAATAAAGCTCTTTTAAACGAATACAAGGCTGTGCTTGAGCAGACCAGACAACAGCTTCTTATTCTGGGTGTTGAAGCATACCTGAACCTTATACGGGCTAGAGAAACATTAAGGTATGCTGTCCAGTCCGAAGAGAGCATGAAGCGACTTTCCGGAATGGAAGAAACCCTTGTTAAAAGGGGGGCCGGACTCTCCTATAAGGAACTTCAGATAAAGGCGCAGCTTGCCGGAGCTACTTCCTACAGAGTGACAGTTGAACGTGCATTGCAGACCGCCCGTAACCGCTTTAAGGCTGTGTACGGTTTTCCGGTGACGCTGGAAGAAATTGATAAGATGGTTCCGGTCTCCATGCCTGCCGTCTACATGCCCGCATCACTTGATGATGCTATAACTCAGGCTCAGTCCCAGAACCCGGTGCTGCTGCAACTCAAGTTTACTCAGGAAAGGCTGAATCATGATGTCGGTGTTCAGGAAGCTTCCCTGTTTCCAAAATTCGAGTTCGTGCTTGAGGGCAAGAGAAGAGAGCAGGATCAGGGTGCTGATGGTGTGAGAACTGAGAACAAGGCGACTTTACAACTCAGTTATTCAGGCTTCAGCGGCCTTTACGAGTATCAGGGCATGCAGGCCGCTAAAGCTAATGCCCGGGAAGTTCGTAAGGCTACTCTTGATGTTCGCCGCGAAGTTGAGGAAAGGGTCCGCAATGCATGGCTGGAACTCATGACTCTGCGTAAGAATGCTGAACTCTACAGAACTCAGGCCAACATCACCGCGGAATTTTTAGAGTTGATCAAGAAGAAGAGGGCCACCGGGGAACAGGTTGAACTGCTCGATATTCTTGTTGGTGAAAGGGATTACTCCACAGCAACCAGCGCCAGCGTAACCGCTGATATTGATAACATCACTTATGCCTACAGACTCCTTTATGAAATGGGCATGATGAATATTGACGTTTTCAAATAAACTCTACATGTCAGTTGAAAGTTCATTGAAAATTCCATGTGTGTATGCTCATGGAATTTTTTTTTCAGGTAAATTTTATTTTGATAAGTATAGAGGACAATTAGTATGAGAGAGTTGATGCGAAGATTGTCATTGCACCCTTTTCTTGCTTTTGAAGTTTGCCTCTCCTCCTTATTTATCAATATCCTTTCCCTGGCTTCTCCTATCTTTGTAATTCAGGTTCTTAACCGTTACGTGGGGTATGGGTTTGATGGCACCCTGATCACATTGACTGTAGGGATGTTTATCGCCGGAGCGATGCACCATGCGTTTACTTTGGTCCGGGTGCAACTTGCCTCGGCAATCAATATCGGGCCGGATAAAATGCTTGCTGATACAGTACTCAGCTGTCTATCCCGCGCTAAAATGGGTACTTTAGGCCGTATCCCGGCAGCACGTATCCATGAACTAATGGGCGGTATTCAAGTTGTTCAGTCCGGATATGATGCTTCTGTTATCTGCTCCGTGCTTGATATGCCGTTTTTTATCCTTTTTGTTGGTGCAACGTTTTTTCTCAGTCCCGTGTTAGCCCTGATTACCATTGCAGCTATTGCCTGCACTCTGCTAGCCGGCTGGCAGAATATGCGGCTTGGCAGACGCATGAATGACATTCTGCGTAATGAGTCAGTGATCCATCGGGGCAATCTTGCCAACGCCATCAGTGGTGCTGACACTGTGCGGGCATTCGGCGGGCGTGCTTTGCTGAACGGCATGTTTAAGACTCAGATGGATAAATTGCAGCAGATTAAGCGCGACATGGTCCAGAGCGGAACTCGCAGTCAGGCTGTGTTGCAAAGTCTTGCAATGATATTGCGTGTGTTGATTTATGCTGTCGGGGCACGTGAAGTTGTGGCTGGGTCCATGACAACCGGTGGCTTGATCGGCGCGTCAATTCTTTCGGGGAAGGCTCTTGCGGTTTCCGCCTCTTTCATGAAGTCTCGGGCAATGATCTCGCAGGCCGGACAGATGATGCATTCCCTGCAGGAGTTTGTTCGGCAGCCACTTGAGTCGGATACAGGAACAGAACTGAAAGGCTACCGCGGAGTACTTGAAATAAAAGATCTCGGTTTCGCCTACCCCGGATCTACAGGACCTCTTTTTGAAGGTCTTGATGTACGTATTGAGCCGGGTGACATAGTTATTATCACCGGACATAACGGGGCCGGTAAGACCTCTCTTGTCCGTCTGTTTATGGGGCTTCTTGATCCCGGACGCGGGCAGATTCTGGTCGGTGGAGTTGATCTACGCCAGCTTTCTGCTCCATGGTGGCGCAGGCAGGTCATGTATCTGCCGCAGGAGCCGACATTTTTGAATGCAACTATCAGGGAAAATATCTGCCTCAATAATCCAAATATGGAAAGTGAGCGGCTGCAACGTGTTGTAGAAATTTCCGGTCTTAAAAAATATCTGGATACCAGTGTGGATGGCTTGGAAACACAGGTGAAAAACGGTGGCGCCGAGCTCGCAGTTGGTATCCGGCGCAGACTAGCCCTTGCCCGTGCGCTATCCGTGCAGGGGGCGGTTGCGATTTTCGATGAACCGTCCGAGGGCTTCGATATCGAAGGGTTGCGGGTCATGGATATGATCATCCATAGTATGGCCAAGGCCCAAAAGACAATGATCATAGTTTCGCAGGATATGCGTTTGATGCAACGGGCAGATGTAATTATTGATCTCAGCCAAAAGCCTAAACCCCATGTCCTTTTCCCTAAAAAGGGCGTTCAGGATAGTGAAAAAGAGCCATCCCGGGAAGGAGCTGTCCGGTGAGCAATATAAATACTGAATTTTCCGGTCAGGTCAAAGCGGCAAGTCATTTTTTTCTTTTCCTATGCATAGCCATGTGTCTGGGGTTCTTCGGGTGGGCCTGTTTTTTTCAGTTGGATATTGTCAGTCAGGCTGAAGGCGAAGTTATACCCAGCTCAAGGGTAAAACCGGTGCAGCACCTTGAAGGGGGCATCATAAGGAAGATCAATGTCCGTGAAGGTGAGAAAGTCACCAAGGGGCAGGAGCTGATCGTTCTTGAGGCGACAGCCAGTGATTCTACAGTGGAAGAGTTGGAGGTCCGGGTGACTTCTTTACGGGTTAACATTGCCCGTCTTGAGGCAGAGGACAAGGAACTGGATGCACCGGAATATCCAAAAGATATTTATGAAAAATTTCCAATTCTGATTGAGCGGTCCCTGAAACTTTTCCAGACACGCAGGGCACGGCTAAAGAGTGATCTACTCTCCGAACAGGAAAAAATTAAGCAGCGTGAACAGGATATCAAACAGATCACATCGCGGCAGCGAAATTCGCGAAACAGCCTCAAGCTTCTGCGGGAGCAGATTAAAATAAGTGCCAGTCTGTTGGAGGACGGTTTGACTTCACGCTATAAGCATCTTGGTTTTCTCAAGGAAGAGTCTAAGCTTATGAGTGTGATTGAAGAAGATTCCGCCAAGCTTGGTAAAGCCCAGTCCGCGCTGGCACAGGCCAAAGCCGATATTGGAGAAATAAAAAATTCGTATCTGGCATCTGTTCGTGAGGAATTGCAGGAAGACCGCAGGGAATTTGATGAACTTTCCCAGCGTCAACGCAAGTTTGCGGACAACCTGAACCGCACTGTCATCCGCTCACCCGTAGATGGCGTTATTAAAACACTTTATGTGGTCAGCATCGGCGAGGTTGTCAGGCCCGGTCTGACCATTATGGATATTGTTCCAGCAGGTGATAAACTGGTTATTGAAGCGCGTCTGCCCATCAGCGACATCGGATATGTAAAAGACGGACAGAAAGCGGTAGTCAAGCTGGCTTCCAGAGATGCTGCCCGCTTCGGTAATATTGACGGCAAAGTTATCAATATCAGCCCGGATGCGGATTCAACTGACCGGGGAGTGACTTTTTACCGGGTGCGAATTGAAACCGGTAAAGATTATTTTGAGCATGATGGAAATTATTATCAACTTTTCCCTGGAATCCGCGTGATTGCCGGAATCCATATCGGAACCCGCTCGGTTATGGAGTATATCCTTGAGCCGTTTATGGGATCCATGTCATATGCCATGAGGGAACGATGAGCAGCAAGACAGCCACCACAAAACCTGAGAGACAAGAGCCGAACTGGATTGATACAGTACCACCAAAGGTAAAGGAAATTTTTCTTGCAGCGATTAAAGCTCATGCGGCAAAAAAATATGAAGAGGCGATCACTCATTATGCAATGGCCTTGAGTTTTCTCCCCGATGATCCGGTCTTGCTGACCAATCTCGGAGTGGCTTTGCGTGCGCAGGAGAAACTGAAAGCTTCTGAAGTCTGTTACCGGCGGGCCATCGCTGTAAAGCCTGACAGTCCCGGTTGTTACAGCAACCTCGGCAATGTACTGCGTAGGCAGGGTAGACTTAAAGAAGCAGTTGCCTGTCATCGCCGGGCCATTGAACTCGACCGTAAATTTATTGATGCCTATTACAATCTAGGATTGGTTTTGCAGGATATGGGCAAGCTTGATGAGTCTATTCGTTTTTTCAATTACTGCCTTAAGTTCAGACCCGGTGATGAGCGAGTGAGCTGGGACAAGTCCCTTGCGCTGCTTGCTAAAGCTGATTTCGTAAATGGTTTTAAGCTCTATGAATACCGCTGGAAACGTGGAGAGATTACTGTCCGGCATTTCCGGCAGCCCTTGTGGGACGGTTCTGCCCTTGAAGGCAAAACCATTTTTGTTTATTCCGAGCAGGGGTTCGGGGATACTCTAAATTTTTGCCGTTACCTGCCTCTTGTGGCCGAAGCCGGAGGAAAGGTTATTTTTGAATGCCAGCCGGAATTGCTTTCCCTGTTGGAAGGTATGGACGGGGTTCATAAAGTTATTGCGGGCGGAGATAGAATCCCGGATTTTGATGTTCAAGCCCCGTTGCTAAGTCTGCCGCGAATTTTCAAGCACGATATAGACAGCATCCCCCGCCAATGTCCTTATATTAAGCCGCCCGGGAATGCAGGATTTCCAGTGCATGTTCCGCAGGGAACGAGATGCAAGGTTGGAATTGCATGGGCAGGAAAATCGACACATAAGAATAATCACAACAGATCGGTTCGTATTGAAAATTTTCTTCCATTGTCCAGTCTTCCCGGTGTGACTCTTTACTCCTTGCAAAAAGGTCCGGAAGCTGCGCAACTTGAACAGTCCGGCTGCGGTTTTCTGGTCCGTGAGCTAGGCGGTGGTTGTGATGATTTTGCTGATACAGCTAAAATAATGAGTCAGCTTGATTTGATCATTACAGTGGATACTTCGGTTGCTCACCTTGCCGGCGCCTTAAATATTCCCGTCTGGGTGGCAATCCCCTATAATTCGGATTGGCGCTGGATGCGTAAGCGTATCGATTCTCCATGGTATCCAAGTATGACTCTTTTCCGCCAGAAGCATCCTGATGAATGGGATCAGGTGTTTGATAAAATATTAAACGAGCTAAAAAAGAAAATAAATGGTTAACTATGTTGCAATCTGGTGATTTGGGATGAGAGGGCTGGACTGGAATGCATCGGTGTTGTAACTGTTAATGTAAGTAAAAAAAATAAGATTTTAAAGTGAATTTAGGGGAAAGCCAGTAATGACGGGGAACAGAATTCTGCTTGAGTCCGGCACCAACGAAGTTGAACTTTTGGAACTTTACCTTGATGAAGGTGATGGTGATAAATATAAACGTTGGTCTTTCGGGCTTAATGTTGCGAAAGTAAAAAAGATTGTCCGCGAGGCAGACCTGAAAAAATTTTCCGGACGTAAGCAGAGAGGGCCAGGGGCTCAGGGGGTAGCTGGAATTGACCCGCAGAATCCGCTGGTGATGGGTATGTTTGAATTCATGGGGACTGTTATTCCGCTTATTGATCTAAGTGGTTGGCTGCGGATGGAACCTGTCTCAAAAGACCGCCGCATGGTATTGGTCACTGAATTCAATGAAGTTGTCAGCGCATTTCTGGTTTCCGGGGTCAACCGCATTCATCGTGTAAGCTGGCAGGAACTTGAGTCTTTGCAGGGAAACATGGCCAAATATGCTGAAGGAACCATTATCGGAACAGTGAAACTGACCAACCCTGACCGGATATTGCAGGTTCTTGACCTTGAACAGGCCATGGAAGACTTGAACCCGGCGCGGGATAAGGCTGCTGTGGATGAAGTGGAGGAGGTTGTGGATTGTGTCTATCAGGCTCTTTGCGCAGATGATTCCCGGTCCATGCGCAATCTGGTAAAATTGTCGCTTGAAAGGGGCGGCTTTGAAGTGGAAGCGTATCCCAACGGCCTTGAAATCTGGAAAGCCCTTGAAGAGATATCTCAGAAAGTTGACAAGACCGGGCTCCCTGTTTCCGAATTTATTCAGCTTGTCGTATCTGATATTGAAATGCCGGGAATGGACGGGCATGCCCTTACCAAGCGCATTAAGGAAGACCCCAATCTGCGTGACCTGACTGTTTATCTATTTTCATCCCTCATCACAAATGAACTGCTGCATAAAGGCGAAGCCGTCGGTGCCAATCGTCAGTACTCCAAACCGCAGATTGCTACATTGGTCAAGCAGGCCAGAACTGATTTAAACAAGCTTTATAAATGCAAGAGCTTATAACTCTGGCACTAAAGCTGCTCTTCGCCACTGGCGATAAGTTCCAGTGTCGCTTCGTCTATAATCTCAATTGTGTTACGCTCAACCTTAATCAAACCCTGTTCACTCATTTTCTTAAATACGCGTGAAAGGGTCTCCTGTATAGTTCCCAGATATGAGGCGATCAGCCCTTTGGGCAGGTCCAGTTCCAGCTTAGTGGAGTTTTGGGTTGATTTCAGTAGAAGCAGGTAACTTGCCAGTCGTGCCGGGACTTCACTCAGGCTGAGCGCTGCAACCTGATTGACCAACTGGCGCAGTCTGCCGGAAAGAAGTGCCAGCATCGCCATAGCCAGATCCGGGTCTTCGCGGATTACTTTTTCAAAACGGTCCCGCGGAAAATAGAGCAGTGTTGATTTGCTCAAGGTAACCGCGCTTGCGGGATAGCGGGTTCCCTGAAATACGGGAACTTCTCCGAAAATTTCTCCTGATCCGAATATATGGATAATCTGTTCCTTGCCGGAAAGCGATTCCCGGTAAACTTTAACTTTACCCGTTTGGATGGAATAGAAACCTGTGGCATCACTGCCCGCAGTGAAAATCTGTTCTCCTTTTTTCAATTCGCGGGGAATAATTATTTGTTCAATTTTCCTCTGCTGGTCACTGTCAAGCCCTGCAAATAGGCTTATTTTGTCTAAATTGTGTGTCTTTTTCATTACATTATTCTTTTATAATTAATGATGAGTGGTAAATGACTTAAGTCAGGGGTTAGTTCGTATTAATATTATATATTCAACTAACTGATTAAATGAAGAAAGGAAATATCATGGATAATATATCTGCAATTAATGTCTGTCGCGGCTCTGGAGACGGCGGATGCCGTTTTGCCCTGTATGTTGAAGAAGATTTCGCCGCACGCATTGAAGAAGCCATTAATGACAGTGGCTGGCCTGAATTTTTGCAACAGCGCTACGGGGAAAAAATTAACCGCCACAAAATGGTTTCAGTCAGTGCTGCGGCCTGTCCTAATGGCTGTTCGCGTCCGCATATTGCCGATATCGGCTTGATTAGGGCCTGTGTTCCACTCATCGACCATGAAGGCTGTATCGGATGTGAAGAATGTGTTCAGTCTTGCCCTGATGATGCTATGGAAATGGTTGATGGGAAAGTGGTCATAACCCGTGAAAAATGTTTAGTTTGCGGTTATTGCACCAATGTCTGCCCAACTGAAGTAATCTCATGCTCCCGGAGCGGATGGCGTTTTCTTGTGGGGGGCAGGCTTGGACGTCACCCTCGTCTAGCGTCGGAACTTCCCGGAGTTTTCACCAGTGAAGAAGCGCTGGACCTTATTTCCAGATGTATGAAGATATGGATGGAAAATTATGTAGAAGGAAAACGGTTCGGTTGGATTATAGAACGTGTCGGGCATGATAAGGTTCTGCTTGGATAGCAGCTGAATTTTAACTCGGGAAGGTATGGTGGCAGGTCTCGGTTTTGTTGCCCTTTCATTTTTGCTGCTGGCAGCCCATGCGCTGCGCGGCGGTGATAGCGGTTTATGTGTTTTTCTGCTCGGTTCTGCTTTGTTGGCATTCAGCCGCGAACGCTGGGCCGGGAACGTTTGCGGGGTATTGCTTGGCTGCGGAGCACTGCTTTGGTTGGACAAAGGCGCTGGGCTGATCAGTCTGCGTATTTTTACCGGGGGGGATTGGGTCAGGCTGGCTGTTATCATTGGGGCGCTTTTCGCTCTCACTGTTTTTTCCGCAGCTTATTGCTTTTCCCCGTCCGGCAGGGAACGTTATAACCGCAGTACTGAAAATGCGAACTACAGATCAGTCATTTTTTTGCTCAGCGCGCTGCTGCTTGAGACAGCTAGGGCCAAGGTTTCATTTCCCATACTCCTTGCCGACCGTTTTTTTCCGGGTTGGGGCAGGGCGGAAATCTTTTTGCTGGCTTTTTACGGTTCGTGGGTTGGCAGCAAAATGTTCACCCCTGAAGGGACCCCAAAAATACGGTCTCGAATCTGGGCCTTCTTTTCAGTAGTCTTTTTCGGGCAGTTGGTTCTGGGACTGACCGGTTTAGACCAGTTTCTTATGACTGGAAAGCTTCATCTGCCTATACCTGCACTCATTGTCGCCGGACCTGTTTACCGCGGGTCCGGTTTCTTCATGCCTGTTCTCTTTACCGTTTCTGTTCTGTTGGTCGGTCCTGCATGGTGTAGCTATCTGTGCTATATCGGGGCGTGGGATGACTATTGCAGCCGCCGTGGAAACAAAAAGCCTGCAAAGGATTTCAATCCTAGGCTGGTCTGGGTGAGGCTTTTGTTACTGATTGTCGTTGCCGGGATTGCATGGAAAATGCGTGTGATAGGAATTTCTCCGGTTGTGGCGGTCTGGGCCGCTGCCCAGTTCGGTTTGATCAGTGTTGTGGTTATGCTTGTTTTCTCCCGCGAGATGGGCATGATGGTCCATTGCTCAACCTTTTGCCCGATGGGGATTGTATCAAACCTGCTGGGTAAGTTGTCGCCGTGGCGTTTGAAGATTGCGAATACCTGCTGCAAATGTATGAAATGTACTAACACCTGTCGCTATGGCGCGTTGAAACCTGAAAATATTAAAGCCGGACGTCCCGGAATTTCATGCACTCTGTGCGGGGATTGCATTCCCAGCTGCAAGGGTGGCAGCCTCGGCTACAAATTACCTCTTCTCCCTCCGGACATTTCCAGAAAAGTTTTCCTGACCGTTGTAATTTCTCTACATGCACTTTTCCTTGGAGTGGCGCGAATCTGATTGTCGGCTAACCCGCCAGTTTTACTTTACAATGATTTAGCAATAATTATTATTTATTGAGCATACGAAAAAAACGAAAAATAGTTTCGGGCTTAATTATGGTGTGTTATTGTAATGGCAGTGTATCTCGCATGAAGCTAGATAAGGAGAAAGTTATGACTCGTACTGTAGTTGTCGATGTTGATGAATGTGTTGGCTGTGAAGCTTGTGTTGAAGAATGTCCTGATGTTTTCAGCATGGGCCCCGGCGACCTTGCGCTGGTACACAATCCCGAAGGGGCTGATGACGAGTGCATTGAGTCGGCCATGGAGCTTTGCCCGGTCAACTGCATTCACTGGGAAGAATAAAATAAAAAAAAGTACCCTTTGACCTGAATCAAATACTTTTACCCTTCTCTTTCATAGTTTGGACTCAACGAATGAGAGAACAATCCTGAAGGCGGGCCGGTTCCGTCTTCAGGTCAAATTTAACAGGAAGGGAAAAAAGTTATGGGTTTTGATCTGAATCAAATACTCAAAAAAGTTGTTTCGATATTTGGTAATGAAGAAGTTGAAAACCAATTACCTTCAAAGGAGTTAAAAATGTTTTGCAACCAGTGTGAACAGACCGCAAAGGGTCAGGGCTGCACCGTGAAAGGTGTCTGTGGTAAAACCAATGAAGTTTCCGCTATTCAGGATCTTCTTGTACAGGTTCTGATCGAGCTCGGAACTGTAGCAACAGCTGCTCGCAAGGAAGGAATTGCGGTTTCTAATGAAATTAACCGCATGACCGCTGAAGGCGTGTTCTCCACCTTGACCAACGTTAACTTTGATGACGAAAGATTCGTTCCCGTAATCAAAAACGTTGCAGCTGCACGCGATGAACTGGCAGCCAAGGTAAAAGCTGATTGTGGTCCGGTAACAGCTGTTGCCGGCACTGCTGCTGAACTTAGCAAACAGGGCGAAGCATTCCCCGTAACCTCCTTTGATGATAATGAAGATCTGCGCTCCCTCAAGCAGATTCTTGTATACGGCCTGAAAGGTGTATCCGCTTACGTTGACCATGCCGCTATCCTCGGTCAGGAAGACGATGAGCTTTACGCCCAGATTCACGAATGCCTTGCCGCTGTTCCCCAGCAACTCGGCATGGAAGAGCTGGTCGGTCTCGCCATGAAGTGTGGTGAAATGAACCTTAAAGCAATGGAACTGCTTGATGCAGGTAATACCGGAGCTTACGGGCATCCCGTTCCTACTGAAGTACCTCTCGGTGCGAAAGCGGGTAAAGCAATTCTCGTTTCCGGTCACGACCTTAAGGATCTTCGCCAGCTTCTTGAGCAGACCGAAGGAACAGGAATCAATATTTACACCCACGGTGAAATGCTGCCCTGTCATGGTTACCCTGAGCTGAAAAAATTCGATCACTTTTACGGCCACTACGGAACCGCATGGCAGAATCAGGCTAAGGAATTTGCAGCCTTCCCCGGTGCTATCCTCATGACCACCAACTGCATCCAGAAGCCTGTTGAAAGTTACAAGGGCAATATCTTCACCACCGGTCTCGTTGGCTGGCCCGGAGTTACCCACGTTGCCAACGGTGATTTTTCCGCAGTTATCGAAAAAGCCAAAGAACTTCCCGGTTTTGAAGCTGATACTGATAACGGCAAGGTTCTCTGCGGTTTCGCCCGCAACTCCGTACTCGGCGTAGCAGACAAGGTTATCGAAGGCGTTAAAGCCGGTGCCATCAAGCACTTTTTCCTCGTCGGCGGTTGCGATGGTGCCAAGCCCGGACGTAACTACTACACTGATTTCGTAGAACAGGCTCCGAAGGATACTATAATCCTGACCCTCGCTTGCGGTAAGTTCCGTTTCTTTGACAAGCAGCTCGGTGATATCGGCGGCATCCCCCGTCTGCTGGATATCGGACAGTGTAACGATGCTTATTCCGCAATTCAGATCGCAGTCGCACTCGCCAATGCATTCGAATGCGGCGTTAACGACCTGCCCCTGTCCATGATTCTGTCCTGGTATGAGCAGAAGGCCGTGTCCATCCTGCTGACCCTGCTGCATCTCGGCATCAAGGATATCCGCCTCGGACCCTCCTTGCCTGCATTCGTAACCCCCAACGTGCTGAACTTCCTTGTTGAAAATTTCAACATTATGCCTATCAGTACTCCTGAAGAAGATCTCAAGGCAATTCTCGGTTAGTTGCCTCCGGCGGCTGGGGAAGGGGAACTTTTGGGAAAAGTTCCCCTTCCCCAGACCCCATCCCCTCAAAACTTTTTAATAAGCTTCGCTCTGTGTTCCGGAAGATTCTTACTTAACCTCTCAATTTATATTTACCCGGCAGAGTGGCAGTTAAAGATTTAATACAAATTTTCGCCCAGGGCTTAATCCCCCTACGGCACAACTTAAGAATTGATACTAGCCTTAAACAACTAAAAGTTTTTGGGATTCTTAAACCCTTTTTGAAAAAAGGGTTTAAGGCCCCCGGCAGGGTCGCCGAAGGCATATTCAACAAAAAGCGCGATAGCGCATCAAATCCTAAGCCCCGCAGGGCCGCCGGAGGCCAACATGGCACGGCGCAGGAGGATATAAAATGAAAGTATTACGTAAAATGATCAGTATAGACGAAGAGCTTTGTGACGGTTGCGGCCAGTGTGTACCGGGCTGTGAAGAAGGCGCATTGCAGATTATTGACGGCAAGGCCAGACTGGTCGCTGAAAAATACTGTGACGGCCTTGGAGCTTGTCTGGGTGAATGTCCCACCGGAGCGCTCAAGGTTATTGAAGTGGAGGCGGACGACTTTGATCCTGACGCAGTTAAAGAATTGCTGAGCGAGCAGGGCCGCAACATACCTAACCACATGCCTGATCCCAAGAGCCTGCATCTGGGCAGTGCAAAGCCTGTTTCCGGGGGCTGTGGCTGCTCCGGTTCCAAGATTGAAGCATTTGCTCCGGCAGCTTCTGCCTGTCAGCAGGCTAATGTTCCGACCGATGCTGAAGCAGGTCCTTCCCAGTTGACCCACTGGCCTATCCAGATCAGGCTGGTTCCTGCGGACGCACCGTTCCTCAAGGGTGCTGATCTGCTGCTGACCGCTGACTGTGTGGCTGTTTCAGTTCCCGGTTACCACGAGCGCTTTCTGCCGGGTAAGAAGGTACTGATGGGCTGTCCTAAGTTTGATGACGTGGCGCTTTACGAGCAGCGCTTGACTGAGATTTTTGCCACCAGCGGGCTGCGGTCCATCACCGTGCTTGAGATGGAAGTTCCCTGCTGCTCCAATTTCAGCCGCATCATCATGAAGGCACTTAAGAATTCCGGCGCGGATATTCCGGCTGAAAAAATCGTCTTTACCAGAACCGGACAGCTCAAGGCCAAGACTGCTCTTGACCAGCCTGTTCCGCTTTAAAATAAAATCAAGGACTTGATTTAAATCTTCATCTACCTCCTACCAACTATATATAAAGAAACGGGGAGTTTCCGGTCTAGGCGACTGGAAACTCCCCGTGGATTTTGTGGCAAAAAATATCAGCTAATTCATGATGTCCTGCTCGAAACCGGGTTGGTTGTTGAATTCATCAGGGATGTAGTTCGATTGTGGAGTGGCTCTAGCCGGTTCGCTTTTTTCAATAGGCCCGGATGTATTGACCATGGGCGTAATGAACGGATCTTCCTGAATAGGCAGCAACGACCGGGTCTTTGTATTTAGCGGTACTGTCCAGTCCCATGAACCGAGAATTTCTCCGTCAGAGACTGTGGTCACTGCTGCGGTAATAAATATTCTTGTTTTCCCGACAGAATAGGCTCCGGCAAGCACACATTTTTCCGGCGGGGCAATGTCTTCCGCAACAGGTGCCATGGGGAAGCGGGAATCATCGGCAACAACGGCAAACCCTTTTTGTGCAATACGTGAAGCCATTTGTTCAGTAAGGATTTTGGCGAAATCAGTTTGTAGAGCATTTCCGCGCAGTCTGAACATGGTCACAGTAATCGGGGACCCGAGTGGTAAACGTTCCGAGAGCTGACTGGAAATTATATCCGCTGCCGCGTAGTTCAGTTCCACCATTGGCGTTTTGTCTTCTTCGAAAAAAGGTCCGGTTGTAGGACGTTTTCCGAGATAGTCCAGAGTGCGGTCTTGAAAACCGGAGCAGGCACTGAAGACCAGAAGCGCGGCAAGTGCTGTAATCAAACTTATTTTTCTGCCTTTCATGAAAGTTCCCTGTTTTTAAATATGAACAATATTGCAGGAGTTTGCTGACGCAGAATCGCTTGCAATGAAAATGCCACGGAGCAAAATGGCCGTTTATACAGCCTTTTGATTCCGTGGCTTATTTGTTTATATCGGGATGCAGGCAGATAACGCCTGAAAAATGACATCCCTGCCTGAATGAATCTAGTTCAGCCGGGAAATAATTTCTCTAATAAGTGCCGACATGGCGGCAGAAGACTTGGCAGCCTGTTCGATTACTGCCTCATGGGTTGTTTCGGCCATGCAGTCGGGCAGATTTTTATTGGTCAGACAGGCGATGCCCATGACAGATATTCCCATGTGGACGGCTGCTATGGCCTCAATTGCGGTTGACATGCCCACAGCATCGGCGCCCAGCCTTTTGAACATTCTGGTTTCGGCCGGGGTTTCCAGATTCGGCCCGGTTACCTGCACATAGACGCCGCGTTCCAAGCGGATTCCTTTGTCCTTGGCGGCTGCAACGGCAATGTTGCGCAATTCTTCTGAGTAGACTCTGCTCATGTCTGGGAATCGCAGTCCCCAGTTCTCGTTGTTTGGTCCTGTTAGCGGGGAATGGCCGGTGAAGTTGATCTGGTCGGTGATCAGCATAAGGTCTCCGGCGTCGAATTGTGGGTTCAGAGCCCCCGCAGCGTTGGTAATGAAAATTCTTTTGATACCCATTTCTCCCATGACCCGAACCGGGGTCACGGCCTGCTGGGCGGTATATCCTTCGTAGATATGGAAGCGTCCGCTGAATACAAGTACAGGTTTTCCTTCGATAAAACCATAGATCAGGCTGCCGGAATGACCTTTAACCGTTGATTGTGGAAAACCGGGAATTTCCCCGTATGGTATTTCAATTGCCGAATCAAGTTTGGTGATTGCTTCCCCAAGACCTGAGCCGAGAATTATCCCTGTTGCAGAGGCTTGAAAATTATCTATCTTTTCTAGTATATGGGTGCTAATAGTATGTATAGATTCCGGGGAGGTCATAGGTTATTTTACTCGTATTTTCGGGTTTAATGTACGGATGGAGCTGTCAGCAGCACCTTTTCCTCAGTTGTCCGTCTTAACTAGTAACTTAAAAGAGAACGGGATTCTATGGATTTTTCCACTTTAATCGGGATGCTGGTAGGGCTTTCTCTAGTTGTTGGTGCGATTTTCATCGGCGGGGCAGTTGATGTATTTGTCAATGTTCCCGGCATGATGATCGTTATTGGTGGAACTTTGGCTTCCATTTGCGTTGCGTTTCCTTTTGAAGAAGTTCTTCAGGCCATGCTTGCAGGGTTCAAAGCTTTTTCTTCCAGAAAGGTTAAAGTAAACGAAGTTGTGAATATCATGGTCAAGGTTGCTGAAATTAGCCGACGCGAAGGGCTGATCGCTCTTGAAAATGTGCAGACTGAGAATGTAGTTTTGCGCAAATCCTGCCAGTTGATAGCTGATAATGCTGATCCCGAACTCATCCGCGCCACCTTGCAGATCGAAATTTCTGCCATGAAAAGGCGCCACAAAATTGCGCAGGACGTATATAAACGGCTAGCGGGTCTGGCTCCGGCTTTCGGTATGCTTGGTACTCTGATCGGTCTGGTCCAGATGTTGTCCAACCTTCAGGACCCTGCATCCATCGGCCCGGCCATGGCAGTTGCTATTCTGACCACTTTTTATGGTTCACTGCTGGCGACCCTGCTTTTTATCCCTATCGGTGCAAAACTCAAGGCCAGAACTCTACAGGAACAACTGCATCTTGAGATTATTTTTGAAGGCGCCAAGTCTATCCTTGAGAATAACAACCCCCGTCTGGTCTACGAGAAGCTTTCTTCTTTTCAGGCCCCTAAGGACAGATCAGGAGATTAGACCATGGATGATGAACTCCTGAAAGGTTCACTATTAGTAGAGGATGAAGAGGACGAGGACGATTCCAACGATTGGATAACCACCTTTGCTGATTTATCCATGCTGCTGCTGGTTTTTTTTATCCTGCTCTATTCCATGTCCGAGATTGATGCGAAAAAGTTTGATATGACTTTTCAATCAGTCAGCAAGTCCATCAGTGGTAAATTGCAGAAGATTGCAACCAGCAAGGTTTCCCGCGAGGAAGCCGGTGCCATTCTTAATCAGGTGGTCACCCGCCGTGAGATAATTAAAGCCCAGCGCAAGGTCTTTGAAGATGTGAAGTATCTCCAGACCACCAAAGGGGTGGAAGGTATCATGAGCGCAAAGTTTGAGGATGGTAAAATCACCATTAAACTGCCTTCTGACGTTCTTTTCAATCCCGGACAGGTTCAGCTGAGCACCCGTGGACAGGCCGCAGTGAAAGCCCTGAAGAATTTTTTTGTGACCCATCCTGACCAGTATATCAATATTAAAGGATATACCGACGATACCAAGCCCAGCAGCAATAGCAGACTGAAGGACAACTGGGAAATTTCATCTTTACGGGCAGTAAATGTTTTGCGTTTCTTAATGAAAATAGGAATTAAGCCGAACAGACTAACTGCAACCGGACTTGGGGAAATGGATCCCCTTGTTCCGAACAATTCGCCGCGGAACCGTCAGCGTAACCGGCGAGTTGAATTTGTTCTGGATAAGATTCTGACCGGGCCTTAAAGCGTGGTCGTAAAATAGACTGAAATGAAAATATCACTTCAGCGGTATGTATGGCTTTATCGCCGGAGTTTATGGTAGGATTGCCAGTTAGAGCGGTGATTTTGAGCTATTGAATTTATGATTGGAGATAAGAATGGATATTTTATTCGAGAGCAATTCGTCCAGAGGGGCTTTCAGGACAAGTCTTCCTGGGCTTGCCCTCAGGATTGATGGCCGTCCTGAATCATACAGTGTGAAGGATTTTAGTGTTAACGGGTTGGCGTTTGCCGCCGGGAAAGAGTCTTTTGCTGTGGATGAGCAATTCAAAGTTGATTTTGTCCTTGGTAAAAAAGAGCTTTTGACTGGTCTTGAGATTAAGATCGTGCGCGATATAGGTGAGGGGCTGATGGGCTGCATTTATGTCGATCTTGATAAATATCAGGAAGCCCGCCTTGATAAACTGGTTCTTGAAGTCCAGAAACGTATGATTCTATTGCGCAAGAAAAAAGGCGCTTCGTGATTATCGGTCTGGTGTTGCACTGTGTATAAAGGTGAACATAAGGTCCTTATCGCTAACAGAGGCGAGATTGCTATTCGTATTGCGCGATCCTGTCTGGAGCTGAACCAGAATTTTGTTTGTGTTTATACTGATGCGGACAGCGAAAGCGGGCATGTACGTTTCGCGCGCGAGCACGGCGGTGAAGATTCTCTTTTCCGTATCAGTTCTTACCGGGATGCAAATGAAATTTTCAGTGTCGCTGACCGTAGTGGCGCCTCGGCAATCCATCCGGGATACGGATTTTTTGCAGAGGACTTCCGGTTTGCGCGGCGGGTTGTAAAACGCGATAAGCCATTGATTTTCATAGGCCCTTCTTGGAGGGTTATTCAGGAATTGGGCGATAAGATCAATACCAAAAGATTGGCGCGCAGTCTCGGAGTACCAACTGTTCCGGGCTCCGACAGCCCTATTTATGATGAACTTGAGGCTGTCGAGCTTGCTGAAAGCCTTTTTGCCTTTCAAAGGGAGCAGGGGTTTCAGGTTCCTGCGATCATGGTCAAAGCCTCGGCCGGTGGCGGAGGGATGGGCATTGAGGAAGTCAAAGATCCTGATGAGTTCCGCTCTGTCTATCGCAGGATACGTAACTATGCCAAACGCCAGTTTAATGACGAAGGTGTGCTCATTGAGCAGCGTATTTACGGTTTCAATCATCTGGAAGTTCAGGTGGTCTGCGAGCGCAGTGGCGAGAAGCATGTTCACTTCGGAACCCGCAATTGCTCGGTTCAAAGCAGCGGCAACCAGAAAAGGATTGAGGTCGCTCCGGGGTTCGCCCCTGACGAACGTCATTACATTTTTGATGCTGCGGTGGTGCTGGAGAGTATTACCAACCATTCCCTGTCCATGGCCCGGGCTGTAAATTATGATAACGTAGGAACATGGGAATGGATTGTAACCCCGCGCGGGGAACCGTTCCTCATGGAGGTTAACACCCGTATACAGGTTGAAAACGGTGTTTCCGCTGCCATAGCTGCCATCAAAGGCGAACGCGGTGTGAATATTGTCCGCGAGCAGGTAAGGCTGGGGCTCGGTGATCCCATGACTTACAGTCAGCAGGATGTGGAACTGTCCGGCGTGGCCATTGAGTACCGCATTATTGCTGAGAATCCGGACAAAGATTTTGCTCCTTGGGTCGGAACTATAGAGGACTTCGGATGGAAGGAACAGGACTGGCTGGAAGTCTACACACAGGTTCCCACTGATCGTGCCTATGAGATTCCTACCGAGTTTGATCCCAACCTTGCTCTGGCTATAGTGCGCGGGGATAATCTTGATCAGGCTAAAAGACGCGGGATTGAATTTTTATCCGAACTGGTGCTGAATGGACAGGACCGGAAGGGTAGAACGATTGAGTCCAATATTTCCTATTTGATCGATAAAACTTCCAGCTTGCTGGAATTTTAGTATGAGTATTGATAAGCGCATCGACGCTCTTTCGGAGCGGTTAAGTTACATTCAGGACATTTTCGGTAATCGCGAGAATGCTAACATTTCCATGCTCAGTTCTGAACTTTCAGAGTTCCGCAGTTTGCGTGGGACACTCTCGGCAGAGAATTTCCAAGCCAGAATTCTTCGGCTTGAGGATCTTTTCTCTTTTCTCGAGTCCAAGCTTGAAAAAGAGCTTACACCCATGGACCGTGTTCGCATTGTTCGTCATTCACAGCGTATCTGCCTGACTGATATTCTGGAAAATGTTTATGACAACTATACTGAGCTGGGCGGGCTGGGTGAATTCAGCATCGATCCCTCGATGCTCATCGCCCAGGCATACATTACCCGCAGGGTGGGGCAGAAAGTTGTTCACCAGCCGGTCATGGTCATCGGGCAGGAAAAAGGTCACGGGCAGGAATTCCGCAACGGAGGTTCGGTTAAGCCCTGGGGTAACGCCAAGGCTCTGCATTATATGAAAGTCGCGCAGGCCGAGGGTATTCCTATTCACACCTATATTTTTACTCCCGGTTCATATCCGCTGGAGGATTATCCCGGGGCGGCACAGCAAATTGCCAAGAATATCTATGAGATGGGTCAAATTGATGTGCCCATTGTTTCCATTATTTCAGAAGGCGGGTCCGGTGGAGCGGAAGCTATCGGTTTCGCTGACCGCAGACTCATGCTTTCCCACGGATACTATTCGGTTATTTCTCCTGAAGGAGCGGCGGCAATTGAAGCCAATCTTCGCGATGGCAGCAGAGTTGACGATTCACTCATTGCAGGATGCGCACGCAAGCTCGGCATCACTGCCAGAGACAACCTCTCCATGGGATATATTGACCGGGTGATTCAGGAGCCAAATCTTGGGGCCAAACCTGCTAGTTATGATTTTTTCCGCAATCTGCGTTCAGAAGTAATCCGGGCTACCAATGAGGTCTGTATTTCTGTAAAAGGTCTTAAGCTTTTCCGGGCCATGGCACTAAAGCAGAAAGGCCCTGAAGAGGGTGATGATGTTTTCATGCGCTGGGCTCTTAGTTCACGCGCCCGGGCGCGGCTGGTCGAGAAGCGATATATTAAGTTCCGCAATCTCTCGACCAACGCCTACATGGATCAGCGGTCTTTTTTCCTCAAGATGGGCGCGGCAGTGCAGGATGTGGCATGGTCAACCAAGTCGCTTTTTGTCTATAATCTTGTTGGACGCACAGTTCGAGCGGCCAAGCAGGGTATGGAAGAGATTCAGGCCGAGGCACATCTGGTTAGGGAACGTACCTCTCGGCTGCTGAAAAAAGGCATGCCCGGTAACGGTTCCACATCCAAAATTTCAAGCGATGTTCGCGAAAGGCTGCTTTGCCTTTCTACTGTGGATCAGTCTCCTTGTTTTGAGGAAGGTCGCTGGAAGTACAGCAGTCCAAAATGCATGGAAGACCGGATTTTCAGCTGCCCCAACTCAGCCTCTGAAGGTTGTCTTGATCTTTGGGCACCGGATCTTTTCGGCGATTTCGCGGGGGTATGCAGCAATTGCGGACATCATTTTCCCATGGAATACCAGTGGTATTTGTACAATGTTTTCAACTACGCCGACGGGTTTGAATTCAACTCCGGCATAGAATCTGCCAATCCACTCGGTTATGAAGGTTTCGATCTGAAGATTGATGAGGCGCGTAAAAAGACTGGGCTGCGGTCATCCTGTATTACTTTCGAGACCCGTATGGACGGGATTAATACTGTAGTCATCTGTCTTGCCGCTCCATTCAGGGGCGGTTCTGTCGGTGCTGCCGAGGGTGAAAAGATAATTCGGGCCGCGGAGCGGGCACAGCGCAAGCAGCTTCCGCTCATTTTCTACGCTCACGGAACTGCCGGAATTCGCATTCAGGAAGGAACAAACGGTGTGTTACAGATGCCCCGCTGCACCATGGCGCTTCGGCGTTATGTTGATGCCGGAGGGTTGTATTTAGTTATTTACGACACCAACTCCTACGGAGGTTCAGTAGCCAGTTTTCTGGGGTGCTCGCCTTATCAGTTCGGGATTCGTTCTTCCAAGATCGGGTTTGCCGGACCAAGGGTTATCACCGAAACTACCGGTGTTCCCGTGCCGCCTGACTATCACAATGCATGGAATGCTCTGGCCCGTGGGCATATCCAGGGTATCTGGGATCGCCGCGAGATGGCCCGCAATATTGGGCAGGCCTTTATGACCATGGGTGGACGGAATCTGTATTACAGATAATTTTTCTCTGACTGTTTTCCGCATTTTGCAGTGGAAATTGCGTGTTGATGTCTGAAATATACCTACGTTTGTGTAGGTTCTTATCTTAATTTGTTTTCTATGATAGGGAGTGTCGCAGCAGGTTGACTTTGCCTGATAATGTCTGCAAATTGCCCGGACCGGACTCTGGTTATCAGTTTCCCGGTTTTACATGTAAGAAAATTATACTCGCCCATCTCGGTGGAATATAAGTAAAAATAATTCAGAGGTTAATATAATGCTTAATATCAAGGAACTTCTTGAAGAAATCAAGGCTTCCCCATACAAAGAAATTGAAATCTCCGTTCCACATACCGGCACTGTTGAATTTACCGGACTGAAAGTGGGTGATAAAGTTAACGGACCTATCGGTGAATGGAAGGAAAAACCCGGTACTGTGCTGGCTAAACTCACCCGTGAACGCAATACCAAAAGTATTACTGCTCCGGAAAAAGGTGAGATTGTTTCCATTCGTGAAGATTTGGCAGGTAATTTTGTTGAAGCCGGTGAAGTGCTGATTAAAATCAGACACTTCCTGTCCAAAGAAGAGGTTATCCAGCTGATTCTTAAGAAAGCTCTTTTCCTGTTCAATGCTCCCGAAAAAGCCAAATATTATTTCACCCCTGAAGTTGATACTAAAATTAAAGGCTCCGGTGAACGTTCCGTTAAAGTGACTGAAGGCATGGACCTGTTCATTGTTTCCCGTATGAAAAGGGAAACACCGCTGAACTACAGCGGGCCGGAAGGACTTATTTACTCGGTTTATTTTCAGAATGGTGATAATGTTGATGCAGCACAGCCTCTGATCGGAATTTGCCCCGCTGACCAGCTTAAGCAGATTCAGGAAGTTGTTAACCGCGTCCAGAGTGAATGGGAAGAGGTTGATTAATAAGGGCTTTTGGCTTTTTCAATCTTGCCATTGACGGACTCTTTTTTTCCGTATTAATAAAGGATTTTTGCTATGGGTAATGTTCTTCAAATCAGGGTCATGGCCCGCACTTATGATGAGGCCGAAGTTGAACAGAAATGGCCTAATCTGGTCAAGACTGCATGGGAACAGCCGCACGCAGAAGGTCGTCCGCATGGGGTTATCGAGCTCGTCGAGGACCTTAAGGACAGGCTGGAACTGGGCATGATTCCTGAAGAAAAGGCCGATGCTTTGACGGATTCAATCCGTAAGGCATACGACCTTAAATTACGCATGGAAAAAGCACTTGGAGACTGGAAGGCTTCGGAAGCCAACACTATCAGCTATGATCTAGAAGATGAGCTGAGCGCTGCGGAAAAAATAGCAGCGAAAAGAAAATTTAGATAATGGGGGCCTAAATGGCTGGAAGCATGAATAAAGTAATTTTGATAGGACGTCTCGGGCAGGACCCGAAACTTTCATATACAACATCCGGTCAGGCCTTTGCCAACCTTTCTGTTGCTACTGATGAAGGCTACAAAGACCGCAACACCGGCCAGAAGGTTGATAAGACTGAATGGCACCGTGTTACCGCATGGAGGCACACTGCTGAATTTGTAGGTAAGTTTCTTACCAAGGGCAGTCTTGTTATGGTTGAAGGTAAGCTTCAGACCCGCAAATGGCAGGACCAGAATGGTCAGGACCGTTACACAACCGAAATTGTCGCTAACAATATCCAGGCACTGGAAGGGCGTCAGCAGGGCGGTGGCGGTTATCAGGGCCAGCCCCAGCAGGGTGGATACCAGCAGGGCGGCGGTCAGTACAATAATCAGCAGCAGGGCGGTGGCGGCTATCAGGCACAGCCCCAGCAACAGTACAACAACCAGCAGCCCCCGCAGCAGGGTGGTTTTCCGGATGATGAGGACCTCGGTCCCGCTTTTCCTTCAGAAGCCAGCGGTATGGATGAAGTTCCGTTCTAAGCAGGCTGACAGACCAGTAAAATCAAATCCCCAATCTCGCCGAGATTGGGGATTTTTTTGTACAAATGGCACAAGCTGTGCCGGAAGTTTCTAAGGGAAATGGATGAATTCTTCCTGGCAAAGATAGAACCTTTGCCAGCTAGGAGACAGGCTCTTGCCCAAGCCCGGAATAAGATCAGCATTAAGCACGCAGGAGGCTTTTATCTAGGCAGCTCCGGGAACATCTCTTTCACTATGGCTGAGGCTTCCTGTGTTGCCATGATAGCGCCGAATTCGCTTGTGAAAGGTTTTAGCTCATCAATTAAAAACGGCAGATCCTTTATACAGGCCTTCGCGGAGCTGAAAGTCAGCTGGTTTTGAGCAGTAGCATTTGTAGACTGAGGTTCGTTTTGGGTGGCTGGCACATTTTCATGCTTAGCGGATGGATCAGATTGGTAAAGATGACAGGAAAGTTTCCAGGCTACTTGCAGGTCTCTATATGCCCTGCGGTATTCTTTCAGGGAACTGTATGCCTGCCCTCGTAGCATGAAAGCTTGTGCTTTCTCTGCTTCGGAATAGTCGGAATCAATTATGTCAGTCAGTTTAGCCACTGCTGCGTCATATTTTTTTTGCAGGGTGTATTCGTGTGCTTGTTCGATTGGTTTGTAAAAAAAAGAGCATCCCGGAGCTGCCAGCGCCAGTACGATCAGCACGGCGGACAGACTGCGGAATGTTTGTATAGAAATTTCGTTCATGGCTAAACATTATTGCACAGCCAGCCTTCCGGTGTCTATGGATTAGAGTCCACATCGTTTTTGAACTTTTCGCTGTCGTGCACAATCCGGTCTATTTCATTTTTCTGATCGGGCTTTACATCTAGAAATTTTACCATATAACCGCAGGAGTACCGAGTTGAGGATTGTTCGGTGTATACTCCGCAAAAAATCGGGAGTTTGTTTTTCAGGGAAGAAATCTTGAGGAACAGGAAATTATTGTCCATAAGGTCTGCGTCAGTGTGAAATGAGCAACCTTCTACTGATAGATAGTGCACTGTCCCATGGACGCTTTTGTACATTGCCGGGTCGTTTTCCAGACTTATTTCAACCGGGAAATTTACATTTATGCGGCAGGAAGACTTCTCAGGATTGCATTTCCTATTCATGCAGGCGCAGATAAAATTCTCATGATCGTCAATAAATATCGTTTTTTGCTGTTTTTCAACGCTTCGTATAGTCGGTATTGCTGTTGATATGCTCAGTATCCGGTTACGGTCGCAGCATGATGTCTGCATGATTTTTCGGACATTCAGGATCATACCGGAATAATCTTTTCCTAGGAGTTTATTGCAGAACATTGTCGGGCATGAACAGAATTTAAGATCCATATGCTTCGAAATATTAGAATCTTGATAATGTTCAGGATGATCAGTGTAGATTAGAACCTGATTATTGGGGTGGCTCATTATATTTAACCATTTTATAATTTATAAGGGTAAAAACACGGGAGAAGCCTGTTCACCTGCAGGCCAGAGCAGGTGCCGGAGACGGACTTTCCTTCACACGAAGAATTGAAAAGTCTGGCCAGGCTTGCTCCCGTGAAATCTGTCTTTATGAAACTCTAGCCTACAAAATCAAAATGGCAGGGCGGAATTGATATATGCATATCAGCTTCAATTTCAGGGACATGGAAAAGAAAGTACAGATGTTTCGAAGGTGGGGCGATGAACAGGTTTCCTTTCATATGTTCTTTAATGATACCCTCAGGAAGGCCGTGTTTCGCAGCCAGTTTCTTGATACCCATGCCAATCAGAATCATGGCTTCCCTCTTGAAGTGAACATCAAAAAGTGAAACCCTAACCGCTTTACGTTTATTGAGCTTGATCTCTGCGCACCCGCACATTGAATCTGGGATAAACATATGTTCCTCCAGCTAATTTATTTATGAAAATGAATTTCAATATCAATTAAAATGAGGAAGTGTTCCTGTCAACAACAAAAGTAAAAAAGTTGTGGATATTGAATAAAGCACAGCTGAGTGGGAATCAGACCTTAAGCAGCTTCTCTATGCCCGGCCTGATCAAATCATCAAGAAGCTGTGCCGACTGATCGGGTTTAATGTCCATGAACTGAATACCATACCCATAAAGTCCGTTCTTTGGAGTAGTGCTCCAGCGTATTCCGCCACAGATAGGAAGCTTGTTGTCGATTTCATTTATACGGATATTGACCAGATGGTTCCCTGATAGGTCTATAGCGGTTTTGATGAAGCATCCTTTTTCGGATAAGTTGACAATTGTGGCTTTGTATTCTTCCGCCATAACATGGTCATCTTCATGGCTTATCATCACAGGCAAGTCCACATTGATACGGTCATGGCGGCGCAGTTGGGCCTTAGTCTTAAGGGTACAATCAGTGTAAAACTGGTCCGGGTCATCAACGTAATAAGCGGAGTTCTTACTGACTCTGGTGCGCATGAGAGGCTTTGTGGCCGCAAGGGTGAATATCTTGTTGCGTTCACGTGATGGGATTTCCATTACTTTCTTCATTTCAAGGAGCATGCCGGAGAAATCATTACTTAATGCTTCGCTAAAAAAATGTTCTAGTTCCGTGCAGAATTTAATGTCCATTTGTGAGTGTGAATGAAAATTCTGGTATGGTTTCCTGCTATCGGTGAAAGCGAGGATAGATAGTTTCATCTTAGTATTCATGGGTGTACTCCTGAAAATAAAAGCCCGGAATCTATGTTTGATTCCGGGCCAAATTAATCATGAGAATATCTTTTTAGTGTTACAGTTAAATTAAATTTCGAACAACATTTCGAGATCATCACGGGTCAGTGATTTGAGTGCAGACTGACCGGGAATAATAGCGTCAGCAACATTCTTTTTCATTTCCTGCAACCCGAGAATTTTTTCTTCAACAGTGTTCTGACAGATCATCTTGTAGGCGAAGACCTGACGTTTCTGACCGATACGGTGTGTACGGTCGGTAGCCTGATTTTCCACTGCGGGGTTCCACCACGGATCGTAATGGATAACGTAGTCGGCAGAGGTCAGGTTAAGGCCGGTACCACCTGCTTTCAGCGAGATGAGGAAGATGGGGATGTCCGGGCTGTCGTTAAAGCGGTCTACCTGCTCGAAGCGGTCTTTACTGGAGCCGTCGAGGTAGGCAAAGGGGATATCCTTAATGGTCAGCCATGAACGGATTACATGCAGCATCTGAACGAACTGAGAGAAAACCAGAACCTTGTGTCCGCCTTCGACAATATCAAAGATGAGATCTTTGAAGGCGTCAAATTTACCTGAAGGCAGGTTTGTGGACAGGCCGGGCATATCCAGTTTGAGCAGCCGCGGGTGACAGCAGATCTGGCGCAGTTTCAGCAGAGCGTCAAGAATGGACATCTGGCTCTTGGCCATGCCTTTTTCGTCAACATCCCTGAGGACCTGATCTTTGAGGCGTTTGGCAAGGGCGTTGTAAAGCTCGCGCTGTTCCTCGATAAGCTCGCAGTAATGGACTGTCTCGATCTTGGGAGGCAGATCCTTGGCCACCTCGGACTTGGTACGGCGCAGGATGAACGGTTTAACCCTGGTGCGCAGATAGTTGAGGGTCTCTTCATCACCATCTTTGATTGGTTTGACGATGCCCCTCTGGAAAGCATGCTGTGAGCTGAGGAAGCCGGGCATTAGGAACTCGAACAGGGACCAAAGCTCAAAGAGATTGTTTTCAATTGGCGTACCGGAGAGGCAGAGGCGCATATCACTCTTGAGTTTACGCACCGACTTGGCGGTGATGGTGTTCGGGTTCTTGATGTTTTGTGCTTCATCAAGAATAACGGAAGTATATTCGTGCTTGAGCAACTCTTCAAGGTCACGGCGCAACAATGCGTAAGTAGTGATTACGATTGTTGAATCCGGTATTTTCTTGAACAGGTCTTCGCGTCTTGAACCGTAGATTGTCAGCAGCGGCAGGTGCGGGCAGAATTTCTGCGCTTCACGTTCCCAGTTAGGCATGACCGAAGTCGGCACGATAATCAGGTTCGGACCGGTAATGCCCCTTTCATGAAGGGAAAGGATGAAGGAAAGAGTCTGAATGGTTTTACCAAGACCCATTTCATCCGCAAGAATACCGCCGAACTTGTAGTCACGCAGGAAGTTCAAGTAGCTCAATCCCTGAACCTGATAGGGGCGCAGGGTGGCATTGAGTGCCTTGGGCTGGTTGATCATCTTGATTTCATCGAAGTTGTGTATTTTCTCACGCAGCTTCACGAAATGTTCATCGGTCTTAGCGTCGGGGAGGTCTTCGATGATTTTATCCAGCACGGGAGTTTCATACTGCTCGAACTGATGGCGCGGAGGCTGCTCAGGGTCGTAACCGAGAGCCTTAAGTTTGTGGCTGAGTTTTTTGAGCCATGACTCCGGCAGACTGGTGTAAGAACCGTCTTTAAGCTGTACGTAACGTTTTCCCTGACTCCATGCTTCCCATATTTTATCAATGGGAACACGCTGGTCATCGTACTCGACGTTGATGTCGAGGTTAAACCACTTGTTTTCTTCGTCGGTTTCAACTTCCGCAACAATCTGCGGGGAAGTAAGCCTTACCTTATAACGTGTAAGGTTCTTTTCACCATAGATGCGATAAGCTTCAACCAGCTGTGGATAATGGTCGAGCAGGAAGGTTATTGCCGCTTCCTGTTCCATGAACCATGTCGAGTTGTTCCTTGGCTGGAAGCCCATGTCGCGAAGCTCGGCAAAGAGTTGCGCTTCCTCGTCCTGTGCACGGCGCACCAGATAAGACTTGTCGCCATCTTTATAGCTGCCGGTCTGCAGGTCCGGGTTTGGTTCGCCCATGGAGATTTCCCCATGTTCGGTTTCGTAAATATTGTCGACCCTGATGGTCAGCAGTGAGCCTTCCTCATTGAGGTAGAGCTTGGGATTGAAAGTAGCCGGAACAAAGAACGGCTGCATTTTCTCAAGAAATTCCTCATGGTCATGAAGATCGGAAACCGGAATCTGGGTCCATACGCGGTCAAGAAATTCCGGGATATCGCCGGGCGGGATAACCGGATTCTGGATGCGCATCTCCTGCACCAGCTTCGGTGCGAGGGTGGTCTGGACCGGATAGAATCCTTGTTTCCAGTATACCCATAGCGGAAGCCGACCATAGAAAAATACTTCATCATCATCCATGATGGAAAAAGGCGGCTTGCCTTCATCTGAAAGGAGGATATCGAAAGAGAGGCCATCCTCGGAAAGTTCCGGGGAGAGCTTAAGTTGCATGGTCCTGCTTTCGATACGGATCGGAATATCGGTATCGCGCAGGAACATGTAGTATTCATCTTTAATGGCGGTAAAGAACCACGCATGCAGGCCGGATGGAATTTCAACCCTGTGTCCGCGGTAATCAAGGTAATGCCCGATTTGTTCGGCCACCTGCGGCAGGCTGGGAGATGTTTCGCTCCATTCCGGTTTATCGATCACATTCTGCAGCTCTATTTCATTCTGCACCTGTGAAAGACCGGATTTGTTCTGGCGGGCGCGGAAAAGAGCTACCTGCAATCTTTCCGGTTCCGGATACATGCGGTATATTATGTAGTGCTTGCCTGCTTCAGGTTCCAGTTCTGTTGCGAAAAAAGAACGGAAATTCTGGCGCCAGTCGCTTTGTTTCTGATTCTCTGCCTTTTCTTCTTCGGAATCAATGGAGAGGAGCAGCTTAAGTGCGGCTGCTCCCACGTGTTTGCATACTCCAGAAAATGATTCCGGGCAGTTGCAGTAATGGTTGATGCTTTCCTCGGCCAGATTAAGACCCAGCTCCGAGGAGTAAATTTGAAAATCATCGCCTTGAATGGAGGCATCAACGTCCCAGTACCTTTCACGCTTTTTCAGGTCGAGTCTTTGAACTCCGTTAGAGTTAACGATAGTGCGTGCACCGTCCAGAATGTATTCCGGAACAGTATCTGAGACAAATGATTTGAGAATAGATTTTACTACAGCTTCTTCGTTTTGAGACATAATTACGTTTTCCCCGAACTGTAACTTTCCTTAGTTAATTATATCTTATATGAAATGGATATCTTATATGGATAATAGATTGAGACAAATCGCTTTCGCTGAATCCGTAAGGTAAAAAACGCTTCCGGTCAATCTGTATCGGTTGATTGCTTGGCTTTTAATCCACAATAGTCCATACTGCATATATTATCAATGTAGTTGGCTTAATGAAAGATTTTTATTTAAAAAAATAAGGATAACATGAATAGATTGATTACAGCATTAGTTATCCTCAGTTGTTTGGCAGTGTTCCCTGCCTGCACTCAGGATAGTGGACAGGAGCATTCGGAAAATAAAAAGGCAGCTCAGCTGATTGAACATACTAATGCTTCTGAACCTGTTTACGGAGGCAGGTTTACGGAGCCTACGCTGGCTGAACCCATGTGCCTTATAGCGGTCCTTTCCTCGGACTCGGCAAGTCATACGGTCGCAAGTAAGTTATTTGTTTCTCCCCTTAAATACAACAAAGATATTGAATTGGTTCCATATGCGGCAGAATCATTTGAAGTTTTGGATGGCGGAAAGCTGTTAAAATTCAAGCTCCGTGAGGATATCAAGTGGTTTGACGGAGAACCTCTTACCGCTGAAGATGTTGAATTTACATACAATATGATGATTGATCCTAAGACTCCGACCGCATATGCCGGGGATTTCAAGAACATAAAAGAGTTCAAACGGACCGGTAAATATACATTTGAGGTCCGCTACGACAAGGTCTTTGCCCGTTCCCTGATTACATGGGCTTCGGATATTCTGCCCAAGCATATCCTTGAGAATGAAGATCTGAGTACTACAAAGTACAGACGCAATCCCGTGGGGGCCGGACCCTATAAATTGAAGGAATGGGTTCCCGGACGGAGGGTTGTACTTGAGGCTAACGAAGATTATTTTCTGGGCCGTCCATATATCGATGAGTTGGTTTACAGGGTTATACCAGATCTTTCAACTCAGTTCCTTGAGCTTAAAAGCGGCAGTCTCGACGACATGGGACTGACACCGCAACAGTACCTTTTTCAAACCAAGGGTGATAAGTGGGAGCTAGATTTTAAGAAATATAAATATCTTTCCTTTTCTTATTCATATCTCGGATTTAATATGGAAAGTCCTTTTTTCAAAGATGTGCGGGTCCGTCGAGGCATAAATTACGCCATAGATAAAGAGGAAATAGTCAAAGGTGTGCTTCTTGGTCTTGGGTATCCGGCCATGGGACCTTACAAACCCGGGACATGGGTGTATAACGACAAACTCAAGCCTTATGGTTACCATCCTGAAAAAGCAAAAGCCTTGTTCAAGGAAGCGGGTTGGGCTGACACAGACGGTGACGGTATTCTGGATCGAGATGGCAGGCCATTTTCATTCACTATTCTTATTAATCAGGGAAATTCCTTGCGTATTAAGTCCGCAACAATTATTCAGAATCGTCTGAAGGATGTTGGGATAGAAGTTAAGATCAGGACTGTAGAGTGGGCGGCCTTTATTACAGATTTTATTGACAAAGGTCGTTTTGATGCCACTATTTTAGGGTGGAACATTTTGCAGGATCCAGATATTTATTCGGTCTGGCATTCCTCCAAAGCCGTTCCTGGCGGACTTAATTTTATCAAATATAAAAACAGCGAGCTTGATGAATTGCTGGATCGGGGACGTTCCACTCTTGATCAGGATGAGCGTAAAGTCATATATGACCGCATTCAGGAAATAATGCATGAAGAACAGCCGTATTGTTTTCTTTATGTTCCAATGGCTCTGCCCATTTACAGCAGCCGGATTAAAGGTTTGAAAGTGGAACCCGCTGGTCTGGATTATAATGCCGACGAATGGTGGATTCCCACACAATTACAGAAGAAACCGAGTTTACAGCAGTAATTATGATACGCATTAATGAAATAACTGACGTTGTCAGTACTTATATTGATGACCCTGATCTTGACCTGATTCAGAGGGCTTATGTCTTTTCCGCACGGGCTCATGAAGGACAGGTGCGTCTTTCCGGAGAGCCTTATCTTGCCCATCCATTGCATGTAGCAAAGATTCTGGCTGATATGCGGCTTGATGAACCGACAGTGGCTGCCGGTTTGTTGCATGACACAGTTGAAGATACCGATACCACCATTGATGAGATTGCTGATCTTTTCGGTGAAGAAGTAGCTGATATTGTTGATGGTGTTACTAAAATAGGGATGATGGATTTTGAATCCAAAGCAATAGCCAAAGCGGAGAATATCCGTAAGATGATTCTGGCTATGGCGGAGGATATCCGCGTTCTTATGGTTAAGTTGGCTGACCGCCTTCACAACATGCGCACCCTCGGTTTCCAGAAAAGTTACAAGCAGTTGCTCATAGCGCAGGAAACCATGGACATTTATTCCCCGCTTGCCAACAGGCTGGGGCTGTACATGGTTAAACGCGATCTTGAGGATCTCTGTCTCTTTTACCTCAAGCCGGATGTATATCAGGATATTACCGACGGTCTGGAGCGTCAGCACACTGTCGGAAAAGAATATGTGGATAACGTAATCGGATTGCTTACCGGTATTCTTGAAAATAACGAGATCAAAGGCCGCATCAAGGGCCGCACCAAGCATAAATACAGCATTCATAAAAAGATGCAGCGTCAGGGCTTAAGCCTTGATCAGGTCTATGACATCATTGCTTTCAGGGTCATAGTTGATTCTGTTAAGGACTGTTATTCCGTACTCGGTCTCGTCCACTCAATGTGGAAGCCTGTGTCAGGAAAATTTAAGGATTATATTTCTATTCCCAAAGCCAACATGTATCAGTCACTGCACACAACGGTTATCGGGCCGGAAGGTGAGCGCATCGAGATCCAGATCAGGACCGAAGAGATGCAGCAGGTGGCGGAATACGGTGTTGCCGCCCACTGGCAGTATAAGGAATCCGGGCGAAGTGACTCCAAGCAGAACCGCGATGCCGAGCGTTTTTCATGGCTCAGGCAGATCATGGATTGGCAGCGGGAGCTTGAAGATCCGCGCGAATTCATGGCTTCCCTGCGTTTTGATCTCTTCAATGATGAGGTCTATGTGTTTACGCCGGCCGGGGAGATTAAAGAGTTGCCGGATGGAGCCACCCCGGTTGACTTTGCCTACGCCATTCACACTGAAGTCGGTAATCACTGTACCGGAGCCAAGGTTAACGGGCGCATGGTTCCGCTTAACTCTGTTCTTAAAAATGGTGATACTATTGAAGTCTTCACCGATAAAAAGCGCAAGCCCAGCCGCGATTGGCTTAAGTTCGTAAAAACAGCCAAAGCCCGGACTCGCATCAAGCACTACATTCGCACAGAGGAACGGACCCGTTCCATCATGCTTGCAAAGGAAATGCTTGAAAAAGAAGGCCGCCGCATGAATATCAACGTGGCAAAGGCCATGAAAGACGGCTACTTTATCATGCTGGCTGATGAGTTTAACTTTGGCCATGTTGATGACCTGCTTTCCAATATAGGATATTCGCGAGTAACTCCCCGCAAGGTGCTTGGGCGTTTGCACGCTATCCTAAATGAAGCTGAAGGTATTGAAGAGGCTCCGAAAAGAGGGGTGCATCCTCCTGAAGCAGAGGATGGAAAAGGCAAAGGCGTAGCCAACTCTATCGAGATCGAAGGAGTCGACAACGTCCTGATCCGTTTTGCCGGGTGTTGCACACCGTTGCCCGGTGAGCCGATCATCGGCTATATCAGCCGTGGGCGCGGAGTTGTCATCCACTCCGCTACCTGTCCCAACATTAAGAGCCTTGAAGAAGAGAGGCTGCTCGGTGTTTCATGGAGCGGCGGGCAGGAAGAGTCTCAGCATCCGGCGCAGATTCGTATCCGTTGCCGTAACAATAAAGGTATGCTGGCAAAGATCTGTACGGTTCTTACTGAGATGGATGTAAATATTGATTCCGGTGAATTCAAGTCCGATCTTGACGGCAGCTCCGTATTGGAGTTCACCGTTGAAGTCACAGACCTCGGTCACCTGCATCGTTCGTTGAATAAACTCAAGACAATTGAGAATGTGCTGGAAGCAACTCGTTTGAGTTAAGCGCCCTCCACCATAGAGTATAAGAAACTCCCGCTGAACTGAGTTCAGCGGGAGTTTTTTTATAATTCTTTTAAAATGGATTGCGTCGGCATAACTTCGATTAGTTGCGGGCTGTATAATTCAGACCAGACGAAATTATGATGTTCGATGATTGTTTTGGCATCTAAGTATGCCTTGTCCGCTGTTGTATGGGCATCAGCAGCAACACGGATTTTGTAGCCCCTGCTTGCAGCCTGCCGCACTGTGGTGTCGATGCAGAAATCAGTGCAGCAGCCGCAGATGGTTAATTCGTCCACCTTCAGTTCTGTCAGTTTCTCTGCAAGTTTGGTTTTACAAAAAGCATCGCAATGAATCTTTTCAACGGTCAGATCTGTTTCGCGAAAATCAAGTTCGTTCAGAATCTGCCAACCTTCCGATCCTGTTCCCAGTCCATCCTCTTCGTTATTGTGGCGGATAAATATCAGCGCCATATTCTCTTTGCGGAACTTTTCGATGAGTAGGTTGATCCGGCTGATGACTCCATTTGAATCATAACGGTTTCCGGCAGCAAACAATGATTTTTGCATATCGATGATTAGTAGGGCTTTCATTATGATTTCCTGCTTTTGGTTCTGCTGGTTAAAACTAATTACGATTGTACTATCTTAGATTTATTCAAATTCATAGTATTGAGCTTTCAGTTAAGAGGCTGTTATTTAATGTTAAATATGCTGCGCAATGTTTTAATAAATCAATTCAAACGTTTTATTTAAACAATCGTTTGACTTTTAATCAAACAGTGTTTAGTTCTCTCATCTGTAAGAATAAAAATTCTCTGTAGAGAGGTTTAAATATGACAGTTCATCCCAAAGGGAAGACCAACAAGGCTCGCGGTGAGGAAACTCGTGAAAAGTTGATTGAAGTCGGTTTGCGACTTTTTGCCATGAACGGTTTTAACGGGGTAAGCATGCGCAGTCTTGCTTCTGAAGCAGAAGTTAATCTGGCTACGGTCGGTTATCATTTCGGTGGTAAGTTGGGGCTTTATGAAGCGGTGATCAAAGAAATTATCCGTTTCCGCGAAGAAGTGATGCCCGGTGAAGATGCTGTGCGTGAAAAGATTGCAGAATTTGACGCCGGAAAATTGAACCGCGAGGCTCTGGCAGAGTGGTTCTTCCGGTCCCAGATGGAGGGCATCCTCAGTGATCCGACGACCCTATGGGGGTTGATGCTGATCAACCGTGAAATGGCTGACCCAAGTGAATCCTACCAGTTGCTGGACGATGAATTTTTTACCCCTGCCATTGATGCAATGGTACTGCTTCTCAGAGCTGTGATGCCTGAGAATACATCTCTTACCGAAATTTTGGCTGTAGGGACTTCCATCGTCGGAATTGTGCTTAAGTTTGTAAATCCCAAGGCTTTTAGCGACAGGGTGGGGTGGAATGAAATGACCCCGGAAAGAATCAATGAACTTACCGCAATACTGTCCAGAAGGGCGGTGGCTTTTATCTGCTGCTAGGAGGCATGTTTAGATGAATAAAATAATAGTCGTATTGATATTAATTTTAGGCCTTGCCTTGACAGGCTGCAAGGAAAAACCAGCCCCCGCACAGGAAATCCTGCGGCCGGTAAAGACCATGAAGGTCGGTGAAGGTTCTTCGGACAGAAACTGGGTTTTCTCCGGAACTGCCGAGGATGCCCTGCAGACAGATCTGTCATTCCGTGTAGGCGGAAAGATAATTTCATTTCCGGGCGATCAGATCGGCCGCAAGTTCAGGTCCGGTGAAGTTATTGCCCGGTTGGACCCGGAAGATTACGAGTTGGAAGTAAGACAGGCGGAGTCAAATCTTGAGCAGGTACGTGCCAACTACGTTCGAGCCAAAGCTGACGTTAAACGTATTGGCGAGCTCTACCAGCGCAAAGTTGTTTCCAAGTCAGAATTCGACCAGTCGGAAGCTGATTTCAAATCATATCAGGCGCAGCTGAATGCTTCAGCAAAGCAGCTTGATATCGCCCGCAAGCGTCTGCGCTACACTGTGCTGAAGGCTCCCTTTGATGGTTGGGTCGGGGCCGTGGCTGTCAACATTCATCAAAACGTGCAGTCCGGTCAGAAAGTTATAGGCTTTAATGCCGGAAAGCAGATGAAGATGCATATCTCACTGCCGGATACCCTGATTTCTACCGTGGAAGAAGGTGAGGAAGTGCAGGTCACTTTTGACGCTCTGCCCGGAAAAGTAATGAAGGGCGTAATCATGGAAGTGGGTATTGGCACCAACGAAGGTGGTTCATTCACGGTCAAGGTTTACCTTGATAACTCCAAACAGCTGATACGTAGCGGAATGTCCGGAAATGTCCGTTTTGCAGGGCGTTCCAGCGGTTCCAATATTTTCGTTGTTCCCTCGGCTATCGTAGGTAACCCGGACGGGACCAAGCATGTGTGGGTTGTTGAAAATGGTTCAATTGTTAGCCGTCGTGATGTTGAGGTCGGTCCAATCTCCAATAATGGTATTTTGATCAAAAGCGGTCTTAATTCCGGTGAGATAGTTGTTACCCGAGGCGTACATTCCCTTAAGGACGGTCTTAAAGTCCGCAATGTCGGGGGGCTGTCGTGAATCTTGCTAAATGGTGCATAGAAAACAACAGAACATCCATTGCCCTTTTTGTGCTGATTGCTTTTGCCGGGGTGATGACTTTCTTCAGTATCCCCAAATCTGAGGACCCGGATTTTACTATCAGGACCGCCGTTGTTACGACTGTTTTTCCCGGAGCTTCCCCGCAGAGGGTAGAAGAGCTTGTTACTGATAAACTTGAAGAAAAGATCAGGGAAATTGATGTAATAAAGAACGTCAAATCCCAATCCATGACCGGACTTTCCATCATCGAGGTGGAATTTCAGGATAGCCAGAAAAATATGACCCCGATCTGGCAGCGGCTGCGCAATAAGGTACTCGATGCTAAAAAGGACCTGCCTGCCGAGGCTTATGAGCCGGTAGTCAATGATGAGTTCGGAGACGTTTTCGGGATCGTGGTCGCCCTTACCGGGGACGGCTTTACCTACCGGGAACTTAAAGATGTTGCCGACTACACCCGTGATGAACTGCTTTCCATACCAAGTGTCGGTAAAGTTGACCGCTGGGGTTTGCAGGATGAGCGTGTTTTTGTTGATTTTTCCAACTCGCGCATGGCTGCGGCGGGGATCACTCCCTTTGCTCTGGCTCAGATGCTTAACCAGCAGAATATGATTCGTCCCAGCGGCTCGGCCAAGGTCGGACCCGAGCGCATCTATATCGAGCCTACAGGTGAATTCAAATCCGTTGATGACATTAAAAATATGTCCCTGCGAGTTGAAGGCATGCGGACTTCGCTTAAGCTCTCCGATGTAACTGAGATTACCCGTGGTTTCGCAGATCCGCCGGGAGTTATGGCCCGTTACAACGGAGATCCGTGCATCATGCTGGCTATCTCAATGGCCGACGGTAACAACATCATGGAAGTGGGGGAGCTGGTCACAGCAAAACTCGAAAAGCTGTCTAAAGACCTTTATCACGGCATGGAATACAACGTGGTCGTATATCAGCCGGACTATGTTGATACGGCGGTTACTGACTTCATGATCAATCTGCTTGAATCATTTGTCTTCGTTGTTATCGTCATTCTTGTCTTCGCCGGTTTCAAAACCGGACTGGTGGCTGGGTCTCTGGTTCCAATGGCTATGCTGGGCTGCCTCGGGCTGATGCCGCTTTTTGATGTGGGATTGCAGCGGATTTCGATTGCTTCGCTGATTATTGCCCTTGGGATTCTGGTTGATAACGGGGTTGTTGTTTCCGAGGCTATTCTGGTGCGTCTTGCTTCCGGCGAGGAACGCCTGAAGGCTGTTGCCGGAGCTGTCTCCGAACTATGGATGCCGCTGCTGGCTGCTTCGCTGACCACCATTTTCGCCTTCCTGCCTATCCCGCTTGCTGAGAACGCCACCGGGGAATATTGCTTTTCCCTGTTCATCGTAGTCAGCCTGACCCTGCTTTGTTCATGGGGGCTGTCCATGTCCATGGTACCCATGCTCTGCTACTACGTGCTGAAACCCAAGATTGTTATCCAGACCTTTTCCAGCCGTATGTACCGTGTTTACCGGTCCATGCTGCTGTTCAGCCTCAAGCACCGCCCCGGATTTCTGGCTGTCGTGCTCATCGCATGTATGGCCGCGTTCTGGGGATTCCAGTTTGTGCCCAAGATGTTCTTTCCGCCCAACGAGCGAGCCCAGTTTACCATTGATTTCTGGCAACCCTTCGGTACTGATATCACTGCTACAGCCGATGAAGTAGGCAAGCTGGAAAAGTTCCTTCTCGCTGATAAGGGCGTGGATAGCGTGGGAACTTTCATCGGTCACGGCGGTCCGCGCTGGTATCTTCCTCTGAACCTTGAACAGCGTAACGACAACCTTGCTACATTCGTGGTCAATACCAAGAGCGTCGAAGCCACTGATGAAGTCATTGACCGTACCCGCAGTGAACTTAAAGCCAATTTCCCGGATGCAGACTTCAGCCTTAAAAAGCTTATGAACGGTCCTCCGGTCGGTGCTCCGGTTCAGATCCGTATTTCCGGTCCTGACCAGCAAATCCTTTACCATTTGCGTGATAAGGTCGCCGCGCTGGTGGAGCAGACCCCCGGCGTTGCCCGCGTTTGGGATGACTGGGGCCAGTGGACCAAAAAGATGGAAGTGAATGTAGATCAGGATAAGGCCCGTCAGGCCGGTTTGACCAGTTCCGATGTGGCGCTTAGTCTACAGTCAAGCATGAGCGGTTATCAGGCTTCCACTTACCGTGACGGGGACACTAATATTCCCATCATGCTGCGCAGTGAAGGTGATTTTCGCGACCGCCTGGATAAGCTGGAAAGTCTGAACGTATATTCATATCAGGATCAGAAAAATGTTCCCCTGAGCCAGATTGCTTCATCTGAGCTGGTCTGGCAGCCTTCGGATATCCGTCGCAGGGACCAGACAAGGACCATGACCGTCAAGGCTGATCTGTTCGACGGTTATTTCGCCATGCAGACCCTGAATGCCGTGCGTCCTCAAATAGATAAAATGATTCACTCCGAAAACTGGCCTGTCGGATACTCCGTTGATTACGGCGGTGAATTTGAGAAGAGTCAGGAAAGTCAGGAAGCCATCAACGCCCATATGCCTCTTGCCATGGGACTGCTGGTGCTGGTTCTGATCTTCCAGTTCAACTCCTTCCGCCGCCCGTTGATCATCCTGCTTACTTTACCGCCGATGATGTGCGGTATTACTCCGGGGATGATCCTGACTAACTCCCCGTTCGGGTTCATGCCCATGCTGGGAATGATCAGTCTGCTGGGGATTATTGTCAACAATGCCATCATGCTTATCGACCGGATTGAGATCCTGCGCGGCCGCGGGATGAGCCTTGATAACTCTATTGTTCTGGCCTCACTGGAGCGCGCAAGGCCGATCATCATGACTGCAACTACAACTATTATCGGTATGGTTCCGCTGTCGCTACAGGGCGGTGAGATGTGGCGGCCCATGGCCAACTGCATTATGTCCGGGCTGACTTTTGCCACAGTGCTGACCCTGATCTTATGTCCTGTGCTTTATTCGCTATTCTTCAAACAGAGTTTCAAAAAATATGAATGGAATCAGGATGTGGTTAAGCAGGGTAGTGATATGTAGGAAAATATATTAAGAACAGCTGCTGATTTGAAGCAGTCTTCTAACAATATAAACCCCCGTCTTTTCATAAGACGGGGGTTTTTAAAACTCTGGTGTGATCCGTTCTATTCAGATGTGGTCGGGTCAATCATGGTCCGTACCTGTGCAACGCTGTTTGCGGGGAATCCGCCCTTTTCAGCGTGCTTGCGTACCGTTTCTTCATCCGGGGCAATATAGATGCAGTATATTTTGTTGTCTGTGACATAGCTCTGCACCCATTGGATTTGCGGTCCTAGTTCCTGCAAGACGCAGCAGGACTTTTGAGAAATTTCCTGCAATGTTTCCGGGGTTAAATCTCCAGCTCCTGGAATTTCTCTTTCGATGACATACTTGGGCATTAGACACTCCTGATAATGGTAAGTGTTGTTCGCCAGATGGCTCATAAGTCTTTTTTCTGACGTGTGCTAATAAGTAGACAAGACTTGGGCCTGTTATTTTAGGTAGTGAAGTGTCCGGGATTTGTCAACGAAAGGAGTAGTGATGCAAAGTCCGGAAGCGGAGTTGCAGTCATGGACGCAAAAAAAGCCCGCAACGCATAAGGTCACGGGCTTTATTTTTTATTTTTCAGTATCTTATAAAGCCTCAAGAATCTGCTGAATACCGTCCACGAGCCGTTTTGGAGTGGAAGCCCCGGCAGTAAGCCCGATTTTGCTCATTTTTTTCAGTTGATCCAGAGGAAGTTCATCGGCAGTTTCAACATGGGTGCATTTAGTTCCCGCGGTTTCAACAACCTGAACGAGGCGGCGTGTGTTGCCGGAAATGAGCCCACCCACCACAATGATGTGGTCCACTTTGCCGGAAAGGGCGATTGCCTCGTCCTGACGTTGGCGGGTTGCATCGCATATTGTGTTCAGGGTGACAAAGTCGATGCCCTTGTTTTCGAGGTATTGGATGCAGTCGGCATATACTGCCCGGTCTTGTGTTGTCTGGGCAGCCAGACAGTATTTTTTGTCCTGATCCAGATTGATAGCCTGAAGTTCTTCAAGCGAGTCAAAAAGGTGAGGACCTGCCGGTCCGTAGCTGAGCAGTCCTTTAACTTCAGGGTGGCTGTCTTCGCCGTAAAGGAGCAGGATGCGGTCGTCTTCAGTATTGCGCTGGATGAGAAGCTGCGCTTTTTTTACCTTCGGGCAGGTTGCGTCAATAACATAGACGCCGCGTTTGCGCAGATCTTCTTCCACTGATTTTGGAACACCGTGAGCGCGGATTACCACGTAGGCTCCTTCTGGAACTTCGTCAGGTGTAGTAGCCGTTATAACTCCCTGCTTCTCATAGTCTTCCAAAACCTGCGGGTTGTGGATGATCGGTCCGAGGATATATATTTTCCCGTTTTCATTTTTTTCTATAAGGGAATCAAGCTTATTGAGGGCAAGGTCTACGCCCATGCAGAATCCGGCTGTCTTAGCCCTGATAACTTCAACCATATATGGCCTCCATAAAATTCACGGCATCTATTGCCGTATTGATTGGTCTTATGTTTAACTTATCTATATTACATTTCATCCTTTCGTTTGGCAATGGCGTGCTCTCGGCACCGACGTGGGGATAACCCATTGACCACAAGGGGGAAGGGGAGTATTTTCCCCCGAAAATCTATTCAGCAGTTAATTTTGATATAAATTGGAGCCTTTAATATGAGTTCTGAGATAGTAAAAAAATATAGAGATAGAATGGCGGAAGCCTACGAGCTGCACCGCAATTATGTGAATCCCCAGTTTGTGCGGGTCCTTGAAGTTATCGGATATAACCGCAACTATGTTTCTGCCGAAGGTGCGTACCTTACCGATGCCAAGGGAGTTAAGGTTCTTGATTTTTTGTCCGGGTTCGGTGTCTACAATATCGGGCGTAACCATCCGCATGTAGCTGAAGTGCTCAAAGAAGTTATGGATGAAAAAACCGCCAGTCTTGTGCAGATGGATCTCGGTGTACTGTCCGGGATGCTTGCTGAAAAGCTTGCTGAAATTGCTCCCGGCGATCTTGATGCTGTTTTCTTCACCAATTCAGGAACCGAAGGCGTAGAGGGCGCCCTTAAGTTTGCCCGGCAGGCCAGTGGTAAGCATAAGCTGGTCCATTGCCACCATGCCTTCCACGGTCTGACTCTAGGATCGCTTTCCGTCAATGCCAACCATGAGTTCAGGGATCGCAATGAACCATTGCTCCCGGATTGCGTTGCTGTCCCTTTTAATGATCTGGATGCTCTTGAAGAAGCACTTAAAGGCGGAGATGTCGGTGCTTTCATTTTTGAAACCGTGCAGGGGAAAGGTGTTTTTGTACCTGAAGACGGCTATCTCCAAGGCGTGAGGGAACTTTGCGATAAGTATGGAACATATATGATCGCCGATGAAGTTCAATGCGGAATGGGGCGGACAGGTAAGATGTTCGCTGTCGACCATTGGGGCGTTAAGCCCGATATACTTGTTGTATCCAAGGCTCTTTCCGGTGGCTACATTCCTGTCGGCGCTATTATTACCACCCGTGAGATTCACGGCAGGATTTTCGATTCCATGGAACGTTGTTTTGCCCATTCCAATACTTTCGGCCAGAACGATCTGGCCATGGCGGCCGGTCTGGCGACCATCGAGATTCTAGAGAGAGAAAATCTGGTTGAAAATGCAGCCAGAATGGGCGTTCGAATTGAAGAAGGCTTGAAAAAGCTTGCCGATAAGTACGAGATGTTGACCGAGGTCCGGGCTAAAGGTCTTATGGTCGGTATGCAGTTCGGCGAGCCTAAATCCATGGCTCTTAAAGCCAGCTGGAAGCTGTTGCACAAAATGAACGGTGATCTTTTCTGCCAGATGATCACCATGCCGCTGCTGGAAAAACACAACATTCTCAGTCAGGTTGCCGGGCACGGACTCGATACGGTCAAGATCCTGCCTCCTTTAATGATCAATGATGATGATGTTGATAAATTCCTCGACGCCATGGATGATGTGCTCAAGGAAGCGCATAAAATCACCGGATCGGCATGGAAAACTGTCAAGGATCTTGGCATCCGTACCGCAAAGACCGCATAGCTGTCCCGCCTGCTGGCGAAGACTGAAATTCGTGGAACTAATCTGAGGCAGACTGTACAAATGTACATGGTTTGCCTCTTTTAGTTATCTGCCGCAAAAAAAGACCCCTGTTATATTATCCGCAGTGGGCAGATTTTAATGAATATTTTTTATAATGCACTGGAATTGTTAATCCGTTCCATATGGAAACTGGTCCGCAGAGCTCCTGTGGCTGTTGTTATTTGCGCTGTGCTGCTTGCCGCAGTCAGTGCCGGTTCATCTGCTCTCTGGCTCAAGCTGGACAGCGATCAGGATAACTTGATTTCCCATGAACTTCCTTTTCAGAAACGTAATCTGGAGCAGATCAGGAATTTCGGCGATCAGGAATATATGTTTGTGGTCATTAAGACCGGAGGCTCTGAAGAAGGGAAGGCCAAAGCATCGCAGTTTGCGGTCTCACTTGCCGCAAAACTGGAGAATCATCCTGATCTGGTAAAGGAAGTGCATTACGCCATGTCCGCCCGTGACATGGGCCCCGGGGTTCTCATGTTTGCTTCCCCGGACGAACTGCGTCAGTTTGTCGCCCTTGCCCGTGATTTCGGTCCCTTGGGCCGGGAGTGGTTTCAGAAGCCGGGGCTGTCCCGTTTTCTGAATATGACCGCAGGGCTCCTGAACGGGGAAAAGGGCAGCGGAGTCAGCGGCGGAGCTGCTCCTGAAATGTTCGGCCCGTTTATCGGGGCGATTGATAAGGTGGTCTCTGAGATGGAGACTTCGCTTGTTTCCGGACCCGGTCTAAAAAAAACGGGCGAACCAGTGTTCGGCCTTGATAAAGCCGGAATACACTATTTCTTCACAGACAACGGTAAACTGCTGATCATGCGTATTCTGCCCAAGAAGGATTTCGGGGCCATGGACGTGATCGGGCCGTCACTTAATTTTGTGCGTGCTTCACTGGATGAAGTACGGGCGCAGTTCCCGGAAGTTGAAGCAGGATTGACCGGGCGCCCGGTGCTCTCTGCTGATGAAATGCATACCACGGATCAGGATATGACCATTGCGGCTATTATTTCGGTAGTCGTGGTAGGTGTTCTGTTCATGTTCATCCTGCATGGCTGGTTGCGGCCCATGCTGGTTATGGGGTCTCTTTTCTGCGCTATGGCCTGGACCTTCGGCTTCACGCTGGTGACGCTGGGGCGCCTGAACCTGCTCTCCATAGTTTTTGCCCTTGTTCTGGTCGGTATCGGGGTGGACTTCGGTATCCATATTGTCATGCGTTATGTGGAAGCTTCCGGCTCAGGCATGACCCCGGATGACGCTGTTGAAGAAGCTCTGGTCCATACCGGACCCGGCGTGCTGCTGGGCGGGCTTACCTCGGTTTGCGCATTTTATGCCGTGCTGGGACAGGATTTTGTAGGACTGGCTGAACTTGGTCTTGTCGGCGGAACCGGTATTATCTTCTGTCTTATTTCCATGCTTACTGTGTTGCCTTCCGCGATGCTCATTGCGGGACGGCGCAACTGGTTCCCTTCATCCCGTCCGCGCATGGCGACAATGCCGTTTATGGAAAAGATCCTTTCCCGCCCGGGGACTGTTCTGGTCGTCTTCGCGGTCTTGACAGCCGTGGCTTTACCAGGATTACAGAAAGCCGGATTCAACTATAATCTACTTGAGTTGCAGGCTAAAGGTCTTGAGTCTGTCGAATACGAGCATGTGCTGATTAATGATTCCGACGAATCCACATGGTTCGCGGTCATGACCTGCCCGGACCTTGAATCCGTGAAGGCATTGATAGGACGCTTGAAGCAGGTTCCATCTGTGGGCCGCATTGATTCCATTCTGGATTTTCTGCCCGAAGGACAGAAAGAAAAGGCTGGAATCCTGCGCGGCGAAGCTGCGGCGCTACAGGGAATTAATTTCGATACCCACAATTCGTCACTTGTCCCCGCTGATGTTATCGCCGGGCTCGAAAAGCTGATTGATTCCCTTGAAAACCTTCAGGAAAAATTGTTTTCAGCCGGAGCCAAGGAAGAGCTGGATCAGATCGCTGGTATTATTGACCGTGCGGAATTATGTCTTGAAATTCTTGAGAAGAATCCTGCTGAAGGAGCCAATCTGACCCCGCTTCAGGAGCGCATGATATCTGAGCTTTCCAGCTCTTTTGCGTGGCTTAAGGAAATTCTTGAAGTCCGGTCAGTTACACCGGACGATCTGCCCGTACAATTACGTTCGCTTTACGTGGGCAAGGACGGTCATTTCATGGTTAAGGTTTCCCCGGTCGGCAATGTCTGGGATTTTGATAAACTGACCGGATTTGTCGCTGATCTGCGCAAGATAGACCCTGAAGTTACCGGGGTTCCGGTGGTGGTTTACGAGTCGTCTCTGCTCATGCGGGAGACTTTTCTGGAGGCTGCAGGCCTGACCATTATTCTGGTGTCTCTTCTTCTGTTCCTTAGCTCATTCAGCCTCAGTTACGTATTACTGACCCTTGTACCACTCTTCGCCGGAATCTTTTGGCTTCTGGAGATAATGGGCATCACCGGTTTGAGCTTCAATTTAGCCAATTTCTTTGCTATTCCTGTGCTTATAGCCATCGGCGTAGACGGGGGTGTGCATTTCCTGGCGCGCTGGAAAGAACTCTCAAAGGGCGAACGGTTGTACCATACAAGCACTCCGGTGGCGGTTGGGCTTAGTTTCTGCACTACAATGATAGGTTTCGGCGGATTGCTGCTTGCACATCATCGCGGACTTGCCTCCCTCGGTGGAATCATGGTTACCGGATCGGCGACCTGCCTTGTGGGTTGCATGGTGGTCCTTCCCGCTGTTTTCAGGTTGATTGAAAGGATTAAAGGAAAGTAATTTATGTTCAGAAGAATTATCGTATGCACATTTGTAATGGTTCTTGCTTTCAGCTCGGCTGCGACTGCCGGAAGGTTTGATTTCGCCATCATCCAGCCCGGTCAGCCGGGTAGTACCGCTGAAGCTCAGCCCGTTATGGATGAGTTGGCAAAATATCTTTCTGCCAAATTGGGGGAAAAGGTTCAGGGTGTTTATTACAATGAACTGAATGCTGCTCTGGATGCTCTCGGCAAGGAAGCTCCTGCATGGGCAATTACCGGCCTGACTTTTTTTGAATCCTACAAATCTAAAATCCCTATGACTCCTGTTGCCGCAACCCTTCCGCAGGGAATGCAAAAGGATATATGGCGTTTGATTGTGCCCGCATCGGGAACAGATAACCCTGAAGGCGTGAAAGGTACTGTTTTCGGCTCCATGCTTTATACCCCCAAGGCGTTGGATATCCTTTTCCACGGAACCGGAGGAGCGGATATTACTCCCGAAGGTACGCACAGTGCTTTGCGGATGCTGCGTAAGGTTAATAAGGGTAAAGCTGTCGGGGTTGTGCTTGATGCTGTTCAGTATTCTGTAATTAAGGATTCTGATCGCTACTCCAATACAAAGGTTATTTACACATCTGAGGAACTGCCAACCAGCCCGGTTGTCTGGTTCGGCAAGACAGATGATGATTCTTTTCGTTTACAGGCTGTGTTACTCAACATGGGCAAGGACCCAAAGGCACAGGAATTGTTGAAACTGTTGCAGACCTCCGGCTTTAACCCGGCGGATAAGGACCTTTAATGATGAATCATTTGCGTACTGCTTTTCTGGTGTCTGGTTTGCTGACTCTGCTCTGCGCGTGTTCGGCAACGTCCGGTCTGCCGCTGAGCGAATATGATGCCGGTGGCGTAATTTTTTGGAAGCCCTGTACTCGTGCGCAATCCGAAGCATTATCCGGGTCTGCGAATGGTAAGGATATTTTACAAGGGGCGGCCTGCTCGTCATGGCTGCTGGAGAGCGGGACAGTCTCTTCCGCAGACTATGCGAAATCTTCTCAGATAGGTTTGAAGAAATTTCTGGAGAAAAATCCCCAATCAGGTCCGGGACACTATCTTTTGGCTTATTTAATTGCTAAAGAGGCTCAGCTTGCTCCCCTGAAGGGTCTTGACCTTGTCCCGTTGATGGAGCAAGAAGCACTCACTGCTTCCAAACTAACCCCGGAGATTGACCACGGAGGACCTGATCGTTTTCTGGGCGAGCTTTATCTGCAGGCACCTTCCTCGCCGATCAGCATCGGGAGCATGGATAAATCTTTGGAGCATTATGAACGGGCCGTTGAGGTTGCTCCGGACTTCGCTTTGAATCATCTCGGACTTGCTTCCGCATTACTTGAAGATGATGAAGTGAAGGAAGCATGCGTTCACTATGAAAAGGCTCTGAAGGCTAAAAGTTTCAGTGAACAATTATTAAAAGTTGATTTCTTTAAAAAGCTGACCAAAGCCTGTGCCGGCAATAAGGTCAATGAATAATAAACCCGTCCCCACGTGGCGGCAAAGAGGTTGATACCTTGGCAATTCCCGCAATTCAAGTAGCTAGACTCGGCAAATATATTCTCACCCAGACCCTTAAGGGTAACAAACATTACCCGCTGGTACTTATGCTCGAACCGCTTTTCCAGTGCAATTTGCGTTGCAAAGGCTGCGGTAAAGTCAACCAGCCGCCGGAAATTCTAAATAAACGTCTTTCTGTTGATGAATGCATAGCGGCGGTGGAAGAGTGCGGTGCTCCTATTGTTTCCATTCCCGGTGGTGAGCCCCTGCTTCACCCGGAAATTCCGACCATCGTCAGCGAGCTGATCAAACGTAAGAAATTCGTCTACCTCTGCACCAACGGCATCCTCATGCCCGAGCGCATTCACGAGTTCAAACCCAGCCCATACCTGACCTTCAACCTTCATCTGGACGGTCCCGCAGAAGTTCACGATAAGGTTGTCTGCAAGCAGGGCGTTTTTGATTCTGCAGTTCGTACCATCAAGTTGCTTAAATCAAAGGGCTTTCGGGTGAATACCAATACAACTCTCTTCGGCGGACAGACTGCTGAAAAAGCTGCTGAGTTCTTTGATTTTCTCATGGATCTTAAAGTTGACGGCATGACTCTTTCCGCTGCATTCAGCTACGAAGCAGCAGAAGATCAGGATGCATTCCTGACCCGTCCGCAGAGTGAGAAGCTTTTCCGTGAAATTTTCACCATCGGCAAAGGCAAGGATTGGGATTTCAGCCACAGTAGCTTCTATCTCGATTTTCTCGCCGGAAATCAGCCGGATTACAAATGTTCCCCGTGGGGCAACCCCTGTCGTTCCGTGCATGGCTGGCAGCGTCCCTGCTACCTGCTTGAAGACGGTTTTGTTTCATCCTATAAGGAACTAATGGAACATACTGACTGGGACAAATTCGGTGTTGGTAACGATCCCCGTTGCGCGAACTGCATGGTTCATTGTGGTTTTGAGCCTACTGCAGTGGCTGATTCAGTAAGACACCCTATTAAAGGTGCCTTGCTGGCCCTAAAAGGTGTCAGCGTTAAGTAAATTGATTAGTTGGAAAAGGCCCGTTGAAGTAACCTTCAACGGGCCTTTTTTATTTAAAAATTTCCCCCAGCGCCTTTAAAGCCTTAGAATAATCCCGCCCCATGGGGATCAGCTCAAGAATCAGTCCGGGCCTCTTGATAATTGCTTTTAGAATTGGACTGAGCTGTGTTTGGCCGTTTTCATTGACCCCGGCCAGCGATTCTTCAGGGATACCCCGCTTGAAGTCGTCGCTGATAGCCCGTATGCAGCCGAAAGGAATCCCAGCCTGTTTTGCGGCTTGCGCAACAGCTATGGATTCCATGTCAACAGCCATTGCCCCGGTGCGTTCAAACATGAAAAGCTTCTCCTGCGGGGTGAGCACAGGCTTCGCTGCGGTTATCAATTTCCCGCACTGAATTTTTCCGCATGCCGAAATAAGCTCATTGCGCAGCTTTAAGTCATTTTCGGTTTCATGCCACGAATTGAACTCGGCAATATCTGAATGGATAGTTGTGGCCGCTATTATGCTTCCGGCATCTATCCCTGGAGCCAAACCTCCTGATACGCCGATACTCAGTAATAAATCCGGTTTCTCTGCGCAAAGCATGGCTGCTGCTTCTGCCGCACGAGCTATCCCGATGCCGGAGACGATACAGCGGTAATTAGTTCCTTTAGTAAATTTTCCGCTCAGCGTGGAAAACTTGCCGATGGCTTCACTTTTGGGAGCAGGGCAGATTGCTTGTGCTTCCTGCATCATGGCTGTGACAATAGCAATTGTATTTATACTCATTTATGTCCTTGGTGCATTCCTGCGGCGTAAACTGGAAGCGTATTTGGGTAAAGTTCCGGATGAATAATTAAAGAGAAATCTATTTCATAAATCGTCGTTTTTGTGTGCCATATATGGCGCGAAATATCAAAAGTTGACATGTAGCGAAAATGAAAATAACAAACGAAAAAGGGTATAGTGAGGGGCCCATTGACAACCTTAATTGAGGCGGTGCTTAGATGAGATGGTTTAAAAATTTGAGGATGATGTACAAGATCATGCTGCCGGTAGGGGCGTTGCTTCTGTTGACTGTAGGCAGTATGGAATATTTTGCAACTGAAAGCAGCTCTGCGGCCATTGAGAAGGTGGCAAGGAAGGAAATTTCGGCCCTCGCCGGAGAGTATTGTGGCCTGATCAGGAACTATATGACCCATGCTCAGGGACAGGCCGAAGGTTTGGCGAGCACATTTGCGCAGATAAGACGTGAAAAAATAGAATTGAGCCGCAAAGACGCTATTTCAATGCTGATCGGTCTGATTAAAGGAAACGATAACTTTATCGGTGGTTGTAACGCCTGGGAACCTAATGCTTTTGACGGCCGCGATGCAGAGTATGCCAATACAGAGATGCATGATAAAACAGGTCGTCACATTCCATATGTTTTCCGTGCCGGTGACGAGATGAAAGTTGTCCCTCTTGCTGAATATTTTATTCCCGGTGACGGCGATTACTATCTGAAACCGATCGAAAGACGCAAGACCTACATTACACCTCCGTATCCTTATGATGTTGATGGCAAAAGGCTCATGCTTACCACTATCGGTGCTCCAATCATGCTTGATGGTCGTCCTTTGGGGGTAGTTTGCGTGGATGTACCCATCGACAAGATAAGTAACGTTGTCTCGAAAATACACCCCTACGGTACTGGGTATGCGTGGTTGATGATGGATGACGGAACACTTATACATCATCCCAATGAAGAATTTGCCGGTAAGTCCATTTTTGACGTTTCCTCTTTCGAGGATGAAGCCGGGCTCAGGCAGGCCATGAAAAATGGCGAGTCTTTTTTTGAAGTCCGTGTTTCAGCTGATACCGGTATTAAATCAATGGTTCAGTATGTTCCGGTTGAGTTCGTTGGAACCGGGTTGCGCTGGTATCTTGCTGTCAGCGCCCCCATGGATAAAATCCTTGCTAACGCCCATTCACTTACCCTCGATCTGTTAACGATCGGCGCAGTTTCGTTTGTGCTGTTTATGATCGCAATGTTTTTTGTTGCCCGTTCTATTTCCAAACCCATAGGTGTTATGGCCGATGCGGCTAAAGAGGTTGCCGGTGGTAATATGGATATCCGTTTGGATAATTCAATGTTCGGCGGTGAACTCCTGGATCTGAACACGGCTTTGGGGAATATGCTTAACGGTCTGGTGGAGAATATTTCCAAAGCAGAACATATGGCTGAGCAAGCTAAAGAGCAGACTGCAAAAGCTCAAGTCGCTGTCAAGGAAGCTGAGGAAGCCCGAGCTCAAGCAGAAAATGCAAAGCGTGAAGGTATGTTGCAGGCTGCTGACCAGTTGGCAGGAATTGTTTCTCAGGTAGCGAGTGCAAGTCATGAGCTAACCGCACAAATTGATGAATCCAGCCGTGGTTCAGAAACTCAGCGTGAGCGTACTGCCGAATCTGCGACTGCCATGGAACAGATGAATGCCAGTGTATTAGAAGTTGCACGCAATGCTGCCGAGGCTGCTGATTCAGCTGATAACGCACGGGGAGAAGCTGAAAAAGGCGGAACCATAGTCAACGATGTTGTGGCCCACATTAATCGAGTTCAGGAAATGACTGTCGAGATGGAAAAAGGGCTGGGAACATTGGGAGATCAGGCTGATGGAATCGGTAAAATCATGAACGTGATTACCGATATTGCCGACCAGACCAACCTGCTGGCTCTGAACGCCGCAATCGAGGCCGCGCGTGCAGGAGAAGCCGGACGGGGCTTTGCGGTTGTGGCAGATGAAGTCCGCAAGCTTGCTGAAAAGACCATGGCTGCCACCAAGGAAGTTGGTGATTTTATCTCCGCTATACAGAGTGGAACCCGCGAAAACATAGATGGCATGACCAAGGCTGCTGTCGAAGTTGCTGCCAGCACTGAGTCTGCGACTAAGGCCGGGGATGCGCTAAAAGGTATAGTTGATATTGTTGAGGAAACCGCAAGTCAGGTTCGCAGCATCGCGACTGCTTCAGAAGAACAGTCTGCTGCCAGTGAGCAGATCAACCGCGGTATTGAGGAAGTAAACCTCATTGCCAACGAGAATGCTAAAGCTATGCGCGAATCAACTGTCGCAGTTGAAGAGCTTATGAGACTTGGTTCAGAATTGACTTCTCTTATCGAAGAATTGCGCAATTCATAACCTCGGTATGAAATAATAAATAAAGGGCCGGGGCTTTGCTCCGGCCTTTTTTTGTTACTTTTGTTTTTTGAAAGGTCGACTGTGTTTGACTTACATATTCGGGAAGCTTAAAAAGCAGTCTGTTACTCATGTGATTAATGAAAAGGTGTAACTGCTATGAACCAACGTATGTACTTTTTGGATAACCTGCGGGCTGTGATTATTTTGATGGTCGTAGTTCTGCATGTTTCGCTTTGCTATATGAAGTTTGCCCCTCAGTGGTGGTATGTAATTGATCCATCCCAGAGTATGTTTTTTACCTATGTCGTAATGCTTGTTGATGTCCCCATCATGCCCGCAATGTTTTTTCTCGCCGGATATTTTGCTCTGCCGTCCTTGCAGAAACACGGCATGCCCAGATTCTGGAGTGGTAAATTCAAGAGAATCGTAATTCCATGGGTGCTTGGCGTGCTTTTCCTAGCACCTCCTTCTATGTATATGATTCTTCTTTCGCGTGGTAAGGCATCAGGCTATATGGATTTCTGGGCTGGCCCATTCTGGGGTTCCATGTTCAGTCAGTCCGTATTCTGGTTTCTGGGACAGCTGGTTTTGTTCTATCTCGTTTTAAGCTGCTGCTACAGATTCTTTCCAAGTTTGCAGAGTCCGCCACGGATCAGTCGCAATCCTTCACCATTGCTTCCACTCTTGTTTATTTCTGTTGCAACGGTTTCTTTTCTGGGAATGAACCAGTTTTTTCGTGTGGATACCTGGATCAGTGATTATTACCTGCTTGTTTTTCAGCCATTGCGTGTGTTTGTATACCTGCTTTATTTCTGGCTTGGTGTCCTTGCGTGGAAAAGAAACTGGTTTACACGGCAGGGGTACACACCAAGAATTCTGCCATGGTTGATTGTCACTGTTGTTTCAGCTGTTTTTTATCTTACTTTTAAAGGAATGATGTTTACAAGGGGGAGTGAACTGCCCATACAACTGGGTAATGCTCTCGGATTTAACGTATTAGCATACAGTGTTCTTATGACCAGTACTGCTTTGTTTAAAGCTTTTGTAAACAGCTCCAATGGCTTTTGGAAATCATTCTCTGCCAGTTCATACGGAATTTATCTTTTCCATTCACTGGCAGTTTATTACGGTGCTTATTACCTGCTTGGTCTGGATGCCTCACCGTTTATTAAGGCTCCACTGTTATTGCTGGGGTCGACATTAAGCTGCTGGGTGCTGACTGTTGCGTTGAAGAAGATCAAAGGGGTATCCGGATTTTTGTAAATTGATCTTTTTTAATGATTTCAAAGCGGGGGCGTAAAATAAATATTTTACGCCCCCGCTTCTTTTTGAATAGTGAATTGGCCGGCTTCTACAAAACTGTCGTGGTAGATCTGAATAAAGAACCCAGAATATCAGAATCTGTACCCCTTATTTGCCGCAGCCGCAGCTTCCTCCGGTGTCCTTTTTCTTCTCATCCTTTTCGTCATCGCTTGCACCAAAGCTTTTGAGTCCTTCCGCCAGCTCGATGAGTCGCGCGTCCACTTTGCCGTAGATTGAATCTTCGGGAAACTTGGAATCTGAATCCTTTTTGCCCGCAGGTATTCCAGTTAGGATTTCAATTCCCTGCTCGATACTTTCCACCGACCAGATATGGAATTTGCCTTCCTTCACTGCTTCCACCACTTCCTTGCGCAGCATAAGATCCTTGACGTTCGGTTCAGGAATCATAACGCCCTGCTTACCGGTCAGTCCTGCGTGTTTGCAACAGAGGTAAAAACCTTCCACTTTCTGGTTCACTCCTCCTATAGGCTGAACTTCACCTTTCTGGTTGATAGATCCGGTAACGGCGATGTCCTGACGAATGGGAACTTTTGCCAGAGATGAGAGCAGGGCGTAAAGTTCAGTAGATGATGCAGAGTCGCCGTCAATCCCGCCGTAGCTTTGCTCGAAAGCTATACTTGCAGTTAGTGAGAGAGGTTTGTCCTGTGCGAATTGACGCCGCAGGAAGCCGGAAAGGATGAATATACCTTTATTATGTGTCGGGCCTGACATATCTGCTTCGCGTTCGATATTAATGATGCCGCCCTTACCCATAGCAGTTACAGCGGTTATACGCGAAGGCTTGCCGAAGGAATAATCACCTAAGGAGTATACTGCCAGTCCGTTGACCTGCCCGATTACTGCTCCGTCAGTGTCAACATAGATGCTGCCACGGTCAATCATTTCCTGCAGGAGTTCTTCGGTCTGATTTGAACGTTTGCGGTGGGCCTCAAGAGCCTCATCAACATGCTTTGACTCGACTGTGGTGGAGCCGTTTCGGGAAGCATAGTAATTGGCTTCACCCAGCAGGTCGGATAGAAGCGGGAAGGCTGTGCTGATTTTTTCCTGACGACCGGACATGCGCACTGCCTGTTCGATTATGGCCGCTACTCCGGTTCTGTCAAAGGGCATCAGGCTGTCTTTTTCCACTATGCGGCTGATGAAATTGGATACGGACTCAATTGCTTCTGCGTCCCGGTCCATGGACGTTTCAAAATCCGCGCGTACTTTGAAAATCTTAGGCACGTCGGGATCGTAATGCCGCAGTAACCGATACAGATGGGGATCGCCGAGCACGACCACCTTTACATCCATATCAATTGGTTCAGGCTTTAGTCCGGTGGAGGAAATGAAATAGTATGGGTCGAAGGTCTGGATTTCGATTTTTTCGGTTTTCAGGGAACGCTTCAAGGTGGGCCAGACGCCCGGTTCTACAATGGCATCCATCAGGTTAATGACCAGATAACCGCCGTTAGCCTTAATGAAAGACCCGGCCTTGATTTTGGTGAAGTCTGTCCGCCAACCGCCGTGTCTATCCATTACACGCTCAATAGAGCCGAACAGGTTACGGTAGGTGGGATAGGATTCAAATATTACAGGCGGGCTTTCCTGTTCAGTGTTATCCACCAGCAGGTTGACCTGATAGGGGTGCAGGATGGCGTCGGCCTGCGGAGGCATGAACATCATGCCGCCTTCCCCTGCATGCGGTTTTCTGCCGATCATACGCAGGGAATCGAGGTCGTTGCTCATTTCTTCCAGCATTTCGTCAAAATATTTTAGGATCTTGGTGTCGGTATATTTTTCCTTGAGCGGGGCAATCAGGTCCTGTGCGAGTGTCATGAACATAAGTTTATCCACGTCTTCGCTTTTTTTCTTAACTTCCTTTTGCAGTTTACGGACCTGCGCGAGAATACTGTCGATTTCTTCCTTCAGCTCCTTCTGCTTTTCTTTCAGCTTTTCAAATTCTTCACGAGGGAAGCGGCCTTTTTCGACTTTTTCCTCCAGCTGAATCATGCGGATCGGTTCTCCGTCCACCAGCGGAACAACATCCGGGCGCTGGAACTGGCCCATCTGCATATTAACTATAACCAGACCCGAATCTTTTACCTTATCTTCTACTCCCTGGAAGAATTCACGGGTCTGCTTTTCGTGCATTTCAATAATTTCATTCTTGCGGGCAATGTATTCCTGACTCTCGAAAAGCTGAGGTACTTCGCGTTTAATACCTTCAAGAAAATCGTGAATATCCTTTTTTAATATGGCTCCTTTTCCCGCAGGCATGTGAATCAGGATAGGTGATTCAGTGGCTTTGAAGTTATTGACGTAGAGCAAATCATCAGGGCTCTTATCTGATTTTGACAGCTCGGTTAGCATTTTTTTTACCATAGCTTGCTTTCCGCTATTGGCCGGGCCGGTCACAAAGATATTGTAGCCTTTCAAGCCCATCCCCATTCCGAAACGGAAAGCCTCAACTCCTCGGCACTGACCTATTATTTTATCTTCTGGGGAAATGTCGGCTGTAGTGTCAAAGGGAAGCTCCTCTGGGGCAAGGGTCCATCTAAGTTTTTCAAGTGGCAGTTCTCGGTCTTTCAGGATGCTGGTCATGGCTGTCTCCGGTTTATGACTATTCAGCTGTTATTGTGATAATTTTTTGAGGTTTGATGATGCATTTATCAAGCACGATTGTAAGTACGCCGTCCTTAAAGGTAGCGGCGACATTCTCGGGGTCCACCCGGCAGGGCAGGGGAATGGTTTTCTTGAAATGGCTGTTTCTACGGCCGCCGCTGAAAGTGATGTTCTTTTTGCCGGAAATGGTCATGGAAGTTTCGGTTACTTTTACTTCAAGGTCTTCGGCATGAAATCCCGGCATTGTGGTTTTTACCTCAAGGGCATTTCCGGATTCCTGCATTGTTGTCTGAGGGGTGCAGTCTATTATTCCGCATACGGAAGGGATGCCATAATCATGGCAGAGGCTGTTGAACAGCTTGTCCATGTCGGTTTTCAATCGTTCGATTTCACGGCTTCCCCACGATCTAAGGTTTGGCATGTATAGTCTCCTTGTTAAAACTGGTGGGAATATCAGTTAATTCTAAATTAACACATACAGAAAAAGTTTAGCAACCGCTTTGCGGAGGAAAATCAAACAGTCTAAATTTACCCAGCACGCTGGGAATATTCTTGCTGTATTTGTTTGAATTGTAATAACTGGAATATGTGTCATCTATATAGGCATTTTTAGGTCAGTATCCTCACAATTTTGACAAAAAAGGGTTCATAAGTTCAGTTTTTGAGCGGATACAGTCTTGCATGTTGCCGCTTCATGAGATATTCGGTTCATCGCTTCTAATTTTAAAAAGGCATGCTGGAACTGTTTTTCACTGTGTCTTCTTAAACACATTACAGAAGCGCAAATACATTTTCTTTTTAGGAGTGACGCATGAAAAGGGTATTAGTAATTCTCATGGTTGCAATGATGCTGGCATTTGCAACCACCGCAATGGCTGGTGACGGTTCTCTTGAAAAAGTACAGAAAGCTGGCAAGCTTACTATCGGTCTTGATGACACTTTTGCTCCCATGGGCTTTCGAAAAGACGATGGAACCCTGGTCGGTTTTGACATTGATGCTGCTGAAGAAGTAGGTAAGCGTCTCGGCATTAAAATCGTATGGCAGCCCACCGCGTGGTCAGGTGTTATCCACTCCCTGAATGCTAAAAAGTTCGATTGCATCTGGAACGGCATGACTATCACCCCCGAGCGTGAAAAAGCAGTTTCCTTTTCCAAACCTTATATTATGGACGGCCAGATTGCCGTGATCGCCATGGGCAACAAAGAGATCAAAGCCCACAAAGATCTCGGTGGTAAAGTTGTCGGCGTGCAGAAAGGTTCTCCTGCTCTTGAAGCTGCAAAGTCCCTTAATCCCGCACCTAAAGAAATCCGTGAATACGACACCAACGTTAAAGCTCTGCTCGACCTTGAATCCGGTCGTCTGGACGGCGTTGTTGTAGATAACATTGCTGGGCGCTACTCCATGTCTCAGCGTCCCGGTAAATACATAGCCCTTCCCGGCTACATTACCAGCGAAGCTTTCGGTATCGCTTTCCGCAAGGGTGAAGACTCTCTGCGCGCAGCAGTACAGAAAACAATTGATGCTATGATTGCTGACGGAACCATGGGTAAAATATCCCGGAAATGGTTCGGTGAAGATGTCACCAACCCTGCAAAATGGTAAAAAATGATTAATTTAGATAATAAACTCGGAAAGAGCGGGGCGGTTGCCTCGCTCTTTCTGCTGTTTGCACTTTTGATTTTTCCGGTTGTCTCCTCTGCCAGTGTGGATGCAGACGTCCTGCTTAAGCAGGCGCGCGATGCCCTGACCGTTGGTAAGATTGATCAGGCATGCTCTCTCTTCGAGCAGGTTCCCGCTCCCGGAACCGAAGGTGATGATGGGCAGTATGTTTATTCCCGCATGCAGCTTGCACGCATCAGTTATTCCATGAAAGATCCGGCTAAGGCCCGCTCTTATGCCGAGCAGGTGATAGCCGTATATCCGGATAACGTGGAAGCACAGAATTTCCTGACCTCCCTCGACCGCGAGGCCAAGCCGGAATGGCAGAAAACCCTGGAAGACTGTAAGCGCTTCATGCCTAACCTGCTCAAAGGTGCAAGCATGACCCTGCTGCTGGTCTTCTTTACCATGATTGTTTCTCCCGTCGGCGGTTTATTTATCGCTCTGGGTAAGATCAGCCGTATGCAGCCTTTTGTTACCATCAGCTGGTTTATTATCTGGTTCTTCCGCGGAACGCCTTTGTTGCTGCAGCTTTTCTTTATCTATTATGGTCTGCCTGCAATAGGTATTACCCTTTCCCCGCTGGCTGCGGCTCTTATCGGTCTTGGGATCAACTATTCTGCATATCTCGCCGAGATCATCAGGGCCGGTATCGAATCAATCGACGACGGCCAGACCGAAGCGGCCAAAGCGATCGGCATGACCTACGGCCAGACCATGCGCCGGGTAATTATTCCGCAGACCTACAAGCGGATTATCCCGCCTATTGCTAACGAATTTATCGCGCTGATCAAAGACACCGCGCTTGTTTCCACCATTGCCATGGTCGAACTCATGCGTGCTGCGGACCAGATGTTCAACGCCTATTTCAACGTAACCGTATTAGTGATGGCCGCTGTCATCTATCTTATTTTTACCTCTGTATTCACTCTTCTTTTCGAGAAGATCGAATACAAGGTCGGGGTATACGAGAGGCGCTAAATGGAAACAATTTTAGAACTCAAGAAAGTCGTTAAATGTTTTGGCCAGCTGACTGCGGTCAATAATATCGACCTCAAAATCAGCAGGGGTGAAAAGGTGGTTATCGTCGGTCCCAGCGGGTCCGGTAAATCTACCCTGCTGCGGACCATGAACTTCCTCGAAACCATTGATTCCGGGGAGATTCATTTTGAAGGCAAGCTCTGTGGTTATACCTATAAAGAAGGAACTCCGGTGCTGGATTCCCAGAGAAATCTTTGCGCTCTGCGTTCCGAGATAGGGATGGTTTTCCAGCAGTTCAACCTATTCCCGCATATGACCGTTGTTCAGAACGTCATGGAAGGGCAGGTTACTGTGCTCGGTAAATCCAAGGAAGAAGCCCGCGATGTCGCTTTTCAGATGCTGGATAAAGTCGGATTGTCCGACCGTGCCACTGTCTATCCGGTAACCCTTTCAGGCGGTCAGAAGCAGCGTGTAGCCATTGCCCGCGCTTTGGCTATGAAACCTAAGATGATGCTCTTTGATGAGCCTACTTCTGCTCTTGACCCTGAACTGGTCGGTGAAGTTTTTGATACCATCCGTTCTCTCGCGGATGACGGCATGACCATGGTTATTGTTACCCACAACATGGGGTTTGCTCGCGAAGTTGCTGACACTGTTATCTTTATGGAAACTGGGGATTTTATCGCAAAGGGAACTCCCTCCGAGTTTTTCTCCGCTGAAACTCAGCATCCCAGAATTAAAGAGTTTATGGATAAGCTACTTTAATTTATTTGAAAATGAATTGATTTTACCACGGCAGTCCTCTGGATTTTTAAATAGCTGGGCTTCGTCGATTTGATCTTAAGAAAATCCCTGATTCGTTAGAGTCGGGGATTTTTTATTCAGAGGTGTTTTAGTCCGGATTAAAAATGTCAGAGTCCAGCAGACACAGCATCTTTTACGATATTGCGGTCTTTTTTGCATGGTTTTATGGTATTTGATATTCGGTAGTTCTTATAAACATATTACTAAAGGAGCACACATGAAACTTAACGGCCAACGTGTTTTGATGTTTATTGACAATGTCTTTGAAGATATGGAGCTTCTTTATCCCTATTACCGCTTGATTGAAGAGGGGGCGGAAGTCGTGGTTGCCGGACCGGAGTATGGTGAGGTTTATACTGGCAAAAACGGTTATCCGTTCCGTTCTACCGCTGCAATCGGAGACATGAATGCAGATGATTTTGATCTGCTGGTTATCGCGGGTGGATTTGCTCCGGATAAACTCCGCCGCGACCCCAAGGTTTTGGAATTGACCCGCGAGATAAATGATGCCGGTAAGGTTGTGGCGCATATCTGCCATGGCGGGTGGATTCCAATTTCCGCCAAGATCATGAAAGGATACAGATGCACATCCACACCCGGAATTAAAGACGATCTTGAGAATGCCGGTGCCACATGGGTTGATGAGGAAGTTGTGGTAGACCGCAATCAGGTTTCTTCACGTAAGCCCGACGACTTGCCTGCGTTCTGCCGGGAAATAATTAAACTGGCTGCCAAGTAGGCAAGAATATTCTTTATTCTGAAGCGGTCAATCGTTATATGAATAACATAACAGTACGTTTTGTTCTTGAATTTAATGGGTTAGCATGGCGCTTTGATCCAGTATGCGGCAAAGTCTTGATTTAATGTTTTGGGATTCTTAAACCCTTTTGCAAAAGGGTTTAAGAATCCCGGCTGAGAGCCGCTGCAGCGCCGCCGGAGGCATATGAAATTAGTATCTGAATTTTATCGAATATTTATCAGGCCTGTTGATCCTGGTCTGTTTATGACCAAGTATGCGGCCAAATCCATATGTGCTTGTCTTGTTGCTCTGATGCTGGCCTATATGGTGGGCATGAGTACCAAGTTTGTGCAATGGTCTGTTTACGGTTCTATGGTTGTAGTGGTTTTCCGCGCAGGGAGTACTCTCACCAAGCGTAAGGCTGTAGCTCGCTGGCTGACCTTTGCTGTAATGTTTCTTGTTCCATGCTCAACAGTCATTGGTAATCACAATATCGGACTTGAACTATATCTGTTTCTTCTGGCTTTTGCAGTTTTCTTCGTTCAGGTTTTGGGTGTGGCCGCCGGGACAGCTGCTATAGGAACGCTTATCGTCAACTTGCTGGCTTTAACGTCGCCGGATACTTTGTTGGTAGGCCTTGAGCGGTCCGGGGCTGTGTTGTTCGGATCAACCGTTGCGTATGTTTTTGTTTTTTATCTGTGGCCCATTAATCCTGAAAAGATTCTGACTCGTGCTGGAGCTGTTGCCCTAACTGATATTGGAGATTACTTCCGCGCGGTTGCCTCATCCTCAGGACGTAAGGAAGATTTACAGCAGATCGCAGAGATTCATGATCGCTCAGTGGAGTCTGTGCGGCGTTATCGGAGATTCATGGAAGCCATGAACGTAGACCCTGTGAAAGAACTGGGTAGTTATGAAGGCCCTTCGGGCCTGTACGCGCTCTTGGTGCGAATGATTGAGGCTGTTGTAGGGTTATCTAATAGCCGCAAATTCGCGGAGCATAGTGCGGTATTTAAGGATATGCGCTTCAAGTTCAGTGATCTTACCGGACGTAGCGCTGTAGCATTTGATGTTCTTGCAGCTGGAATTTCCACCGGAAAAGGTGAAGTTGACTTGCGTGGGCTTGATGAAGGTATTGCAGAGCTTGAAAGCGAACTGCTGCGCCTTGGCGCATACAATCGCGATGACGAATTGCGTGATGAATTTCTTGAGGCGTGGGGAGCTGTTTACGGGCTGAGGAATCTGAGTATTGAGTTTGCGGAGATGAGCAAGCTTTTCTGTAAAGGAGGCGTGTGCAGTGTTCGCTGATGCCTTCCACACTTTGAAAAAAGAATTTCGTCTGGATGCTGTGCCATTTCGCCACGCTCTCAAGGCCGCTGTTGCTATCACTTTCGCTATTATGGCGGCGCAATTTCTGGAATTGCAGCACGCTGTCTGGCTTCCGGTCAGTGTGATTGTGGTCATGCGTCCCTCTGTCGGTGGTACTCTGAGATTGGGTTGGAAAAGATTCTGGGGCACTGCCACCGGCGCTGCTATCGGTGTCGTGATCTTGTTTTTTAATCCGACCAATACGGTGTTGTTTTTTCTGGTTATCCTTTCATTCTTCTTGATGATTCTGGTCAGGGTGTTCAGCTACACGGCGTTCTCATGTTGTCTGAGTATCGGGGTTATTCTGATATTGGGGATTATTTTTACGGATGGCTGGCAGTTCGGGGTGGAGCGGATTGTCGATACCGGGCTTGGGATACTTATCGGCGTAGCCGCTTCTTTCGGGGTCTGGCCGAATATGGCCCGCAAAAACTTACGTACGAAAATGGCTTCACTCGTTGAATTGCAATCAGTTCATTTTAAGAAATTGACCGAATCATATCTGCATGGCGGGGTAAGCGAATCAGTTTTGGTGCAGAGCAGAATTGATGCGTCCACCATGCTTGATACCTGTGCGGAATCTTTTAGTGAAGCGGCTGCCGAGCCGGGATTGCAAGGCTGGCAGCGCAACGAACTGAACCGTTTGATCAGGTCATTCAGCCGTATGCACAGTATCCTTATGACTATGTCCACCATCATTCGCCGCGGGTATGGCGGCCCGTTGCCGTCAATTGAGCAAGCTATGACCGACATTCTGGTTGCAACAGCTGAGCACTACGAATGGCTGGAGAAGTATTCGCTGAGTCCGGAAGACTGTCCTGATGAACCGGATTTCGAGAAGTCTATCGATGACTTCATGTCTGCGGTCAGCGAAGCTCGTGTTCGCGGTTACTTTGAAGATGTTCCATTGGAACGGCGCAATAATATTTCAGCTTTTATCTGGAATATTCATGCTCTTGCCAGTGAGATTTCAAGGGCCGGACGCAGAATGCATGATCTGCGGTATGGTAGAAGTTAAAGGGGGCTAAAATGCTTGATGAGAACACTCCATATACGTTTGACCGTGTCGTACGCATCTTGCTGGGCGCTGGATTTATCTGGGTAACAGTGGTGTTACTCGGAAAGTTGAGCGCGGTTCTGGCTCCTTTTGCTGTGGCTTTGACACTGGCTTATCTGCTTAATCCACTGGTAAATTTTACAGGCAGGTTCATTAAAAATAGAACGGCTGCCGTTCTGGTGACTCTTGTTGCCCTGCTTATCCCCACAGTGAAAGGGTTCTGGATGGCTGTTCGCGCTGTGGGATTGGAAATGAAACAGACCGGGATGCTGCTGGCCAGTCTGGTCAATGACTCGAAAGTTGCGCAGCGGGCGGCGGAGTACATTCCGGAGGACCTTTGGCAGACAATTCATGACCTTGCGAAGCAGGATGATGTCCGCTCGTTTCTAACAGAATCCGGTTTAACTGACCTGCTCAGGGTTTCCGCGCAGAAAGCGCTGCCCGGCATCTGGAATGTGGTCAGCGGCTCGGCGCATACTATAGGGGCGCTGGCCGGGTTGTTTGTGATTATCCTTTACCTTGTGTTCCTGCTGACGGATTACGATAAACTAGGCAATTGGCGCAACCAGATCCCCGAAAAATACCGGGGTCGCGTTGCGTCATTGGTAGATGATTTCACCACAGTGACCAACCGTTATTTCCGCACACAGGCTCTAATAGCCTTGATAATCGGATGTCTGTTTTCCACTGGATTTCTGATCATCAAGCTTCCGCTGGCTATCCTGCTGGGCATGCTTATCGGGCTACTTAATATGGTTCCCTACCTGCAAATTGCAGGGCTGATTCCGGCTTTTCTGCTGGCCGCGATTGATGCTCTGGCAACTGGTGGTAATTTTTGGTTTGCCCTAGGCGGTGTGGGGATTATTTTCGCCGTTGTGCAGGTCTTGCAGGACGCTGTGCTTGTTCCGCGACTGCAAGGAGAAAGCATGGGGCTCTCCCCGTGGATGATCCTGCTCTCCCTTTCCATTTGGGGCAACCTGCTGGGCTTTCTGGGGCTCGTAATGGCATTGCCTCTGACCTGTATGGCTCTGGCCCTCTACCGTCAATGGGTAATGGGGCAAGGTGACGCAGAGGAAATTATTGAGGGAGAAGGGTAAGTTGTAGTTTTTTTTTGCCGTGGAAATTATTAACCGTCCAAAATAAAAAGCCCTTACAAAATTAATTGTAAGGGCTTTTAAGTTTTATCTGGTCGGGATGAGAGGATTTGAACCTCCGGTCTCTGCGTCCCGAACGCAGCGCTCTACCAGACTGAGCCACATCCCGTCGTGAGATTGGGTAACTATCTAATCCTGATTGGTTTGGCAAGTAAAAAGTAATAAAAAAATTAAGAAAAAAAATAATTTCAAAATTATCGGTTGTGATTTTTTATATCCTTGCACATAAACTTCCAATGTTTTAAAGTGCTATAAGTGAGAGTAATAAATATTTACGAGCTTCATGCTTGTGTTGCTTTTTTAATGAAATTCGGGGAGTTTGTTGGACAAAAAAACGCATATATGCCAAGTTTTATTTACGGTTGTGGTTCAATTTAATATGAACGACTCCAATATATTTATAAAAAAAGAAAATCGTCTTTGTATACAAGCTGTTAAAGCTTCTTGTTGGTTTGTGGCCTAGCGATAAGGAGATCTGGTTAGTGATAAATGTCGTTGTTGTAGATGATTCCGCTTTCATGCGTAAGGCAATCAGCACTATGTTGCAAAAGGACCCTGGTATTAGGGTTGTTGCTACTGCCCGTGATGGAGAGGAAGGTTTAAGGGTGATCCGGAAACATAACCCGGATGTTGTCACTCTTGATATTGAAATGCCTAAAATGGACGGACTAACCGCTCTGAGGCATATCATGATGGAAATGCCCCGCCCGGTGCTCATGGTCAGTTCCCTGACAACAGAGGGCGCAGAGGCAACCCTGAAGGCCATGGATCTGGGGGCCGTCGATTTTATTCCAAAGCAGCTTTCCAAAGTATCTCTCGACATTGTCAAAATTGAAAATGACCTGATCTCCAAGGTTAAGACAGTTGCCAGACGCAAGATGCGCCCGGTTCCGCGTTTGCGAAGTGCAGCTGCCCAGCGCAGACCGGCGATTACGGTTAAAGCTCAGCTTGGCCGCGCCAAGCGTGATGTTGTTGTGATAGGCGTGTCCACCGGTGGACCTCCGGCTGTGCAGAAAATTCTTTCTTCACTCCCGAAGGATTTCCCGGCGGGAATTGTTATTGCCCAGCATATGCCAAAGGCTTTTACAGGGCCTTTCGCCAACCGTCTTAACGGCGTCAGCCAGCTGAACGTTAAAGAAGCGGAGACCGGTGACAGACTTTTGCCCGGACATGTTTTTGTGGCTCCTGGGGGCTCCCATCTGATTGTCGACCAAAAAGTCAGCAGAATTGACCTTATTGTAACACCTGAACCTAAGGAAGCCCTTTATAAACCTTCTGCGAACGTACTTGTATCTTCTGTTGCCAAGAGTCTTGGGCGCAGAGCGTTGGGAGTTATTCTGACCGGAATGGGGAATGATGGTCGGGATGGTATCAGAGAGCTTAAAAGCAAAGGCGGAAGGGCCATTGCCCAGAGCGATTCCTCCTGCGTGGTTTACGGTATGCCTAAAGCCATTGTTGATGATGGTCTCGCGGATGAAATTGTAGATATTGATGATATGGCCAATGCTATTATCAACAATCTTTACCTGTAAAATTTTTTATGACGCAACCGTGAGATGTCTTGCGGATTTAAACAAAATGGGGACTTGCAATGACGGATTGTTCTAAGGTTCTTGATGAACTTAAAAGCGATGACAATGAAGTTGTCCGTGAGGCCGCGTTTCTGGCTGGTGAGTTGAAATGCGAAAATGCCGTGCCCCAGCTGGCCGACCTTTTGAAATCCCGGCATCTGGGATTGCAGGAAGCTGCTGACCATGCTTTACGCAGGATCGGTGGTAAAGGTGCGGTTCAGGCTGTGGTTCCTTTACTCCGTTCCGATGACGCTCCGGTCAGAAACCTTTCCATGGATATTCTTCGTGAAGTTGGTGCGCAGGATTTTGCTTCTCTTGTGGCTCTGGTTCATGACGAAGATGCTGATATCAGGATTTTTGCAACCGATATTCTGGGGTCGACTAACAGCTTTATGGCTGTTGAACCCCTATGTGATGCGCTGCTTAAAGATCCTGAAGTTAACGTGCGCTACCAGGCGGCGGTCAGCCTTGGAGATCTTGCTAACCCGGCTGCAGCACGCTGCCTGAATAAGGCTATGCAGGATGATGAATGGGTTCAGTATGCTGTTATCGAAGCCCTGGCAAAGATCAAGCATTCCAGTTCGGTTGACGCTCTGGTACAGGCACTGAACACCAGTTCCGATCTTGTCGCTTCCATGATTGTGGATGCGCTAGGCGAGGTCGGGAATATAAAGGCCGTCACCATGTTGCTGCGCCATCTGGATAAAAGCCCTACTGCGCTGCGCAATAAGATTGTAAAGGCGATTGTAAGCATCCTTGGCGGGAAATCCCTTAAGCTGCTTTCTGCCAGTGAGCGTGAAAAGCTTCGTCAATATATGCTGGTCGCGCTTAAGGATGAAGATGAAGATGTTCAGGATGCTGCCATTTCCGGCCTTAGTTATGTTGGCGGAGAAAAGGCAACCGAAGAAGTGCTTAATTTAGCCAGTGAACTTGATCCAGACCGTGACCGCGACCGACTGACTAGAATTATCAATGATCTTCACAATGTCGGCCTTAATGACGCTATGGTTGCGGCTCTTAACAGCGGAGATTTTAAAAAGGCTGCGATTTCCATCGAGATGTTATCCAGATTTGAAGGTCCAGAAGTTTCTCAGGTCCTGATGGACGCTTTTGGAAATGGTGATCGTGATATCAAACGCGGCATTCTTGAAGCACTCGTTGTTACTGCCGGTGAAGAAGCCAAAGAATTTTTCGAAAATGTTCTTGAGAGTGAGCAGGATGGCTCCATGCTTAAGTCCGCCATTAATTTCCTTGGCGGTAAGCTTAAGGATGCTGATGCCGTTGACGGAATTTTCGCCCAACTTTCACATTCTTATGACGATGTGAAAGAGGCTGCTCTAAATGCCTGTGTAGCCATTGGCGGAGAGGATGTTAATCGGCGTTTTGTTGAACTTTTCAATAGCGATGAACCAATCGACCGTTTAATGGCCGTGTTTGCCATGGGTAAAATTGATGCCAACGGCAACCTTGATCAGATCAGAGCCGCTCTTGAGGATGAAGTTCCAGATATCAGGAAAATAGCTCTCGAGGCGCTGCATGATTGTTCCTCTGGTTCTGAAAGTATGTCGCTTGTCTTTTCAAGACTGAATGATGAAAACCGCGATGTGCGCCTGACTGTGATTGAGCTGCTTGGTGGATGTTACACCGATGAGGCCATTCCTTATATTATTCAAGCCCTTCAAGATGATGACGACTGGGTGCAGATTCGCGCTGCGGAAGCTCTTGGTGAACATCGTGAAGAAAGTGCATTGCCCCAACTTATAACAATGCTGGACTCTCCAAATAAGCTTGTGGTCCTCAAAGTAATTGAAGTATTAGGCGCCATTGGCGGAACTATGGCGTTTCAGGCTCTTCTGGAAGCGTCCAATTCCGATTCCGATTCTGAGGTCATCCAGGCCGCTGAAGAGGCCATTTTGAGAATTCAAGAAGAGCAAGGAGAGGGAGACTAGATGTCTTCTCTGTTTTCAAAGACAATATCATTACGGAAAGAGTTGAAGATTTCCGATCTGGAGTTTACCCAGCTCAGGGATTTTATTTATGAGCAGGCAGGCATTTTTATTGCGGGGAACCGTAAGTATCTGCTTGAAAACCGTCTTGCCAACCGTTTGAAGGAGCTTAACCTCAAAAGTTTTGGTGAGTACTATTATTACTTACAGTATGATCCTGGTAAAAAAACGGAACTAAATAAGCTGTTTGAGGTAATTACTACCAACGAAACCAGTTTTTACCGTAACCCGCCTCAGCTTAAGGTTTTTCAGACGAAGGTTTTGCCTGCGGTTTTTGATGAGCTGCGTAAGAAAGGGCGCAAGCGTTTGCGGATCTGGTCTGCCGGCTGCTCTACCGGTGAAGAGCCTTACACTTTGTCCATGATTATTCATGACGTGCTTGGGCCTGAGCTTAAAAACTGGGACATTAAAATTACAGCAAATGACCTTTCCGAAAGAGTGCTTAAGTCTGCGCGACGTGCTGTTTACAGCGAGTATTCTCTGCGTACCACTCCTAAGGAAATCATTGCCAAGTATTTTGATAAAGACGGGAAGCAGTATAAAGTCAAGCCTGCTATTAAACAGCTGGTAAGCTTCGGCCAGATTAACCTGAGTGACCGTATGCAGGTTAAACGGGTGGAACGTTCTGAAATTGTCTTCTGCCGTAACGTTATCATCTACTTCGATGAGGCCATGAAGAAGAAGGTCATTAATGCTTATTACGATAACCTGGTTCCAGGTGGCTACCTGATAATCGGGCATTCGGAATCTTTGCACAATATTACGAGAGCATTCAAACCGGTTCATCATCCGGGGGCGATTATCTATCAGAAACTGGAATAACGGCAGTCTGCGGTTGAGTTAATCTTTAAAGCTGCGGGCTGTTATGGAAAATAATAATGAAGAAATGCAGTTGAAGAGTACTGCTTCTATGGCGAAAGTTTTTGCAATCGCCAACCAGAAAGGGGGAGTTGGCAAGACGACCACAGCATTGACATTAGGTGAGGCACTGACCAGACTTTCGAAAAAAGTTTTGGTCATAGATCTCGACCCGCACGCCAATGCTTCGGTTCACATGTCATACTTTCCCGAAACCGTTACCACCTCGGCTCATGATCTGTTCTATGATGATGCGGATTTCAAGAGTCTCTGGGGCAAAATAGTCAAGAAGCGCGAATGGGTGGGTTTTGACTTTGTCCCGGCCAGCATCAGGCTTTCTGAGCTGGAGGTTGATCTTAAAGACAGGAAGAATAAGGGGATGGTTCTTTCCAATTCGTTGGATGAGATCAAGGAATATTATGATTATATCCTGATCGACTGTCCGCCTCATGTAGGTGTCCTGCTGGTCAATGCTATCGTTGCTGCGGACAAGGTGCTCATCCCTATTCAGACTGACTTTTTGGCTCTTTATGGTATCCGGCTGCTCTTTGATACAATTAAGATTTTAAATAAGGTTCTACCCAGCCCGGTGAAGTTTATGGCTTTACCAACTATGTACGACGGACGGGCAGGAGCCTGCAGGAAGATTTTGAATCTGATTAGAAGAAAGCTGGGTGACAAAGTTTTCAGCACTGTCATCCATATGGACACCAAGTTTAGAGAGGCATGCGCCAGCGGACAGGTTATTTTCGGGATTGATCCCAATACCCGGGGCGCTCAGGAATATATGCAGTTGGCAAGAGAGATTATCAGAAATGAAGACGCCTGAAGAATATTTTGTTGAAAACGTAAACCTGCCCAGCGAAGAAAAGCAGGCCGACGGGTACAGCGATGCTGAAAAAGCATTTATGGATAAGTACATTGGTATCGGCGGACAGGCTGCGCTCAACAGCATTGAGCCGGTTGATCCCCGTCGTAATGTGGTTATACCCGGCTTAGGTCCCAAACCTGTGGACGATTTCGGTGGTGAAGGAAGTTCCGCTGATTTTGAGGAAAAACTCAAAGAAGAAGATGAAGTTCAACTGGTCAGCTTTGTTGTCGGTGACCGTGAATACGGCTTACCAATAATGGTAATCCAGGAAGTTGTAAAAAAGGTTCCGGTAACCTTGTTGCCCGCAGCACCACGGTTCATGCAGGGGATTATTAATTTGAGGGGACGGGTTACTCCTGTACTCGACCTGAGACACCTGCTGCATGATGGAATGGGGATTCATGACAAATTTGTAGTTATCTGCAGGCATAAAGGATTGCAGATAGGTTTGGCCATCAGTGCCGTAAGGACCATGTATCGCGCGGATAAAAAAGATCTGGTTTGGGGAGTTGAGTCTGAGATTGGTGTTAGCTCTGATTTCTTGCTTGGACTTTATAAAAATGGTGAAAAACTGGTCAATATTCTTTCCGTGGATCGGCTGGTGGAACAAATTTTAAAGAGTGAAGGAGAGGGAAATGCCTAAACATATTCTGATAGTGGACGATTCAAAGACTGTAAGGAATCTCGTCGCCTTCATTATGAAAAAGGAAGGGTTCAAGGTTACCACAGCAGAAGATGGCTTGGACGGCCTAGAAAAGCTTTACAGTCTGGATAAGGTTGATTTAATCATTTCTGATGTCAATATGCCCAGAATGGACGGCTTTACTTACATAAAAACAGTGCGTGAGCAGGATGCCTACAAAGATATTCCGATAATTGTGCTTTCCACTGAAGGTCAGGAAAAAGATATTCAGACCGGACTCAGCCTCGGGGCCAACTTATATATGGTTAAGCCCGCACAGCCTGAAAAGATGGTCAAAAATATCAAGATGCTTCTTGGGTAAAGACTGACGGTTCGGTCCAATAGGACTGTTGCTGAATTTGACTGCAACTGACCGGTGCAGAAGGAACTTTTAATACAGGGGTCTCTAGATGAGCCAGGATTTCATGGATCCTGAAATTTTTGCAGATTTCATTATTGAAGCTAAAGAGCATCTCGAAACGATTGAACCCAACCTGCTTGAGCTTGAGAACAATCCCGAGAATCTTGATCTTCTCAATGAAATTTTTCGGCCGATGCATTCCCTTAAGGGGGCATCAGGCTTTCTCGGGTTAAATATTATTAACGGGCTGGCCCATAAAGCGGAAAACATTCTTGATGAACTCCGTAAGGGTGAAATTGCAGTTACGTCTGAAATTATGGATGTCATTCTTGCTGCGACAGATTTGTTGCGCAAGTTGATTGATAATTTAGATGAACTTGGCAATGAGGGTGAAGTTAATACCTCTGAAACAATTGGAAGAATTGATGCTATAATGGCCGGTGAAACCCCTGCCCCGGTGAATCAGGTTAAAGCAGCACCTGAGCCGGAACCTGAGCCTGAGATTGAACCGGAACCAGAGCTGGAAGTGACTGAGCCTGAGCCGGTCGAAGAAAGTGAAGTTGAAGTCGAAGAAGATTTGCCGCAGACCCAAATTGATCAGGAGTCCACTATGGCCGACACAGGACGTAAACAGGCTTTTCAGTTTGTAGCTATCGTGAATGAGGACGTCGAACCTTACAAGTTGACAACTGTAGGTGAAGGTCATCTTGCTGATTTTCTCGAAGAAGCCCATGAAATCATCGAGAATCTGACAAACGGGTTATTGGAACTTGAGCAGGATCATGAAGATAATGACGATCTTATCAATGATATCTTCAGGTATTTCCATAATCTTAAGGGGAACAGCGGAATCATAGGATTTCGTGAATTGAATTCATTGACCCACGAAGCAGAAACCCTTCTGAACAAAGTTCGCAAGGGGGAAGTGGCCGCAACACGTTCCATGATCGATTTGCTGCTCGCTGTAGTAGATGGCATTGAATCCCTTATAGCCCATGTTTCACCGAAGACAGGAGATGTTCAGCCTCTGGATATAGATCAGCTGGTTACTCCGTTGCAGGAAGCGGTGGAAAAGGGTGAAGTTGTAGCTTCCGAAGAGCTGGAAGAAGAGCCTGAAGAGGACACAGAAGAGCCGTTGGAAGAGATAGATCCGGAAGAAGACAATCTTGATCCCGAAGATGTTGCAATTTTCGAACAGACAGTTCACCAGCAGATAGATAACATTGGTCTGGCTTTGAAAACTCTTGGCGAGGATGCCACCCAAAAAGATTACATTGACGGGCTCTACAGAAGTCTTGTTTCCATCCAGAATTCAGCCGGCTACATGGGTTTTGATAGCTTGAAGGAATACGCTGAGCGTACAGCCGGTCTGGTAGATCAGGCCCGCTCTTCTGATATGGATTTTGGGCTCATGCTAGACCTGTTGAGACAGGAATGCGGAATCATCGAAGAAATGATTGATTCAGCCATTGCCGAGCTTAAGGTTGGCGAGGATAACGCTGAGGAAGCGGTGTCTGAGCCGGAGGAAGCTCCTAAGCCTGCCCCGGCTCCCGCGCCCGCGCCTAAGCCTAAGCCTAAGCCTGCCCCAGCTCCAAAGCCGGAACCGAAACCGGAACCGCAAGAAGCCCCTAAACCAGCTCCGAAGGCAGAAGCTAGGCCTGTGGCTAAAGCTCCTGCTAAGCCGGCTCCGCCCAAGACGGCTGTAAAGCCGATTGAAGCCAAAGCTAAGCCTAAGGCTGCAACAGGCGCCCCGGTTAAGAGCTCAAAACCAAAAGCCATGTCTACAATCAGGGTAGACCACCAGAAGCTTGACCATCTTATGAACCTGATTGGTGAGCTTATTATCAGCAGGGGACGTTACACGATGCTGGCCCGTGGTCTTGAGGAAGGCCATCTTGAAGTTCCTGTCGTTGCCCAGCAGCTGACAGAGACAACATACGCGTTGTCCAGAATTTCCGATGACCTGCAGGATACGATCATGAAGGTCCGTATGGTCGCTGTTCAGACTGTTTTCTCCAGATTTCCCCGTTTGGTTCGCGACCTCAGCCGCAAGAGCGGCAAGCGGGTTGAGTTGATTACCGAAGGCGAAGAGACTGAACTCGATAAGAGTGTTGTCGAGGAAATCGGCGATCCTCTTGTCCATCTGATAAGAAACTCTGTAGACCATGGACTTGAGCCGGAGGAAGAGCGTATCGCCAACGGCAAAACTTCACAGGGTCATGTCTGGTTGCGTGCTTATCACAAGGGTAACTCTGTCGCCATTGAGGTAGAAGATGATGGACGTGGAATTGATCCTGAAAAGATGCGCAACGTCGCCATCAAGAAGGGACTCATTTCACCGGAAGAAGCCCGAAACCTTGATGACCGGGAAGCTATTGAACTGATTTTCGCTCCGGGATTTTCCTCAGCTGAGAAGGTCACTGATATTTCCGGACGAGGAGTTGGGATGGATGTTGTACGGAACAACATCAAAGACCTTAAAGGTAGTGTTCATATCGCATCTGAAGTGGGCAAGGGGTCCAAGTTTACCCTGACACTGCCTCTGACTCTGGCCATCATTGATGCGCTCATGGTTCAGATCAATGGCGCAAACTACGCCATTCCTCTTGATGCTGTTTCTGAAACTACCAAGATCGAAGCTGAAAGACTTACCGAAGTCAATAATCGTAAGGCTGTCACTTTACGTGGGGAAGTCCTCGGTATTGCTGAATTAGCCGAGTTGCTGGAACAGCCTGTCAGTGACCCGGACCGTGAGGTTCTGCCGGTTGTTATCGTCCATGATAACGAGCGCCGGCTGGGACTTGTTGTTGACAGATTGCTTGAGCGTCAGGAGATCGTTATTAAGCCGCTTGGTAATTACCTAAACGGTTTTGATCTCAAGGGTGTGTCCGGCGCAACTATTATGGGTGACGGTAGCGTTGTGCTTATCCTTGACCCTCATGAAATTTACAGTATGGCAACCGTAAAAAGCGGATCCATCCAGTAATTTTTAGAAAATTAGATAAGAAATTAAAACCCCCTGATGTTCATGCGTCAGGGGGCTTTTTATTGGCTTTTGAAGCGGCTCGGTATAGGCTGAACAAGCTAATAATAAAAAAAGGCTTTTCCTGCATGGAAAAGCCTTTAAATTTGTTATGACGTCAGTATTTAGGAAATACTTAAATAGAGGTTCATAGTTCCGGCCATGAGCGTTGCGTGCGCAAGAACCGCCAGCAACGGTGTGAGGCCGAGTCCTATTTTGTGGCGCATGGGAGTTTCGCTCCGCATGGCTACAATCCATATTGCGCAGCATATAAGTGTCAGCAACAGTGATACTCCGAAGCTGATAGCTACAGGAATATTGCTGTAAAGGGGAGTGATATTCAGCCCGCAGATATAGTATATTACCCCTGCGGAGGCTGCACTCTGTGCCAGAGTAGGTAAAAGTGCCCAGCGTGAGACAACCGGCAGGCTGAATTTGTAGTAATCCCGTCCGAAGTCGTCCTTATTGCGTCGGAGCACAAGGTAGAGACCGGATGCAGATGCTGCGAAGGCCATGGACATTATCAGGTATATTCCGGCAAGACATAGTCCCGCTTTTCCGGGGACTGTTTGAAAATGTGTGTAAAACGGAATATCCGGAACAACCGGAGTGGCCCCTTGCATTTGCAGGGTGAAGAACTTCTGCATAATAACGGTAGCGACATGGATAGTTGCGATACCACCGATCGCCCCGATGGAACCTAGCAATATGTGCAGGGCTTTTTTCTTCTTAAGTTTTTTCCAGGAAAACTTGTATGGTACAAGTCCTGCCAGTGCTATACCCAGTGTAATGTAGAACATCATCATCGGGGAGGCAGGGTTTATGAACCAGTCCTTCAGCCATGGTATCTGGCGGCAGAAGAAAGCTGCTGCACTGCCAAGGCAAAGAATAAATAGCAGGTATAGGACAAGAGTCATTGCCATAACCTGCTGCGCAAGTTTGTCATAAAAAACTTTTTTGCGTGCCTTCGCCGTAACTTCAAGAATCACAGCCATGACCGGCGCGCCGATTGCCGCTAAGGTAGCGAAATCCACCAATGCTTTTGGCAGCATCTGAGTGCTCATCATTGCAGTGAGCCGGATTGGTTCCATAGGGATATTCATATTTACATTCCTTAAATAAGGTTTTTAAAACATCTTTTGTGAGCACTTTTGCCCTAAATTTGCACAGAACTCAAGGGCATGAGGCTCTTCATTCTCTATAAGCGCAGATATACTTGCCAAATCTTATTAAGTGTCCTACTTTAATTCCGTTGAAACTTGAACCAAATTCACCAGTTAGATTCAACCGGTCTCCCGGAGAATAATTGATGCAGTACATACGTATCCTTCTTGTTGCAATTCTGTCCTTAGGAATTTCCGGATGTTTTGCCTCTAAGCAGCCTGAGCAACCAGCGTGGGGCGGCAGTGAAGAGTGGCGCTTGAAGAGCCTTGAAGAGAATTTCCTTAATTTCAAAGAAGGACTGCGGCAGCAGAATGACCTGATTGAAAGCAATCATAAAGATACCACAGCACAGATTGAAAAGCTCGAAAACAGGCTTGGCGAACTGGATAAGACTCTTGCCGAGCTTAAGGAAAATCAGCAGAAGATGATGGCTGTGAAGGTTGAAGAGGCTGTTGCCCCGGAAGAAACCGCTACGACTGAAGTTGTTATGGGAGGAAATTCCAGCACAGAGGAAAAGCCGTGGATGGTTGTGCCCGGCGAGAATCCTGCTCCTGTGCAGACAGCATCCAAACCTGCTGTTTCAACTCCGGTCCCTTCAGCTGCATCCGGACCATCTGTAGGCAATGACGATCTGTACAAAGAAGGGGTACGACTGGTCATGAATGATCAGCCGGTGAAAGCCCGTGTTCTGCTGGAGAAATACTTGGCAGCTAACCCTTCTGCCAAGCTTGCCCCCAATGCCTTGTACTGGATTGGTGAGACATACTATTCTGAAAAGGGTTTCGCCCAGTCTATTCTCAAATTTAAGGAAGTAAGCAGACGTTTTCCCAAGGCTTCCAAAGTACCTGCTGCTATGCTCAAGATAGGGCTTGCCTATGATAAACTCGGTGACCGTGAAAATGCCTTATTCTACTTGCGAACCCTGATCGAGGAGTATCCAAAGTCCGATCCGGCAAAAATTGGGCGTGAGCGTCTTCGCACCATTGAAGGCTAGCCTGCGGTTGCAGCGGTGTATTCACTCCGGGAAGAATATTTTGCATGCCTAGCTCTACGTTATACGCCGGGCCTTGGCCCTAAATCGTGGTCAAATATCTTACGTTATTATGATTCAGCCTACGCGGGGCTTAAGGATGCTGCCAACTGGCATTCATTGGCATTTGCATCGGAAAAGAGTTCTGCCTCTGCACTCAATGAAGAGTGGCGCGTGAAAGCGGAAAAAGAATACCGGGCGGCATGCCGGCTCGGTTTCGGGATTCTTCCTTGGACCCATCCTCTGTTTCCCGCCTTGTTGAAAGAACTCCCTGATCCTCCTACCTGTCTTTATTATTTGGGCGATCCTCAGCTATTGGTTAATCCGGCCGTAGCGATAGTTGGAGCGCGGAACAGTGGACGGCTGGGTATAGAATATGGTGAAAGACTGGCAGCTGATTTGTCCCGAAGCGGAATTACAGTTGTTTCAGGGTTTGCAAAGGGAGTTGACTCCTGTGTGCATGAGGCGGCACTGCAAGGCGTAGGATCAACTGTAGCTGTACTCGGTACCGGTCTTGATTTTGATACATATCCGGTGGACAGTGGTTGGTTGCGCAGCAGAATTGTGGAATCGGGTCTTATGATTTCTGAATTCCCACCGGGGACAAAACCTTTTGCCCGTAATTTCCCTTTCCGCAACCGCCTGATAAGCGGGTTGGGGCTTGGAGTTGTTGTGGTAGAGGCGGATATAGCCAGTGGAAGTCTTGTAACCGCACGGCTGGCCGGAGAACAGGGCCGGGAAGTTATGGCTATGCCCGGGCCAAGCGGTGACAGTAACTTTGCCGGATGTCTTAAATTGATTAAGGAAGGCGCGACACTTGTGGAAACCGCCGAAGATGTCTTATTAAATATAAGGCACATGCTAGAGACCTCTGTTAAAAAAAGTGGTCCTGCCGTAACAAATGATTATTCCGTAAAGAAGACAATTAAAAGCTGTCCGCAGAGGTCTGAGATAGAGATACCGAAGCCTGCTGAGAGTCTGTCTGTCCTGGATATTTCAGCTTTAGAGCCCCCTGAATGCGATATCGCTCTTGCTCTTGAAAAAGGGGGGAAGATGCATATTGATGAAATATGCCGTGCCGCGGGCCTTGACGTTTCCATCGTCGGAGCGATGATACTCGGCATGGAAGTAAAGGGAATGGTTGTGCGCTTTCCCGGCATGTATTATGATTTAAAGCGTTGTTGATATGGGGCGGGTATTTTTGAATTTTATTAGGAGAACTCCAACTGATGCAGAAAATTCCGGTTAAACTTGCGGCACCGGGCATGAAGCTTGCCAAGCCGGTTACCAGAGATAATGGAATGGTTGTTCTGGCTGAAGGGCTGGAGCTGACCGATGGTATTATCCAGAAGCTGGAAAGCATGGATGTTGAGCGTATCATTGTCAAGGGTAACCCTGTTGATCTTGGTGCTAATGATAATTCTTCATGGTCCAAAAAGTCAGAAAGGCTGGATTATCTTTTCCGCAGCTATACAAAAGATAAGTGGATGTATCGTGTCAAAGGATTCTTCAAGGAATATTTCGATCTGAAAGCGGCAGCGCAGAAGGCGGAAGAGGAAGCGGAAAGGCTGGCTGAAGAACAGGCCGCAGCTGAAGCTGCTGCCGCTGCTGAGGCAGCTGAAAACGGGGGGAAGGCATAGATGGCTGCACAGGATCTAAAAACAAGCGTCAAAGGCCAGATTCTCTCTACTTCGGATTTGCCGACTCTGCCCTCAGTACTTGATGAAGTCACCAAGCTGGTTGATGACCCAAACTCATCTACCGAACAGGTCGCTAAAGTTATTTCTCAGGATCAGGTGCTTTCTGCAAAGGTTCTCAAGATGGTCAATTCGCCCATCTATGGTTTTCCGGGCAGGATAACGACTATCCAGCATGCTCTTGTGCTTCTTGGCTTGAACGTTATCCGCGGTATTATTATTTCGACCTCTGTTTTTGATATGATTCAGCAGGCAATGGCAGGACTGTGGGAGCATAGCATAGGTTGCGCTCTGGCAAGTGGAGCCATTGCAAAAGCAGCCGGATTTGAAGATCCGGAAGAATTCACTGTAGCCGGACTTCTGCATGATCTGGGTAAAGTTGTAACTGCCGTGCAGCTTCCGGAACTCAATGAAGCAGTACGCATGACTGTGCGGGAAAAGGATCTGACATACTATGAAGCAGAGCGGCATATCCTTGGTTTCGGTCATGATCGCATCAATGCATGGCTTGCCCGCCATTGGCATTTGCCTCCCAATGTCCGTGAAGCAATGACTTATCATCACCATCCGGACCGGGCTCAGTTTTACCAGCAGACAGCAGCAGTGGTTCATGTTGGTGATTTTTTGGTGCGCCTGTTTGAATATGGAAACGGGGGGGATGACCAGATTTCCTACTTTAAACCCGCGGCCATGAAGATTCTTAAACTGAAGATGAAAGATCTGGAGCCGGTTATGGACGAAGTGTCCGATAAATTTATGGAAATTTCAGATCTTACTTTTTAGTCATCCAGTTATTTTTTTGAAAAAAATAATGTGCAGCTCGGTTAGGAGCTTTGACGTTAGTCAGAGGTTGATGTTAAAGCCTAGGGCATGGATATGAATAAGGATCATTGCCTCCTGGGGCTTATAAAACACAAAGCCATTCTAGTCTCGCCGGACAATTCCCTGCGTGACCTTCTTTTCGAGATTTGGCCTAAAGATGTGCTGGAGTTCACCTGCTATCCTGAAGCGAGAGGGGCTGTAGAGGAGTTGTTCAACAATCCGCCGGACCTGCTTATCGTGGATAGCCGGGTGGAGGATGTTCCGGCGCAGGAGTTGGCCCGGTTGGTTAAAAGTGAGAATGTCTACCGCCAGCTCCCGGTCATTATCTGCCTTGATGATGCAGACTTACAGAATTCATGGGACTGGAACAAGGTTGAAGTTGATGATTTTCTGGTCCGTCCGTTTTTCCTTCCCGTTGTTCGGGAAAGGGTAAATCTTACACTATGCCGTGCCTTGCGGGCCCTTGACGCGAACCCTCTTTCCAAACTTCCCGGCAACACTTCCATTATTCAGAAGATTCAGAACCTTATTGACCGCAAGCAGGATTTCGCTCTGGCTTATTGCGATCTGGATTATTTCAAGTCATTTAACGATAAGTACGGTTTTTCACGTGGTGACGAAGTGCTGATGATGAGTGCACGTATCATTGTCAACACCGTGCGTAGTTTTGCCGGGGAACAGACTTTCGTCGGTCATGTGGGAGGTGATGACTTTGTTGTGATTACTTCCCCGGATATAATTGAAGAAGTCTGCCAGCGGATCATTTTTTCTTTCGACGGTATTGTCCCCAATTTTTATGATCTGGAAGACAGACAGCGTAAATCAATTGTTTCCAAAGACCGTCAGGGTAATATTCAGACTTTTCCGTTGATGGCGATTTCGATTGCTGTTGTATTCAATCTTAACGGCAGGATGAAACACTTTGGCGAGGCTTCAGCCATTGCCATGAATTTAAAGAAAAAAGCAAAGGAAAATCCTAAGAGCTGCTATGTCCTCGACCGCAGGCAATCCTAAAGAACTGCCCGAACCTGTTCTGGTCTTCATGACCTATCTTGATGTGGAGAAACGCTCTTCCGCTGCTACGCTCCGGTCTTATGAAAAGGACCTCGCTCAATTTGAAGAATTTCTTGAGGGACGCAAAGTCACTCTCGCCTCTCCCGAAAATATCACACCGGACCATGTGCGCGGATTTCTTGCCAAGCTGCATGCCAAGCGACTGGCAAAATCAACCCTGTCCCGCAAGCTTTCTTCTCTGCGTTCTTTTTTCAAATACATGAGCAAGCATAGGTTCATTCCGAAAGATCCTATGATAGGCATCCGCAATCCAAAGCAGGAGATCCGCCATCCACGTTCGTTAAATGTGGATCAGGCTGTGAACCTGATGGATGCGCATGTCGGTGATGAGCCTGCCGATAAACGCGATCTGGCACTGGCAGAGATGCTCTATGGTTCCGGATTAAGGGTAAGTGAAGCAATTACTATTGATTTGTTTGATGTTGATACATCCAGCGGGGTCGTCCGTATTTCCGGTAAAGGGAATAAGGAACGGCTTTCTCCTATGAGTGATGCGGCGCGTAAGGCGGTGGATGATTATCTTAAAGTACGGGCCGAGCTGGGGCCGTCACTTGAAGAACAGGCTCTTTTCGTGGGAAATCGCGGTGGACGCTTGAACCGCAGGCAGGTGAACCGTATCCTCGCCCGAATGGCCGAAGGTGCCGGGCTGCATGAGGGGGTGCATCCGCATATGTTGCGGCACAGTTTTGCTTCGCACATGCTGCAATCAGGTGCCGATATGCGTTCGGTGCAGGAACTTTTGGGGCATGAACACTTGAGCACCACTCAGCGTTACACGCATCTTAATTTGCAGCAGATAATGAATGTTTACGATAAAGCCCATCCTCTGGCAGGGAGTCAGGCTCCGGGTGGTGGAAAAAATGAGGAAGAATAGTAAAATACGCTAGTTTGAGATAGTCTTTTGTTAACACATGTGTTAAGCAAAAATTAACTTAACAACTTTGGAGGACGTTCGATGAAAAAACAGACAGCAGCGGCGGTTACAAATGCAATCGATGACAAGAGCGAAGAAGCCCGTAAGGACGCACTTTTTGAGCTTCGCAGCATGAAAAAGGATTTGGCTCAGCTTGAAAAAGAACTCTCCTCCAAGAAATGTGTAATTGAAGATCCGGCCTTTGATCTCGTGCACAGCGCATTCGAAATTTTCCGTCATACGCAAGTCATGGCCGAGAACCATAAGCTGACCGTGCAGATTGACGAAAGTCTGGAAAAAGCATCATTCAAGGATTTTCTGGATTCAAAGGGAGCACGCATACTAAAAAAGCCTGAGGGGTGGCATTGGATTTCTCCGCAGGGTGAAATGCATTACTTAGGTGAAGCAGGAGAGACGCAGGCCGCTGCCGAGAAATTAGAGTCACTCCTCACCAAGCGCAAGAAGCCAGCTGCTAAGAAACCCGCCGCTAAAAAAGCAGCACCCAAGAAAGAAGCTGCTACTAAAGAAGAAGCTGCTCTCAAAGAAGACCCCAAAGCCGAAGAAAAGAAAACGGCAGAAATGAAATAGATATTTGACCGTCGTAAGTATAAAAAAAGGCGTTCCGCAAAATGCAGAACGCCTTTTTTATTTTCTAGAAAGGTTGGAACTTAGCGTGCAACAGCACGGTCAAATTCCGCTTTAAGGTCGGTGAAGAGCTGTTTTACTGAAATGATTTTTTCCGTTCTCCAGGCGTTGGAACCGGCAAAAGCAAAACCGTTTTTCAGTTTACCGCGCTGCGCATTGATCAGTGCAGAGGCAATGCAGTACGGGCTGTCTTCAACTTTGCAGCTCTTAATGCAATGGAACGGGCATTTGAAGGGGGACTTTTTGCCATCAGTGACCGCTTGCAGGAAGTCGTTCTTGACGGCTCTGCCGGGGAGTCCTACGGGACTCTGAATGATGGCCATGTCTTCCTTGGTGGAGTTAACATAAGCCTGTTTGAATTCTTCATCAGCATCGCATTCGTGGGTGGCAACAAAGCGGGTTCCCATCTGAACCCCGGCTGCACCCATGTGAAGATATTTATTGATGTCTTCACCGGAGTATACACCGCCCGCCGCGATAACGGGGATCGTGCGTCCTGATTTTTCTTCGAAAGGTTTAACAGCTTTGATTACTTCAGGAAGAATATTTTCCAGTGCGAATTTAGGATCATTGAGCTGCTCGCGTTTGAAGCCGAGATGTCCGCCTGCCATGGGGCCTTCAACAACAAAAGCATCAGGCAGGTAATCAAATTTGGATATCCATTTTTTGCAGATTATAGATGCTGCGCGTCCGGAGGAAACAATGGGGACCAGTTTGGTCTTTGCTCCGTCGTGCAGGTATTTGGGCAGGTCAAGCGGAAGGCCGGCACCGGAAAAGATAACATCAGCACCTTCTTTGACTGAAGTTGTAACCATGTCCGCGAAGTTGGACAGGGCAACCATGATGTTTACACCGAGTATACCGGAAGTCATTTCTTTGGCCTTGCGAATTTCTTCGGCCAGAGTTTCAATGTGTGCTTTGGCGTGGTCTCTACCACCATTTTTGTTGGTAAGACCGATCATTGCAGCAGCGATAACGCCGATGCCACCCTCTTTAGCAACTGCGGAAGCAAGGCCGGAGAGGGATATTCCCACACCCATGCCGCCTTGTATGACGGGCACCTTTGCAACCAGATCACCAATCTTGAGCTGAGGAAGATTCATAGTAAAGTTCTCCTATGACTTGTATATTTGAGAGTTGCCTCGCTAATTAAACAATACTGCCAACAAAACGCTTTGTCGAAGGTATTCTGAACGGATACATACGGATGTGTATCTATAGTTCAGAGGCAACTTTAAATTCCGAGAAAAGTTTTTTCCTGTATGAGGTTTAAAGTCAAGTTCTTTTTAACTGTTATATCTTAGTTGTGCTATGCAAAATGAATGTTTTTGTATTGTAAAATACATACATTCTCTAGTGTATGTATTTGTCAGCAATCATTTCAGCGAAATACATGGAGCTGGTGAATGCAGGTGAAATAGCGTTGAGTACGTGCACACTCTTTTTATCACTTTCTACTAAAAAGTCCATGACGAGTTCGTTACGTTTCAGATCGACAAGCTGAGGGCGAATGCCAACTTTGGAAGTGTTTTCAATGTCGTCAGGGGAGAGAGTTTTAACCAGTTTTTTGGCATCATTGAAGAAAAATTTAAAAAAGTATTTGCGCGGCTCTTCAAATGCAACAGACCTGAATTTATTGTTTTTAAAGAAGAGGATGGTGTCGCGAATCATAATGTCTAAGGCTTCCGAGTCTAATCCGCTGAGGATGCCGTAGTTCTCGCGTCCAAAAGCCGGTATCGCCGTTGGACCGAGATATACATCGCCGCTGGCACCGCGGGTGAAATGAATACCGAGGAAAGGGTTCTTGATGTTGGGCACCGGATATATGCTTCCCTTGATTATATGGGCTTTTTCTTTCTTTAGTTTCTTATAGATGCCTTTGAAAGGGATCAGCTGGTAGCCTTCTCCAAATCCGAATGACCGGGCAACCTGATCGCTGTAGGAACCTGCTGCATTAATAAAAAGTCCACAGCTAAATTCTCCTTTATCGGTAACAATTAGATTATTTTTTTCAGCGGTGATGAATTTAGTGCCTAACATAAAAGAGACTTTGCCGCTGGAATCAAGGTCGTTATATAGTGATTGCATCACTGCACGAGGATCTATTACAGCCGTGTAGTGAGAAAATAGTGCTTCTTTGGTCGTTTTTGCATTGGGTTCTATTTCTGCAAGACGTCGTTCATCAATAATTTCGACTTTGGCGCCGTTAGTCGTAGCCCGGGTATAGAGCTCGTGCAGGGTGGGCAGTTCTGATTCATCACGTGCGACAATTACTTTTCCGGTCTCCAGCAGTGGCAGATTTTTTTCCCGGCAGTATTCTTTCATCCTTAAGTTGCCGGAAAGGCATGAAACCGCACGCAGACTTCCCGGAGCGTAATATATCCCCGCATGCAGGACACCGCTGTTGCGGCCGGACGCATGTTTTGCGATTGCAGTCTCTTTATCAATGATCAGAATATCTTTATATCCTCTGGAAACCAGTTCCCGAGCCACAGTAAGGCCTACGATGCCAGCTCCACAAATCATAATTTCAGAAGTTTTCATTATATATCCTTTTCATGTGCGAAGCATAACCTTAATAAAGTGTTGTGTCACAAATTAATGTGAGAGATCAGCTTCCGCACGCTTCTCGGTACGCACACCATTGGCACATATTTGAGCGGATAGGTTTAAAATCTGATTCAACCAGCATGTTGTTGATGATGAGTCTGGTCAGCGCCGGAATTTTGGTTTCAATTATTTCCTCGCGGTCTTCATCACTGGTTTTCGAATCGAACAAGCCCATTTCACGGCCATCGGTTAGAAGTTCAACCAGTGCAGCCTGCCGTGGTATCTCTCCTGACGTATGATGATCCATGAGTAGATAAAGTGGCAGCTGTAGGCTGTCCGCGCTGTTCTTGATCATCTCCAGAAAGATGGTTCCGTCATGATGGATGGCTTGAGGGTCATCAAGGACCGGTCCCCATATTTGCTCATCTTCCCAGAAAGAGCGGCGGGGCAGGTGCAGCCGTCCGGTCTTGTAATCGAGGACATGGCGTTCGGCGCCCCGCTCATCAACACGGTCTACACGGCCATGAATGCGTACTTTAAAATCGTCTATTTCAAGTTCGGCCTGTGAGTCGGATTCAAGTTCTACAATTCTGGTCGGCTTAAGATTTTTCAGAAACAGGGCCAGTCTATTTTTCCCGGCCTGTTCAAGGGACTTTTTAATGTCATATGCAAGGTTGGTATAGAGGGAATCCCTTTCCAGCCGGAGCATGAACAGGTCTTGTAAATCATTGGGACTCAAGTCCGCACCACAAATATCCTTGTGCAGGTGTGGTTCAAGAAAGTCCTTGAGAACGGAATGGATCAGGTCGCCGAATCCGGCGCGGTCGCCTTCTGTATCCACACTAACACTTTCGCGCACATTGGAAAGGTAGCGGAAAAAGAATAGTTTTGGGCAGCCCACGTAGCAATCAATCGCAGAAGGTGAGAGTCCCTTGAATTTTAGAAGGTTGCGCAATTTATCCTGCAACGGTTCTTTGGGAATGGCCGCCGGGCTGTTGACGATGGCCCCGACAGGAAAGTTGACCGCCTTGAGCGGAAAATCTTCTCCCGGAGTGATGATTTCCTTGCGCTGTTGTTCTATTTCCCAGAGCAGTTGCTCTACGAACCGGGAGCGAATTGATTTTGAATCCAGTAATCCCGGCTGCACACCGCTTTGGTAAAATATGCAGGATTCCTTGCTGCCCATGATCAAGCGGTAGAAGTTGTAGGTGGCTACGGATTCCCTTTCCCGTGAATCAGGGAGGTCCAGCAGATGGCGCAGCTGGTCCGGGAGCAGGGGATCGTAGGGATCCGTTCCGGGAAGTTTATCATCCACGGTATCCAGGATGAAGGTGCGCTTGAAATTCAGCAGACGGCTTTCCAGCATACCCAGTACCTGCATGCCGGAAATGGGGTCCGGCTCAAAGGATACACGTTGTGATGAAAGCAGTTGGCGGAAAATGGAAAAGCAGAGTGACTGCCCGAAAATTTCATTGCTGATCGAGCTTTCACGCAGTTCAGGGATAACTTCATTCATAAGCCGGAACAGACATTCAGAGTCCAGCAGGTAGCGGTTCCAGAGCGTTCCACCACGCCGGCGCAGCATTTCAGCCATGGCCTGCAGACTGTCCGCAAGCTCTGAAAGAGTTTCGATATCCTTGAATCCGTCAATGCAGATCCGTACTGCTTCTGCGCGCAGCTCTTCCGTAATCTCAGGATTATCGACCAGATTACCATTGTCGTCGCTGTAGACCGGGACAAAATCTTTTATATCCGCATAGGGTGCACCGTGGCGCAGCGCATTTTCCCATTGGTGGAAAATTGTTCGCAGGGGCTGGTCGCCGTCCACTTCAAGCATTTTTAGGTAGGGGTGGCGGATAAGGGCTAGGATATCCTTCCAGTAGAAGTTCTGGCCGTTACGGTTTTCCTGAAGTTTGAGGGTGGCTTCAAGCAGACCGTTCAGTGCAGAGCGCTCAAGCGGGTAGCCCATACTGATGTTGATGTCCTGTTCCGGCAGGTGATGCATGACCGGGAGCAGCAGAGATGTGTCCGGCAGGACTACAGCGCATCCTTCCACTTTTTGCGAGCAGAGTTCGTCGCGCATGGCTGATAACTGGGAATGGCGGTCGAAGCCTTCAAAAAATTTCAGTGCTGGAAGGTCGCAGCTACCCTCGGCGGTATGATCTGAAATCGCTTGGGCTTTCCAATTCTGTAACCATAGGCGGTGTTCACGCACGGCGAAATGTCCCTTGCGCCCCTCAGCCAGCCCGGGATCACTGTGCCAGATAACTTGCAGTCCGAGGTTTTCCCACAGGTAGCGGAAGAACATGTCTTCCACACCGCTGACGCCGTAGAACCCCGCGAGATAAAGTTTGCGGTCTTGCAGGATTTCATCAAGGCCGCCGAGATTTTCCACCAGAGTGCGGTTTTCCAAACCGGATGTGGTCCAGCCGCGTCTTTCAAGCTCTTCCACGTAGCGTACGAAAATTATTTCCAGCTCTTCCAGCAGGGCGGCTGCCCATTCAAGCACTTCGCCCTGCAACATGGTCAGGTTGCGCGGTTTGATGTCCTGACGCAACAGGTCTTCCAGCAGCGAAGCAAGCCGTGTTCCCCATGGGAAAAACAATTGCAGGTCCGCAGGCATCTTTGACAGCATTCCAGTGGATTCTCCGCGCAGCTTTTCAATAATATCAAAGAGCAGGCCTACTTGATCCAGCTTGCCGATTTTGCGCGGGAATTCTGCGGTCAGTTTCGGGATTAACGAAGAGACAAAGTCTGAAAAAGAATAGATCTCCGGCAGAATGCACGGTTTGGAAAGCTGGTCCGATGCAGCAAGCGCTTTCTTCAAATAACGCGCCGGACGGTGGTGCGGGACAATAACCGTAACCCGGCTTAAGTCCCCGTCTGAATCGTTAATTATAGTAGTGGCAAGGTTTTCAATGAAATCCTCTTTCCACGATATTATCTGTATATTTTTATTATTCATTTGTTGTGCCTCCGGCGGCTGGTGAAGTGGAGAGAAAATGTTGCTAACGCCCAAAGTTTTCTCTCCACTTCCCCAGACCCCATCCCCTCTCTTTCAAAGACGTGTTAATTATGCTTCGCAAGTAGCGCATAACGGTTGTCTTTGCATAAACAACCAGCGAAGCTCAATATAAGGTTTTGGGATTCTTAAACCCTTTTGCAAAAGGGTTTAAGGCCCCCGGCAGGGTCGCCGAAGGCTTTGTCTGTCATTCTTAAAAATACGCAGTGCATCATAAATTGATTTCTCTTGTGAATTTGCCGTCAAGATATACCAGTAAACCGCGTAATTCTTTTTTATCGCCATACATTTCACGCAGCAGCTTCAGGTATCTTTTGACCTGCTTTTCATTCTCCGGTGAGGGCTGTCCGGTTTTGTATTCCACTACCAGTGCCTGTTTCTCTTCCAGAAGAAGCAGGTCGGCACGGTGTGTTTCACCTTTGGCATCCATTATGGCCACTTCCGGTCTGCCATGCTCAATGGCAGTCCTGATATCCGGTTCGGATAAAGCCCAGAGAGCCATTTCTGTTACCTGCGGAACGAGTACATCTTCCTCTTCGGTCACTGCCGGGAACTTGGCGAAAGCGGCTTCGGCACTGCGCCGGCAGTCGGCTGCATCATTACCGGTGAGGATCAGATTCTCCATGGCATTGTGGGCCAGTTCGCCTCGCATGCGCGCATCGTAGGAATAGTCTTCAAGGTTGTGACGGTAGACTCGCAGTCTCGGCAACCAGGCCATAAGTTCCGGTTCTTGAAGGGATGAAGCAGCGTCTTCCTGCGTACAGAAATCATCACACTGTTTTTGTGTGATAATTTCCGTTACTTCCGGCTCCGGCTCTGTTGCCTGCGGCTTGAGTCCGTACTCCAGCAATCCCAAATCATTGAATCTATCTTCAAGGATAAGGTCAATTGCCGTCAGTGCCGGGGTGACGCCGCGTGTCTTTTCAGACGGCAGGAATCCGTACAGTTCCTGTCCTGCACGGGTCCATGCCACATAGAGCAGGTTTAGCTGTTCGCTGAACATGCGGGTCCGGTTTTCGTAGTAGATATCACCGAGCGCGCTGCTCATGGGCGTAAGCATGGTTTGTCCGTCCACTTCGATATCAGCCAGCGAAGCATCCGGCCCGGAGACTGACCAGTTGTGGAAGGGTACCACTATGACCGGAAATTCCAGTCCTTTTGATTTGTGAATGGTCATAATGCGTACCGCATTGACTGATTCCGGCAGTGGGACTTTCTCTTCGGCGGAGGAGAGTTCCCAGAAATCGAGAAAAGCGGCCAGCGAAGTGCCCCGTTTTTCTTCGGCGAGGTGAACCACCTCAAGGAAACGGCGGATGTATAATTCATCCAGCGGATAGTGCTCGATGAGCTTGAAGCGGCTGACCATCTCACTGGCAAGGTCGTAAGGAGTCATTAAGCCCGACTTGCGGATAAAAGGGGAGATATGGGTGTTCCAGAAATCCGGGTATTGCTCTGAGAAGCGGCGGTACAGCGGTCCTTTGTCCCGGCCGGCCAGCCACTCAAAAAGGTCTTCATGGGCAATACCGGATATAGTGCCGAATATTTCCTGTCCGCAGATGAATTCAAGGAAAGCAAGGTCGTCCTGCGGGTAATCAAGAAATTTAAGCAGCGAAACCATCTGGCGCACGATGGGGTGGCGATCCAGTTGCAGGCTGTTTTCGGTGATCACCGGGATGGATTTTTCCACCAGCCAGTCACATATCAACTGGGCATGCCCGTTGGAGCGGACCAGCACGCAAATGTCGCGGTATTCGCGTCGGGGTAGCAGTTCTTCCATGAGCTGGTCAAAGTTGCGGCGTGTTTCTTCCACAATTTCAGCCGCACTGGAAGCAAATATGCGTTGAAGCCTTACGTATCCACCGGCGCGGTCCTGATTGGGCGGCAGTTGTTGCGATGCTTCATAAAATGAATGGGAAATGCGCTGGGCCAGTTCAATCTGCTGATCCTGCGGGCCATTGGGGTAAAGCTTTTCCGAAAGTTCCAGAGCGAGGTCGTAATCCGCCAGTGCATCAAAGAATTCGTTGTTGAATCCAATGACATGCTCAAGGCTGCGCCAGTTGTAATCCAGATTGGCCGGGATAAACTCGGAAAGCATATTAAGTTCCGGCTCTTCGCCAACTTCATCGAAAAGTTCTGAACGTCCGCCTCGCCAACTGTAAATGGCCTGCTTGACATCGCCCACGTAGAAGAGGCTGCCCGCTTTGGACAAGCATTCCATAGCCAGCGGAATCATGGCCTGCCACTGGGCGAGGCTGGTGTCCTGAAATTCATCGATAAGCAGGTGATGCAAGCGTGAACCCATGCGGCAGAAGGCATCGGGCAGCGCGCTTTCGCCTTGCAGCACATAGCTGGCAACCTTGGGCAGGTCTGCACTGAGCAACATGCCGTTGCGGGTCTGGTATTCGATAATATCGGCGCGTATTTCCTCTACAATGCGCACGAACGGTGCCAGTGCGTACGCCCCGCGCAGAATAGTCGCTTTATCGCGGTAGATCTCATGAGCCTTTTTAAGCTCGGCGTAAATTTTTTCGTGGTAGCTATTGATATCACCCTTGGATTTTTTATTTACGCAATCCTCGAAGCTGTCTTTGGCGAGCATGGTCGATTCTTTGGGCAGGTCCATAAAATCAATAGTCGCGGCATGGGCAAGGTATTTATTCAGGTGTGCCGAAGCAGCCAGCTTGTCCGTATCAATTACCCCGGAGATATCACGCACCGCTTTCTGGAAAGCATCGTACTCAACTTGCAGCAATCCGGCGATTTCTTCCTGATCGGTAAGGCGTTCCGCAGGATGGTCGATAACGTGGGTCAGTATGGATAGCAGCCGCATGCGCATTTGTTCAGCAAGCCAGAACCCCTGTTTCTCTTCTTTGAGCACAAGGCTGTCCACAGCATCATCCAGAAGTTCCTTGCGCCGCAGGTCGCCTTCTTCGCATTGGGCCAGAAATTTGTTGAAGTTCGGCTCGAACAGAGCCTGCGGTTCAAAGAGAAGTTCGAATTCAGGGTTAAGGCCCAGCTCAAGTGCGAAGATGCGCACCAGCAGGTTAAGCAAACTGTCGATGGTACGAATGTTCAATCGGTTGTAGCGTTGAAGGATCGGGATGAGCTGTCTTTTGGCTTCCTGCGGTTTCCAGTCCGCGCCAAGTCCGTCTCCTTGAATATCAAGAGCACGGTTTTTCAGCGAACGGATAACGCGTTCCTTCATTTCGGCTGCGGCTTTGTTGGTGAATGTTACAGCCATGATTTCTGGCCAGCAGTATCCCTTGCCCTGTGAGCTTTTGCATACAGGGATAGAATCCTCTTCCTGTGCTCCGGCTAAAAGAGATAAGAAGCGGGCCGTAAGTTCGTATGTCTTACCTGACCCGGCTGAAGCTTTTACTTGTTTGAGCATTTGTTGTGCCTCCGGCGGCTTAAGGGGAAGGGGAGCCCCCCTTTGCTAACGCCAAAAGGGGGTCTCCCCTTCCCCTTAAGAATCCCCATCCCCTCTACCCAAACGCGTTTTAGTTGGGGGATGTGTTCTTTTTAAAAAATTAAATGCGGTGTTAAGTCGCCTGTCGGCGAAGCCTTGCTAAAAAGTTTTTGGATTCTTGCATCAGCGCTTAGGCGAGCGGTCTTCCGCGAGTCTTAGAGATGGCGACAGTGAAACAAACCCTTTTGCCACAAATCCGCAGCAAAGCGGATTTGCCCGGTGCCTCAAAGCACCGCCCGAAGGGGTAAGCCCCAGGAAGGGGCGCAATAAAAAGGGTTTAAGCCCCCGAAGGGTTCCCTGACAGGGCCGCCGGAGGCAAAATCTATTCAATAAAAAGCGCGAAGCGCATTAAAGTTATTCTTTAACTGTAGCCGTGGCAGGACTGCCTGAGGCTAAAAAAGCTGTTATCCTTTTTTCCATTACCATCATTAGTACGGCGGCAATAATTAAGGCACTGCCGATGTATCCGGTCCAGTCGAAGCTTTCATTCCACCAGAGCCATGCCAGTATGGCGGCTACTACCGGTTCAATAGTGGCAATTACTGACGCGGCTGTCGGTTCCAGAGTTTTAAGTCCGGCGTAGTAGACGGAGTAAGCTCCGTAGGTGCAAATTACTGCCAGTGCGACGATGCTCGCCCATGAGGTCCCGGTTTTGGGGGTGAAATCAAAGGTCGGAAGCAGACATAGTGCGCCGATGGGCAGGGCGTAGAGAAAAATGGTCGGGGTTGTATAACGCGCAAAAATAGTCTTGCCGTAAATGTAGTAGAGGGCATAGGTGAACCCGGAAGTCAGGCCGAAAATGATGCCCGGCCAAGTGAAATTCATTTCCTTGCCTGTTCCGAAAATCTGGGGTCCGAGCGACACACAGACCACACCGAAGAGAGTGATCAGCATGGCGGATATTTTTACCGGGGTCATTTTTTCACCCAGCAGTAACCATGACATAAAGGCAACCCATGCCGGTGCAGTGTAAAGCAGCACTGAGGCCAGCGCTGCGCCGACATTCTGTACCGCCAGTTGGTATGAACCGTAAAAGATGGTCACACCCACAAAACCGAATATGATAATTTGGGGCAGGTCCTTGATGTTAATTTTTACAGCCCGGATGCGGCAGGCGTGGACAGCGAAGAGTATCCATGCGAAAACCGCCCGCCAGAAGGCGTTTTCCAGCGGAGCAATTCCTTGTTCAATAGGAAATTTTGAGATCGGACCAATCAGCCCCCACATGATGGCGGCACAGATCACGAAAATACAGCCTTTAATATTCACGGCAAATCCTGTTACAGTGGGAAAAGGTTGATCAAGACCGCTGGGCAGCTGTAAAGGCGGCCAGCTAAATAAATTGCACTTAACGAGTTGTATGCTGTTTCCCTTGCAGCGTAAACCCTGTTGGATTAATTTGAATGGTAATCAGCTAACAGAAATGGAAGATGAAAAATTGAATGAAATTGACAGACTTATTGCGCAGGATTGTGACGAAGGAATGCGGGTGGATAAATTCTTGCTCAAGTTGCTTCCTGACAGCGGCTTGCGTGAACGCAGGCGCTTGATCGAGAACGGTTTTGTGCAGGTAAATGGCCGTAACTGCCGTTCCGGGCTTAAGATTTTCCCCGGAGCAGAAGTTGTTCTGTTTGCAGGTGAAGAGCGCTCCTGTTTTGTTGAAATACTCTCACGAATCAATGTAGTTAAGCAGGGTGATGGTTTTGGAACAGTTTATAAACCTGAAGGTATTCATTCTGCAGCTGTAGCCGGAAGTCTGGAGCCTTCTGTAGAGGAATGTTTGGACAAGATTTTTCCCAAGCATGACCCGATTCTTGCAAACAGGCTGGATTTCCTGACATCCGGCATGCTCCTTATAGCTTTCGGGGTAGAGCGGGAAAATGAATTTCGCGCTTATGAGGATTCCGGCACGGTGGATAAAATCTACCACGCCAGGGTGCACGGTATCCCGGCTGAAGATTTCATAGTCAAAAACAGGCTGGATACCGCTGAGCGCAAGCGTACCAAAGTACTCAATGAGCAGGCAGATCCGGAACGCTGGTCCTATGCAAAGTTGCTGGAAAGTTTTGCGGACGGAACAGCTCTACTGGAAGTGCGTATCGCCAAGGGCGCACGGCACCAGATCAGGGCGCATCTTGCCCATATGGGATTTCCCATCATAGGTGATCCAATCTATGGAAAAGAAGACGGGGCAGAGCGCATGTTCCTGCATCACCAAAGGATCAAACTGCCGGGATTTGAGGCTGTTTGCGAGACTGGCTGGGTATAAGAAAATCCCTTGAAGTTTTTTAAACTCCAAGGGATTTTTATTTTTAGCTAGACAACTAAAAGGGTTTAAGTCCGTCGGGAGGCTCTCGAAGGGATGCAGAACGTAATCTTATGACAGCAGCAGAGCCTTAGCGAAGTCCTCGCCGTTAAACGGCCTGAGGTCTTCCATTTTCTCGCCCAGCCCGATGTAGGTGATGGGCAGCTTGTGCTGCATGGTTACTGAGATCATGACTCCACCTTTCGCTGTACCGTCAAGCTTGGTCAGGATCAGTTCATCAACACCGATTTCCTCATTAAATATCTTGGTCTGGGAAAGGGCGTTCTGTCCAGTGGTGGCATCAATTACCAGCACACTGCGGTGCGGTGCTTCATCATGCTTTTTACCGAGAACGCGGCGGATCTTGCGCAGCTCTTCCATGAGGTTGGCTTTGTTGTGCAGACGTCCGGCGGTGTCGAGCAGCATGAGGTCATAGCCGTTTTTAACAGCGTAATCGATGGCTTCGAAAGCGACAGCGGCAGGATCGGAACCTTCAGCCTTGGCGTAAAATCCGGCACCGACGCGGCGAGCCCATACTTCCAACTGGCCGATTGCGGCAGCGCGGAAGGTATCACCAGCAACAATGAGAACCTTGCGGCCCTGCATCTGGGCGCGGTGGGCCAGTTTAGCAATGGTGGTGGTTTTACCAACACCGTTCACGCCGATCATCATGACAACTTCCGGCGGGTTGAAAGCTTTGATGCGTTTGGGAACCTTAAATATTTCATCCAGTTCTTCGCGCAGCAGGTCTTTGAAATTTTCGGGATTGGTTTCCCCGGCTTTACGGATGCGGTCTTTCATGCGCTCAACCAATTCCATGGAAGCTTCGTACCCAACATCCGCCATAATGAGTATTTCTTCAAATTCTTCCCAGAAATCGTCATCAAACGCGGTGTGGCTGGAAAGCATGGAGTCGATACGCTTGGTAATCTGCTCGCGGGTCTTGTTCAGACCTTCCGAAAGCTTGATAAACAAGCGGCTGCGCTCATCTTCTTCGTCCTCAAGTTCAAGGGCGAGAGCGAGGCGATACTGGAGTTCGGAGCGGAATTCTTCCACATACTCGTAGTCCATTTCTTCGAGCCAGTCTTTGAAACGGACAATGAAGTCTTCTGCTTCACTTTTTGGTGCTTCGAGTGCTTCCAACAGGAAGGAAAGACGGTCCCAGAGGTCGTCCCCTGCTTCTTCAATGCCAACGAGAATAAGGCCTAACCATACGGAAAGACGCGGTTCAGCCTGTTGCAGTGATTTGGTAAGGTCAATCTGCCACTGCGGTTTGTCCTCGGCGGGACGAGATTCGGTTTCCATAACCGGCTCAAGGATTGTCGGCGCGCCCGGTCTTTTAGACGCATCTTCCGGTTCATCAGCTATAATGGGTGCTTCAATTTCAGCCACCGGTTCTGGAATGATTTCCGGTTCCGAAGCAGTTTCCGGTGCTGCTTCAAGATCTATTTCCGGCTCCGGTTCTGTAACAGCCTCTTCAAATGAAATTTCTGGTTCGACAGCATCTTCCGGTTCAGCTATCGGCTCTTCAGCAACCGAGATCTTTTCAGGGATTATTTCTGTAACAGGCTCGGGAGCCGGCTCAGGTTCTGGTTCGGGAGTTGGTTTTATTTCTTGCTCAGCTTCCGCTGTGGCTGTCGGCTCCGGTGCTGCTTCTGGCTCCGGCGCAGAATTTTCTTGTTGTTGTTCTGTTTCCTGCGACTCGTATTCGTCGCCAAGATAATCTTTAAGTGCTTGTTCTGCCCTGTCTTCCGGGCTGCTCCACAATTTTTTTACTTTAGAAAAAAATCCCATTGAAATCCCCTTTGAAGTCTATTTTGAACAGGCGAAGATAGCGCAGTAATCTAGGATACGCAACTGTCCTGGTCAGGTCCATTCTGGCATCATTTTAACAAATAGGCATCAGCTGTGATTAGTCCAGAGGATATCGGAAACAAATAAGAAAACCCCGGCGTAGAAGCTACACCGGGGTTAGGGAGAGACGAGACAACAGTCTGTTTAGTCAACTTTGCTGTATGCTTTGGGAGCAGCGCCACAGATGGGACATTTTTCAGTGGCTTCACCGTTTTGGGTGTGCCCACAGACGGAACAGATGTAAAATTCTGCTTCAGCGAACACGTCACCTTCTGCGTTGAGTGCTTCGGTGTAGAGGTCTGCGTGGATTTTTTCAGCTTCGTTAGCGAAACCGAAGTAGCGCAGAACAGCATTTTCACCTTCAGCTTTTGCGTCTTCCATCATTTCAGGGTACATTTTTTCAAACTCATATGTTTCGCCTGAAATTGCTGCCTTGAGGTTTTCTTCGGTGGAACCGATTCCCTTCATAAGACGCAGGTGTGCGTGAGCGTGGATGGTTTCAGCTGCTGCAGCCGCGCGGAAAAGTTTTGCAACGCCGGGTTTACCTTCTGCTTCTGCTTTCTCTGCGAAAGCGAGGTATTTACGGTTAGCCTGGGATTCGCCTGCGAATGCTGCTTTGAGGTTTTCAATTGTTTTGGTCATTGTAATTCTCCTTGTGTAAGATTTGAGTGTGAATTTATTGTTTAAAATCTTTGTTCCGTTTCGTTGAAATAATTAATAACGATTCCTATTATGAAATGCAAGTAAAAAATGAAGAAAATTTAACTAATATTTTCTGTGTCAAGATGACCCATCTGAAATGCGTGGCATGCCGAGGTCTTTATATATTAATGAAGCATAAGTTAGTTGAAATTTACACGACTAGGGGCTACATCTAACGCGAAGCGCAATTATCGGCGCTAAACCAAGTGATTGGAGACAATTTATGAGAAGAACATGCGTCATAGATATCTTGAATGCTGAACATGCCTCATCCGAAATTCTGGTTAAAGGCTGGGTCCGCACCAAACGTGATAACAAAGGATTTTCCTTTTTGGAAGTTAATGATGGTTCCTGCTTGAAAAATGTGCAGGTCATAATTGATCATACTCCGGAAATTGAAGCTGAGCTTGAAAAAATCTCTACAGGTGCATCAGTCAGTGTTATCGGGGAACTTGTTGAATCTCCCGGTAAAGGGCAGAAATGGGAAGTTCGTGGCAAGTCCATTGAATTGATCGGTTTTGCTGATCCTGAGACTTTCCCGCTGCAGAAAAAACGCCATTCAGATGAATTTTTGCGGAGCATTGCGCATTTGCGTCCGCGCACAAATAAATTCGGAGCCATGTTCCGTATCCGCTCCGAGCTTTCCTATGCGATTCATAAATTTTTCCGCGACAAAGGCTTCTTCTACGTACATACCCCGATCATCACCGGCTCCGATTGTGAGGGGGCAGGAGAAATGTTTCGGGTTACTTCCCTTGACCACGAAGCTCTTTCTTCAATGAAAAAAGAAGAGCAGGGCGTGAATGACTTCTTCGGTAAAGAAGCACACCTTACTGTGTCCGGCCAGCTTGATGTTGAAATGTACGCACTGTCCCTTGGTCAGGTCTATACTTTCGGACCAACTTTCCGCGCTGAGAAATCCAATACACCTCGCCACGCTGCCGAATTCTGGATGATTGAACCGGAAGTGGCTTTCGCTGATCTTAACGATAACATGGATCTTGGCGAAGAGATGGTTAAATATCTCATTAACCACGTTCTGGAAAATTGCGCCGATGACATCGATCTGTTCGCTAAATTCGTGGACAAAACCCTGATGGATACATTGCGTAACACTCTTGATAATGATTTCGAGCGCATTACCTATACTGATGCTGTGGACCTGTTGCAGCGCTGCAAACAGGCCAAGAAGTTCGAATATTATCCGGAATACGGTCAGGACCTGCAAACTGAACATGAAAGATATTTGACCGAAAAACATTTCAAAAAGCCAGTCATCGTTTATGATTATCCTAAAGAAATCAAACCGTTTTACATGCGTGTGAATGATGATAACAAAACCGTTGCCGCCATGGACCTGCTTGTTCCCAGAATCGGGGAACTGGTAGGTGGTTCTCAGCGTGAAGAAAGGCTTGATGTTCTGGAAAACAGAATTGCTGAAACCGGGATGGAGTCGGAAGATTACTGGTGGTATATTGATACCCGCCGTTTTGGTTCTGCACCGCATGCCGGATTCGGAATGGGCTTTGAGCGTATGCTCATGCTGCTCACCGGTGTGACCAACATTCGCGACGTAATTCCTTTCCCCAGAACTCCCAAGAATCTCGAATTCTAAATCTATAATATCAGAAGGGCCGTCTCGCGCGGCCCTTTTTCTTATTTCTAATGCTGTCAATTCCTCGATATATTAATGAGTCCGGTCAGATTCCAAGTATTAGCCTGGGGGGCGTCACTTTTGTGCAATATCGAAGTGAAAAATCTGAGATACGGCACGAAACCTGTGTTTCCCAGCACTCATTGGTGTTTATTATTGAGGGAACCAAATATATACATTCTGCTGACGGCGATATTGTTTTAGGAAAGGGGGAAGCTTTTTTCTGTCGCAAAGGTATTCACCTTATGTCCGAGATGATTCCGGAGCAGGGCGGTTCCTTTGATACAGTGCTGTTTTTTTTAGATGATCGCATGCTGACTGATTTTGTAGATTCTTTGACCGTTGAAGCGGGTATGAATAAAGCAACGGGAAAAGCCGTGTTCAAGATCAATGTCAGCGAACAGATCAAGATTTTTTTATCCTCAATGATGCCGCTTTTTGAGTCATCTTTGGGCAGAGACGACGATTTTTTGCGCTTAAAAGTCCGTGAGCTGCTCCATTATCTCTGCTCCTCAGATGGAAATGAATATTTCTTGAATTTCTTGCAGGATTGCCGCAACAGTTTGAAAACAGATCTTTCAGCGGTCATGGAGCAATATTTCAACAAAAACATCAGTCTTGGCGATATGGCTGAACTTTCCGGGCGCAGTCTGTCCACTTTTAAGCGCGAGTTCAACAAGACTTTCAATACCACACCTGCAAAGTGGATCCGGGAACGCCGACTTTCATGGGCTGCCCAGTTGATCCGTAATTCAGATAAGAATATTACTGAAATCTCCTACGAATCCGGGTACGACAGCCTTTCCCATTTCAGTAGCCTTTTCCGCAAACAATACGGCATGACTCCCAGACAATATCGCGCTGAACCGAATCCGCTAAAATATGAACTGTAATCGAAAGTAAGCATCAATACTTTGCGCTAATTTCCTTTCAACAAAAACATGGAGGAAATTATGCGTAAATATGTTTTCGGTTTAATTCTTTTGGTTCTGCTTTTTGTTCTTGCTGCATGTTCAGCAAAGACAATCAAGGTCGAAGGGTTTTCTGCTCCAGAAAGTGTCACCTCTGATGGAACTTATTTTTATGTTTCTAATGTTGGAGAAAAGCTTAGGCCCATGGATAAAGATGGCGATGGATATATTTCCCGTCTTTCAGCAGACGGCAAAGTTATTGAGCGTAAATTCATCACTGGACTTAATGCACCCAAGGGCATGACAGTTTTAGACGGTGTTCTTTATATTAATGATATTGATCATATTAAAGGATACGCAGTTGCAGATGGAAAGCAGGTGCTTGATCTGGATTTTTCAGTTGATGGAACATCATTCCTTAACGGTATGACTGTTATTGACGATGGTAAGCTGCTTGTTTCAGCAACGGATATCGGGTCCCTTTTTGTAGTGGATCCAACATCCGCTGGATCATTTCACAGACTTGAATGCGATACTGACCTCTACGGACCTAATGGACTTTCATACGACTCTAAAACCGGGACTGTTTATCTCTGCTCATTCGGTAAGGATAACCAACCAAATGGAATTGTAGGTAAAGGGCATATTGACGGGAACAGGTTTTATTTTGAAAAGACATGCCGGAGAGATGGATTCTATGACGGGATGGTCTATTCAGATGGCGAAGTGATCTTTTCCGATTGGGTTGATTTTAAGAAAGAGGGTGTTTTGATCCGTCAGGATCTTGAAACAGGAAAGCTTTCGACACTCGAGCTGGGGGAAAAGATCGGCGGTCCGGCAGATTTATATCTGGATACAAAGGGCAAACGGATATGGATACCCATGATGCTGGAAAATAAAGTTATGATCGTTGGTTATTAATGTAAGTTAAAGGTAGGAACGCCCCGTTTTCAGTATAAAAACGGGGCGTTTTAGCTTGTTTTATTTCAATGGCATGAGCAGTAAAGTTACGAGATGTTCAGGCTTCGTGTTCTTGGGATCGTTCAAGTACTGCTCGTAACATGAACTTTCCGCATGTGTTTCGCCGCTCTGGGGAAGCCATTCCGTATAAAACTTCAGCCAAGATTCACTTAGGTTTTCATAGGGTCCCAGATGGGTGGTCACAGCATATTTACCACCTTCAAAATCTTTGAGCATGATTCCATCAGGAACAGCTACTTCCTTTTCGATAGTTATGCATGCTTCTGAACGCAGTTTTTCAGCCGGAACTTCACGGGGGTCGTCATAATAAACACCGTAAAATCTTGTGCCGGGGGTAAATAATTGCGCCGGACCTGCCCATGAGCAAAGCTTTTCCCATGCCTCACCCACTCCTTCATAAGGTCCGACATGCTCAACATAAGCCATTTTTGCAGCATCAATTGCCCAGATTTTAACGTCCATTCTTGAAACTCCGTATTGTTAATTATTAATAAATCGCCAACCAGAGTTCCGTTACAGCTTTTTCGGGCGGAACATCCGGTGGAGCTTTTATGTATTTTTCAAATGATGGGATATTGTTTTTCAATTGATAGCCACTGGTGGGAAGCCATTTTCCATAAAGTTCCCGATAAGCATCGTGCAGTCCTTCATAATCACCGTAGTGTGTAGTGACAGCATATTTACCACCGGGAATGAACTGAATCCCCATACCCGGCGGAGTCTCTACTTCGTTATCAATGCTGAAGCAGGCGTCATATCTTATTTTTTCAGTTGGGGTAATGTCCGGATCATCGTAACATAGACCGAGAAATTCAGTTTGATATGACATTAAACCCTTTCCGAAGCCCCACCCGCACAACTTCGCCCAAGCCTTTGTGACATCAAAATATGGTCCAACATGCCGGATGAATACGACCTGTGTCTCTTTACGGGTGCGAATCTCAACTTTATTTTTTGCCGGGGATTCATCTAGTTGAAAATTTTTAGTGGATGGTTCCGGTCGGTAATGGATTTTACCGTCATTACCGGGGCTGAGAATAGCCCGTGAGCTGTTCCTGAAATCGCTGGGAGGAACTAGAAATCTTTTTTTGAAAGCCCGGCTGAAAGTTTCCGGTGATTCAAATCCTGCATCAAGAGCTATATTCATTACTGACTTGTCTGTGTAGCAAAGTCTGTAGGCGCCCCGTTCCAGTCTTAGCCTACGCACATGCTCTTTGAGGCTTTCGCCAATCATCCCTTTGAAAATACGATGAAAATGTGCAACAGAAAAACAGGCTTGTTCTGCAAGTGTTTCCGGTGAAAGGTCGCCATCCAGATTGCGCTGGATGTATAATAGGACTTCCATCATTCTTTCATTATATGGCTGCAATAGAGTGGACATTTATTTCCCTTTAGCGGCTAGCTTTTGTTCATCTCAAGTAAACACAATTCTGACTTTTTAGCATGACATTTTTTATCATCTTAGAAATTTCTTGAAAAGAAAGCAGGATGATTCAAAATTGATAATAGTTGATGATTGCGCTTTTATAAGTTTAAATTAGCAGCATGAAAAAATTAAAGTTAACAGTAATGCTGGGAATAGCTATGTTGTTAGTCAGCGCATGTAATCCTGTAAAAAAGATTGTGGGTAATCCATGCGTTACCAATTCCTCTACGACAATGCAGAGTGTGGTGGATTCGTCTGTTTGTGCGCTTAACCAGATGCGTGCTAAACCTGTTGGCGCGCGCATTGATCATTTGCTGGAGGACGCCCGTGCAGTATTTATTTTTCCTGATGTGTACAAGGCGGCATTCATGGTCGGGGCCGAGGTTGGGCCGGGTGTGCTTTGTGCCAAGGATGATACTGGATTCTGGAATGGTCCTGCTTTTTTCAATATGGCCGGAATAGATATAGGCCTGCAGGGGGGAGTGGAAGGCAAAACATTGCTTGTTTTCCTGATGAATGATCAAGCATTGGAGTCCGCGCTTGGTGGAAAGATAGACCTTTCCCTTGGCGCAGACCTTGCCGTTGGGCATGCTGCTGAACACAGCAATAGAGGGACCTTCGATGCAGAGGGGAATATCCTTTTGTTGGTAGATCAGGCCGGAGCATATGGCGGTATGACTTATCGAGCAGGTGCTTTCATGGTCAGCAATGATTTTAATAAGCGGTATTATGGTAAGCAAGTAAGCGTTCGTGAACTGCTGATGAGCCATAAATATGATAAGCCCGAAGCGGATCTGCTGCTTATGAATCTCGCGGGTATCTATTAATTCTTAGAAAGCCGGTTATTAATTCTTTTTCTCTCGCGTGTGTAGCGGAGCAGGTCTTCGCAGATAAACTGTGCGCCATGATAGAAGGCAAAGAATTGGATTATTTTCTGTAAGTAGAATCTGCGGGTAGCTCCTTCATTGCGCAGTTCTTCAAGCCTTGTCTGGGATGCGATGAGAGCCTCATGTAGACTTTTTTCATCTGGGATTCTTTTGGAACCGATATCCCGCATGGCCTGTGCTGTCACATTCGCAAGCTGACGCAGTTCTTTTTCCATAATAATCTGGTATCCTTCGCCATGAACGTGGTTGAGAGCATGCAGCATGGCCCGAAGATGTGAGGCGCATTTTTCCAATGTTTCGACTTTCATTCCCAGCAGGTGGGTGTCTTCGGCATATATAATGCGTTCAAGGCGGATTACTTTGGTGTAGACTTCTCTGTTTTTAGTAAGTTTACTGTTGAATGCTTCCAGCGCACTTGGCATCAGACAGCTTTGTTTATCAAGAAAACCGTCCATTAATGTCTCGTAATTTGTTGCGCATTCTTCAAATTGTTTGAATAAGTCTGATTTAAGGGCTTCTGAAGCGCGCATCGGCCAGACAGAAATACTGGTTAGAAACGCACTGGCGACTCCTAAGCCGATTTCAAGGACTCGGAAGAGTCCGAATTCTATGCGGTTTGGTTCACCAAGACTGGCAAGAGTCACAATTGTAGTTGTTATGGCAGCCATTTTATAGCGATTGTTGTAGCGAGTCATATATGCGCAGAATCCGACGGAAACAAAAAGCGCAAGCATGGTCATTTTAGGAGTCTGAGGAAAAGTCAGGATGCATAAAATTCCAATAAAAGCACCAATTGCAGTACCGGAAAAGCGGTACCAGCACATTTTGATTGAATCAGCCACATTGATCTGCATAACAATTACGGCTGAAAGGGCGGCCCAATAACCGAATTTCAAATTGCAAAGATCGGCAGCAATATAGGCCAGGACAGCAGCTATGCCGGTCTTGAGGCCGTGCTTAAGATACGGAGTATGTAAAGTTAATGAAGAGAAGTTCATAATATATTGACGCTTAGTCGGTTAATAGTTCAAGGATTGGGTACTAATATGTGTAGTATAAGAGGAAAGGCAATAGCTAGTTAGCAATATTTTCGAATA